>CAYRVP010000077.1:0-19645 GCA_964427845.1 uncultured Caldilineaceae bacterium
CGAAGTACACACCACCGACCTCATGGAGTTCATCAAGGGGCCGGACTTCCCCACGGGGGGCATCGTCTACCGCTTCCGCGATGACGAGAAGGGCAACGGGTCGGCGGCGCGCAACGGCAGCGCCAATGGCAACGGCGCCGAGGGTGGCGGCAACGAGACGGTGGATGTCATCCACCAGGGCTACTCCACAGGGCGGGCGCGGCTGATCATGCAGGCCAAGGCGCACTTCGAGGAGATGACGCGCGGGCGCATGCGCATCCTCATCACCGAGTTGCCCTACCAGACCAACAAGATCGCGCTGCTCGAACGCATTGCCGACCTTGTGCGCAACGGCAAGCTCGAGGGCATCAGCGACCTGCGCGACGAGAGCGACCGCACGGGCATGCGCGTCGTCATCGAGCTCAAACGTGATGTGGACCCCAAAATTGTGCTGCGCGACCTCTACAAGTTCACGCCGCTGCAGCAGACCTTTGGCATGCAGCTCCTGGCGCTGGTGGATGGGCAGCCCAAAACGCTCAACCTCAAGCGCATGCTCGAGCACTTCATCCACCACAGGCAGGAGATCATCCGCCGCCGTTCGGCCTTTGACCTCAAGCGCGCCCAGGAGCGGCTGCACATTGTGGAGGGGCTGCTGCGCGCGCTCGACCTGCTCGACGAAGTCATCGCCACCATCCGCCGCAGCCAGACTGTGGACACGGCGCGCAAGAATCTGATTGCCAACTTCAAGTTCAGCGAGTTGCAGGCGCAGGCGATTCTCGACATGCAGCTGCGGCGGCTGGCCGCGCTCGAGCGCAAGAAGCTCCAGGAGGAGCACGACGAGCTCATCAAGCGCATTGCCTGGCTCGAGTCGCTGCTTGCCAGCCCCGCCAAAGTGCTTGCGCTGATCAAGAGCGACCTGCTGGAAATCAAGGAGAAGTACGGTGACTCGCGCCGTACGCAGATTGTGGACCTGACGCGCGGCGCGCACACCACGCACGACCTGCTCCCCGAGCAGGAGGTGTGGGTGAGCGTCGGCAGCGACGGCACGTTGCGCCGCAGCGACGCCGGCCGCCTCACACAGACGTCGCTGCGCCAGGCGGCAAAGGGGGCCGAAGCGGCGCTCTTCCAGGCCAACGCGCGCGATCTGCTCTATGTTTTTGCCGATTCGGGGCGCGCCGCGCGCCTGGGCATCCACGAGTTGCAGGCGGACAGCAAGTCGGCGGCGGAGTTCACGGGGCTGGAGCGCAAGGAGCGCGCCACCGCAGCACTGAGGCTGCCGCGCGTGGCCGGTCCCGCCGGGCCGGGGAGTGTCGAGAGCGGCAGCGCAGCCGCGGCTGATGACGCCGGCGGCTACCTCCTGCTCGCCAGCGAGCGGGGCAGCGTCAAACGGGTGAGCCTGGCGCATGTGACGGAGAACGTCAACAGCGGCTCGGTTGTCATGAATCTGGACGACAAGGATCGCCTGTGCTGGGCGCTGCGCACGGACGGCGCGCGCGACCTGCTGCTGGTGAGCAGCGGTGGCCAGGCCATCCGCTTCGCCGAGGATGAGGTGCGCAGCATGGGGCTGCCCGCCGGCGGTGTGGGCGGCATGAAGCTGGGCAGGAACGAGAAGATTGTATTTGCGGGCGTGGTCGAGGCTGACGCCCTGCTGATGACCTACACGGAAAAGGGTTTTGCCAAACTCACGCCGCTGGCCGATTTCCCGCGCCAGGGGCGCAACGGCGGCGGCGTGGCGGCGCACAAACTGAGCGCACGCACGGGTGGGTTGACGGCGGCAGCGATACTGCCCGCCGCGCGCCTGCCAAAACTGCTGGCGCTGGTCATCCCCAAGTCCACGCCGCGCGTGCTCGAGTCGTCCGAAATACCCAACCAGGGGCGCGCGTCGCAGGGCAAGCAGGTGGCCGAGCCAACGCCTGGTGCGCAGGTGGTCGCCATCCGTTGGCTGGAAGGCAACGACCCGGCCGAGGCGCCGCCGGCGCGCAGCAGCGCCCCGCGCCTGCTTAATGAGGAGGCCAAACCGGCGGCGGCCCCGGCGGGCAAAGTAGCGCCTGCGGCAGCAAGAGCCAAGATCCAAATCACGCAGGCAGCGGCTGGGCCTGCAGCTCCCAAGGCAGTCGAGGCAAAGGCTGCGGCAGGGCAGGATGCGACGATCAAAGCCGCTGCGTCACGGGCCGCCGCAGCAGAGCGCACGGTTCCTGGCGATGGCGGCGGCAAGCCCGCCACGCGGAAACCCGCAGCGGCCAAGCCGGCGCCGGCCGCGGGCAAGACGGTTGGCGAAGTCAAGACCACGCCGCGCGCAGCGCCGCCCGCCAAGGCGGCTGCACCCAAAGAGCCTGCAGAGCAGCCCGGTCTCTTTGGCGAGACGGAGTTGCCGCCCACCGCAAACACCGGCAAGGCGGGCAAGGGCAAGGCGGGCAAGTTGAAGACTGTGACGTCCGTGAAGAAGTAAGGGCTATCCCCAAAGACCCCGGCGGTGTTCGTAGCGGAAGGCCTCCCGGCATTCGTTGTGCGGGCGCCGCAAGTTCTTTAGGGTGAATTGCAACGGAAAAGGCAGGGTTCAAGACGGACATTCGTCTTGAACCCTGCCTTTTCTTTCCTTCCTCCGCACCTCTACGTTGATCCTGCTCCGCTAGCGCCCGCTGCCGAGGACTGCGCCGAGGATGCCGCCGACCATAGCAATGAAGCAGCAGCCAATCACAAAGAGGACGAGCAGAGGCGCGAGCACGACGATGATCGAGCGCCCCGATGAAAGCTTGTGTTCCACGCGTGTGGCGTAGTAGGCCAGCACAAGCTGGTAGATCCACAGGATGAAGCTGATGCAGCCACCCAGCAGCGGCACAATCCCGAGTACGCTGCTGACCAGCGTAACGGGTACGTAGATGGCCGCCAGCAGATAGGTGTACTTGCTGAAGCTGCCCGTGCCGCCCAGAAGCTTGGCGACAAGCTGCAGCACGCCGGCAAAAATGATAAAGGAAATGATGGCGCTGAGAATGCCCGTGATCAACGCACCGATGCCCACGCCCGGGGTCCCCATGCCGGGGATGAGCCCCGCAGGCAACTGGTTCACCTGATCCATCACCTCGGGCGGCAGGTTGAATTGCCCCAGGATGCCCTGCACGCCGCCCATTGCCTGGAACTGGCGCACCGCCATTGCCCCCTGGATCATGGCAAAGATGCCCGCCACCAGCGCCGCCAGCCCCACCCAGATGGCGGCGGTGGTGATGTTGGCCTGGGGCTTGGCGCGCTCTTCTTCAAAGGCCGGCTCGCCCGGTCGCGTGGTTATGTTTAGCCATGTCTGGAACCAACTGCCGATGTCCATGAGTCCCCCTCCTTGATGAGATGAATTGTACTGCTGCGCTGCAGGCCGCTGCGCAAAGTTGCGTCCGCCCGGGTGGACGCGTAACGGTGCTACTATAGCCCGAATGTGGGGCTGCTTCAAGTGCACAAAAAGCAGCGAGGCTTCAGGTTCTGGAAGCCTCGCTGCGGATTGGTGTGTGCTAAATCTGCACGCTGTCGTCGCCTGCGGGTGTAACCTCATTGGCGGCGGCTGCGGCGAAAGTTCGCTCGGTCTGCCCAGCCTGTACAGGCTGGGCAATCGGCACATTCTGGAAGTCGCCGTTGTGCCCATTGGCGCGCGCCGTAGACTCGAGATCGGAGACCCAGTGCGAGCCCTCTTCGGGCACCACCAGCGCCAGGGCGAAGTAGACCAGTACACCCAGCCCCATGCTGCCCAGGCTGAGGATGACCCAGGCCAGGCGGATCAGGTTGGCGTCAATGGCCAGCTTGTTGCTCAGCCCGCCGCAGACGCCCAGCATCATGCGGTTGCTGCGGCTGCGGCGGAAGGGCATCTGCACGGAAGCACCGCGTACGTTGGCGTTGCGCACGCTCTCGCCGACGCTCTCGCGCATGCCGCCGAATTGTGTGCGCAGCCCATTGCCGCGGCCCTTGAGCAGCATGTAGCCAACCGCAATCAGCAGCAGCGGCCAGAAGAAGAGACGGAGGAAACCGCCGGTGGCGCCGGCCAGCGCAGGCAGAATGCCCAGATTGCTCAGCAGCCAGAGGCCACCGACGATGAGCAGCACCGTGGCCACGCGGCTGCCGCCAATGTGGTTGAACTGGATGGCGGCCGGGCGCAGATGGCCTGCCGCCTGCGTGCCCACGGGCAGCAGCAGCCAGAGCAGCAGATAGACCATGAAGCCGGCGCCTGAGGTGACAAAGGTGGCCACAACCCAGAGCGCACGCACGAGCACAACGTCCCACCCCAGAAAGTCGGCCAGACCTCCGCACACGCCGCCCAGTGAGCGGTCGCTGGGGTGGCGGTAGATCATGCGGCGGCCTGAGGCTGTCGACGCATCACTGGAAAACTCTGCATTGAACTGATTGTTGACGGTCATGGAAACGGTCTCTCCTTATCAGCTCCGCCAAAGCGGGCCGCCGCGCGGGCCCTTGACAAGGGCCCAAATCACAAAAGCAAGCAACGGGTCGCTGATCACTACGCAGGGGCGCGCAAAAGGTTGCGAAGGGTGCATCTCTGTCGCGCTCTACGGCGCCGGGTCGGAACAAGATGAGGGTGAACGACGGCACACCCGCAGCCACTCCCTGCGCAGCAGAGGGCAAGACAAGGGGGCGCTTGGATGCAATGATCGGCAACGCACTGCGCCGGCAGGCGACGCCGGTGATAGAAGTGGCGCGGTCAACCGAGGCGCGCTATCGCCTGGGTGTAGGCGCGCGCCTGGTGGGCGCGCCCCTGCGTGCGCACGACAGCCGCCGCTGGGCGCAGCAGCCCCACCTGAGCGTCAGCCTGGCCTATGTACGCGACATCCTCGCCTATCTGGAGAGTACGCAGATTCGCTTCTACCGTCTCTCCTCGAATCTGGCCCCCTATGCCACGCACAGGGGGCTGCCGCCGGACGCACGCGCCCGCTTTGCCCGCCAGCTTGACGAATGCAGCACCGAACTGGCCGCTGTGGGCGATGGCGCCCGCGCCGCGGGGCTGCGCCTCACCATGCACCCGGCGCAGCATGTGCGGCTTGACAGCGCCGACGAGATGCTGGCTGCGCGTTCGCTCGAGGAGCTGGCGCTGGCTGCGCGCCTCATGGACGCCATGGGGCTGGATGACGACTCTGTGCTCGTGGTGCACGCCGCCGCGAGCGCATGCGACGGCGCAGCGCTGGCCGCCGCGCTGGCGCGGTTCGCGCGGCGCAGCGCGCAGATGCCCCCCGCCGTGCGCCGGCGCGTGGTGGTGGAGAACGATGACCGCTGCGCCGACATGGGGTCGTGCCTCTGGCTGCACCGGCGTACGGGGTTGCCGGTTGTCTTTGACCTGCTCCATCACCGCTGCCTCAACCCCGGCGCGCTGCCCGTTGTGGAGGCGCTGGCGGCTGCGCTGGCAACCTGGCCTGCCGGCCACCGCCCCAAGATTCACCTCAGCAGCCCGCGCACGGAATTGCGCGTGCTGCGGCGCAACGGCCGCGACCACATTGTCGCGCCGCTGCCCAACCAGCACGCCGACTTCCTGAACCCCTTCGAGTGCATTGAATTGTTGCGCAGCGCGCAGGCGCGCAACCTGCGTGCGTTTGATATTTTGCTCGAGGTCAAGGCGCATGATCTGGCGCTGCTGCGCCTGCGCGCGCAGATTGCCCACTTTGCGCCGGAACTCACGCCGCTGCTGGGCTGAACCATCCAGGTATCGCCCGGCGCCACCCCTTTGGACGCGTTTTGTCCAGCAGACCAGCTTCGCTATACTGACGCCTCGCCTTTGACGTCCACCCGCAATCCCCTGTCTAGGCCGCGCGACCCAGTGCCTTCGCACGCGGCGCCTGCCGTGCGCCTACAATGCGCTCATATGCTTCACCACGCCCAGGGAGTATCGAATGGCCCAAACCGTCGTCACGCTCATACCGTCCCGTTTGCGCTGGATGCTGATGGTGTTGTCCGTCCTCAGCCTTGGCTTTGCGCCTGTTGCGGCGTTGGCTGCGCCTCCCGCCGTTGGCCATGCCCAGGCCGATGAGGCGCAGTGGTTGATCATGCTTTACAGCGATGCCGACGACAATGTGCTCGAACAAGACATCATGCTTGACCTGCAGGAAGCCGAACTGGTCGGTTCAACCGACCAGGTCACGATTGTCGCGCAGGCCGATCGTTTCGAGGGCGGCTATGATGGCATGGAAGACTGGACCGGGACCAGACGCCTGCTGATTACCCAGGACGACGACCTGGACAGCTTCGGCTCCCAGGTGATCGAGGATCTGGGCGAAGTCAACATGGCCGACGGCGCCACGCTCCAGGATTTCATTGAGTGGGCCGTGACGAATTTCCCGGCGCAGAAGCGCATGCTGATCATGTCCGACCACGGCGCAGGCTGGCCCGGCGGCTTGAGTGACCCGGACCCAGGCGGCAATGGCCCGGACGACCTCGCCCTGGCCGAGGGCTTTGGCGACAACCTGTGGCTGATGGAATTGGACCTCGTGCTGGGCCAGGCGCTCGATAACCTGGGGCTTGAGTCGCTTGACGTAATCGGCTTCGATGCCTGCCTCATGAGCCAGCTTGAAGTCTACACGGCGCTGGCGCCCCATGCGCAGTACGCGGTGGCGTCCGAAGAAGTTGAGCCGGGGCTGGGTTGGGCCTACGCCGGCTTCCTGAGCAAGCTGGTTGCCGACCCCGCCATGGGCGGCGATGAACTGGTGACGCAGATTGTTGCTTCCTATATCGACGATGATATCCAGCTTGAGAATCCCGAATATGTGGGAGACCTGACGCGCCAGCAGGCCGCCGCCGCACTCAGCCCTGGTGTGACCCTGACCGCCATCGATTTGGCGCAGGTTGCACCCCTCAATGCCGCGCTGGACGACTTCGTGGCCGCGCTGCAGGGCATGGACCAGAACGCCGTGGCCGAGGCGCGCACCTACGCACAGGCCTACGAATCGATCTTTGGCGATGACTTGCCGTCACCTTATATCGACCTGGGCCACTTCGCACAGTTGATCCAGAACAGCACTGCAGACCCGGCCGTGCTTGATGCCGTACAGGCGCTCGACGCCGCGCGCCAATCCGCCGTCGTTGCCGAAAAGCATGGCCCGGAACGTCCGGGCTCTACGGGCGTTGCCATCTACTTCCCTGTGCGCCGCATGTACGCGACGCTGGACAACTTCGGCTACACAACCGTGGCCGCCCGCTTCGCTCAAGATACACAGTGGGACGAATTCCTCGCATTCCATTCCGGCGATGCGGCCAACGGCGCGTTTGCACGCCCGGCGTCGGCGCGCGCGGCGGCCCTGCAGGCGCTCATGCCCGAGCAAGACCCCGAATTCATCAGCGTGCTGGATGACGAAATTGCGGCTCTACTCGAACAGGGCGCCGCCGCAGACGAGATTGCACAAGCGCTTGTCGACACCTATGACCTGCCCGTGGATGTGGCGACGGCGCTGCTTGACCAGGGGCTGCTCGGCGCAGACATGACGCCGAGCGCGCCGGTCAATACCAGCGTGCGCAAGCCGCTGCAGATTGCGCCTGTCGCGCTCTCTGCCGAGGTTGCCTATGTGGATGAACCGGTGACGGTGGAGACCGAGATCACGGGCGACCGGGTGGGCTATGTCTACAGCTTCATCGGTCGCCTCCTGCCCGAAGACGAGATCATGATCATCGAAGATCAGGACTTCCTCTTTGCCGAGCAGGACACCGCTGTGGGCGGCGTCTCCTATCCGCAATGGCCGGAGGGAACCTTCACCGTCGCGTATGACTGGGAGCCGGTCGTCTACGCCATCAGCGACGGCACGACCGCCATCCGCACGCTCTTTTCGCCCGAGACCTACGGCGAGGAACCCATCTATGTTGTGGAAGGCACCTATCTCTTTGCCGACGGCAGCGCAGATCGCTACGCGCGCCTCTTCTTTCGCGATGGCGAACTGGCGCAGGTCTTTGGTTTCCTCGGCTCGGGTGCACTGGGCACGGGCGCACCGCGTGAAATTCGGCCCCAGCCCGGCGATCAGTTCACGGTCATGGAGCAGGGCTTCCACCTGGGCGCCGATGCCCCGGACGAGAGCTACAGCGCCGCCGTCGGCACGCTGACCTTTGGCGACACCCGCTTCACGATTGAAGCGACGGCCGCGCCCAGCGGCAACTACGTGGTGGGCGTGATTGCCGAAGACCTCGACGGCAACCAGGTGGAGTCATACGAAAGCCTCTTCGTTGTCAGTGACGACGGCGTCACCGAAGAGGGTTTTGTGCCTTTGGTGAACGAGGATCTCGCCTTTGCCCTGCTCCACCCAGCAAGCTGGGCGCCATTGGAAGACGCCGCGTCGGACAATCGCGTCGTCCTCACCACGGCCGACGATTCCGCACAGATGACCGTTTCACTCTTCCAGTATCCGGATGCTGCCGACGCCGACGAAGCCAATCTGGCTGCGCTCGAGGATATCTACGCCGAATACGCCGCTGACACGAGCGTGGAGCAACTCGAGGCCGTCGGCGATCCGGTGGCGCACTACCTGGGCTACTTCAACGCACAATTGCTCGACTTTGCCTTCGAGCGGGACGGCGTTGCCTACGCGGGCGAGGTGATCGCTGCCACGCCTGCAGAGGGCCTTACCTATATTGTGGACTTCGTTGCGCCCGCGGCCGCTGCCGCCGATCTGCTCCCCGATCTGGACGCGGTGCTCTACAGTTTTGATGTGCTGATCCCGGGGATTGACAGTGCACCCGAAGCGACTTACCAACCGGCCTTTGACGAAACAGTCTTTGCGGATGACTACAGCGATCCCGCCAGCGGCCTCTATGACGATGCCGTGGCGCAGGCGTGGGGCCAGGGCTATTATGACCCCGAGAGCGAGCTGTACGTCTACGCCATGAGCCCCGCCTCCGGCGCAATCTACGACTACTATGTCGACCTCACGCTGCCGGATTCATTCATGCTGCAGGTGGCGGCGCAAAACGCCGGTGCGGTCAACACCGCCTACGGGCTCATCTTCCAGGTGCAGGACGACAGCCACTTCTACGCCTTCCGCGTCAGTGGTGACGGCTATTTCCTGGTCGAGAAGGCCGATGGCGAGAACCTCGAGACGCTGGTTGACTGGACGCCATTGGACACCTTCGATAGCACAGAGGAGGCCGTCAACACGCTGGCCGTTGTGGGGAGTGGCGGTTTCTACGACCTCTATGTGAACGAGGTGCTGGCGGGCAGCTTTGCCGACGACAGCTACATGGCGGGCAGCGCGGGCTATCTGGTGGAGAACTTCGATGCGACGGCGCCGGCGGCCTTTGTCTTCGATGACTTTGTGGCCGGTGCGCCCGCTGAATAGGGCTGTGCGCGGCGCATAGCGCCGCCACTGCCCGCCACGTCGTACGCACCTGTTCTCGGACAGCAAACACCGACCCGCCGGCCCGTGGATGAACACGGGCCGGCGGGTCGGGTCCTGTTGTCTGAGGATGGGATCTCGGGCGGGCGCGGACTCCGGGCAACGCCCAGATCCGGTCAAGGCAACACAGCCGCTGCAGGACGGAGATCGGCGCTCCTATGCCCAGCCGCGCGCCTTCATGGCCTCGTGGATGCGCTGAACCGCCACCAGGTGCGCCGCGAGGCGATTGTGTACGCCGCGCTGTGTCGCCTCTGCGCGCATACCGGCGAACGCGATGGTCATGCGCTCATCCAGCAGTCTGTGGATGGTTGCCTCATCCCAATAGAAGTTGGATGCGTTCTGCACCTGCTCGAAATAGCTGACGGTGACGCCACCGGCGTTGCAGAGGATATCGGGCAGCACATAGACACCGCGCGCAAACAGAATCTCGTCGGCTTCGGGCGTGGTGGGGCCATTGGCCAGTTCGGCCAGAATGCGCGCCTTGATGTGCGCCGCATTCCGTTCGGTGATGACATTCTCCAGCGCGGATGGGAAGAGCACGCAGACATCCAGTTCGAGGAGGTCGGCATTGCTGATCGGCTCCGTGTCGGGGAAGTTGATCACCGAGCCGGTGCGCTGCTTGTGCTCCTGAATCTGCCTGTAGTCCAGACCATCCGAACAGTAGATGCCGCCCTGGCTGTCGCTGACGGCCACAACTTCCATGCCCAGAATCTCGACAGCCAGGCGATGGGCATAGCTGCCTGCATTGCCATAGCCCTGAATCGCTGCGGTCTTCCCCTTCAAATCGATGCCCAGGACTTTGGCCGCCTCGCGCACGGCATAGATGCCGCCGCGTGCGGTGGCGTCGCTGCGCCCGATGCTGCCGCCCACGCTGAGTGGCTTGCCGGTGATGACACCAGGCTGGCGCTTGGCAAAGATGACCTCGTACTCATCCATCATCCAGGCCATGATCTGGGGCGTGGTGTAGACATCGGGCGCCGGGATGTCGATTTCCGGGCCAATGTTCTGTGCAACGGCGCGAATGTAGGCCCGGCTCAGGCGCTCGAGCTCCGTCGCTGAGAGGTGTTTGGGATCACAGATGATGCCACCCTTGGCGCCGCCCAGCGGAAGGTCGAGCGTCGCTGTCTTGAGCGTCATCCATGCCGAGAGTGCGCGCACCGTGTCAATCGTTTCCTGGGGATGGAAGCGGATGCCGCCTTTGCCGGGACCGCGCGCGTCGTTCCACTGCACGCGATAGCCGGGATAGACGGCGGTCGACCCATCATCCAGCTTGATCGAAAGCTGAAAGTGAAACTCGCGCATTGGCTGTCGCAGCAACTGGCGCGCCGCGGCCGGCAGGCCCAGCAGCGCGGTCGCACGGTCAATTTGTTGCTGCGCGATGTGGAGCGGGTTCTCCTCGGCGCGTATGTCGGACTCGTTGCTGGTTTGCGAGAGATCACTTTTTGGCATGTGCGTATTCCTTGATGGGGATGGACTGACTCAAGCGGATTGACATGGGGAGGGGAGCAGGTAGCAAAACGGGCGGCTGGGGGAGACAATTCCCAAGCCGCCCGACACTGGACGAGATTCTCTGTTTGTGAAATCCTACACGATAATGGCGATTCTCCACAAACCCACCTGATCAAAAGGTGGGTTTGCATGTTGCCCAGCGCGACGCACCAACCCGAATCTGTTTGCCATGCGCATTGCAGCAACTGCCGGTCTGGCTTGCCACACCTATCCTTGCGCCCACTTCCGCACCAATGCGTAATACGCATCCTCTTCCCGGAAGGCCGTCGCGTGGCCTGATCCCCTGAAGATGTGCACCTCTGCCTGGGGGTAGGTCAGCGCCAACGACTCGCGCACACGCCGAGGTGTGGCGCCGTCGCGCGCACCGTATATCAGCAGCATTGGCCCCGCATACGCTGCGCCCGGTTGTTCCGTCCAGCCCGCGTCAAACTCGACCACACGCCGGAAACCGGCAAGGATTTCCCGCTTGTCTATCCGCTGTCGCGCGATGTCCTGCATGAGTGCGCTGTGCAGGCGCGCCTGGGGGGTGTTCACCCACTTGTAATGCCGGTACACCTGCCGCGCAAGCATCGACTGCAGAATGCCCTTCGGTAGCTTGGCGTAGATGCGCAGCACATTTGTCGTTCGTCGCGCGCGCCGCGGCTGTGCCACGCCGGTGTGCGAAAGCACCATGCGGCTTACCCGCTGTGGGGACCTGCGCGCCAGCACCTGAGCCAGCAGTCCGCCATACGAAGCCCCAAAGAGCGCCACCTGGTGCAACTCCAGTTCGTCCAGAAGCGTGACCACCGCGTCAGCCAGTGCCGTCATCGTCTCGATGTGCGGCGGCGTGGAAGGGGCGACCACACGCAGGCCATCGTTCGCCAGCCGTGCTATCGTCAGCCAGCCTGCCTCCGCCGCGCCCAGTGCCCCCGGCAGGACCAGCACCGTGCGCGCCCCACGCCCGGCCACAATGACCTCCCACGAGCGGCCCCCTGCCTGCACATGGTGCGGCGGATAGCGGCTGCGGAACTCATCCAGCGGCGCTCTGATGTCCGCATCCAGCCGTTCCAGCGCACTCTTGCTCATGGTCTCGACTCCCTGTCGACATTGCCGATTGTCAGGCGTTCCTCGGAACGCCTGAAGGTGGATTGGCCTGCCTACGGCTCAAATGGGTGAGCGCTCCTGGAGCTGGTTCATAGGCAAACGATCCTATCCGCATCAGAGCAGGCGCGGCCGGGTCTACTCATGGGCGCAAGGTGAAAGCGGCACGCTCACGCGGCCGGAGCCCGAAATCTGGAATCACTGCGAACGGGCACAGCGGAAACCGAGTCGATAACTCCAGTTGGAACCGGGCATGCCCATACCGCGAGCCGTTGCGCGCACCTCTCCCAAAGCACTTTCCCATGAACCGCCCCGCACCACTGAATAACTGAATGGACCAGGCTCCAGCGCCGGTCCTTGTGGATTCGCGGGCGGTGAGACGCTGTAATAATCCTCGGCGTACCAATCGTTGACCCACTCCGCCACATTGCCGCTCATGTCCATCACGCCGTATGGACTTGCACCGCTTGGGTATGAACCAACCGCGGCCGTGTCTCCGCTCGGGTTATTGAAGTTGAGGCGTGTGCCATTCGGCGCGGTGTTGCCCCAGGGGTAGATGCGCGTGTCGCCGCTGCCGCGCGCCGCCTTCTCCCATTCGGCCTCGGTGGGCAGACGCTTGCCTTCCCACGCGCAGAAGCCGGCGGCCCAGATCCAATTCACAGCGATGCGTGGGTAGTTGGCGTAGATCGGGTTGCCATAATAGGAAGGACGCGTTGCCGACTCGGGCGTGTTATCCCCACAGGCGCCGGCCGCAACGCAGGCAGCCCAGCGGGCGTTCGTTACTTCGTACGTATCGATATAGTAGGCGGCGAGGGTGACCGTATGCAGCGGCTTCTCGCTCTCTGCGCACTGGGTGTCGGCAGGGCTGCAGCCCATCTGAAAGGGGCCGGCGGGGATCAGGATTTCGGGGGGCAGCGCATGCGTGAAGGCGACCGCCGTGCCAGTGGCAATCGGATTGCCGGCATAGTCCTTCACGTCGGCGCCAATCCGCAATTGGTGTGCACCGGGTGAGAGTGCGCTTGTTGGTTTGAACGTGGCGATCGTCGCAATGCCGGAATTCACCGCGCTAACCGTTCCGGCTACAGTCGAGTTGCCGGGGCCAATCAGCCGAATCATGGTGGCGTTGAGCGTTGCATGGTCGATGAGTTCGCTGAATGTGACAACCACCTCGCGCACGTCTGCGGTCGCGCCGCTTGCCGGTTTGGAACTGGCAATGGTCGGCGGCACGATGTCCAGGTCCACGGCGTACGGCTCGAAAGCAGGTATTGTCGCAGGCACGCCCAGTGCCGCGTAACGGGCGACGATGTTGGTGCGAATGGCAGCCAACCGGGGCTTGATGTACTCCACCCCAGCCACAAGCGTGGCATGCGCCGCAGAGGTGTTGAGCAAGCCATCTTCACGCAGATCGCTGCTGATGGTGGAGAGCAGTTCCGTCAGCTGCGCTTCGCTTCTGTTGCTCTGCACAATCGCAGAGATAGCAAGCAGGACTGCATTGCCATCACCGGCCTGGCTGATGTCAAGGTGCTCGGAAGAGGCAATCGCGCCCGCCCCGATGTTGAACGCCACGAGTATCTCGTGCTGAGCCTGGGTCTTGGCGTCGGCAAAGGCCATGCCGTTGCCGACAAGATAGCGTACCCGATCAAACTCCAGGTGCGTGAGCAGGTTGACGTTGATGCTGGACGAGATGCGCATGTCAGCCAATGCACGCAACGAGATCGGTGCGACTGAAAGCGCGCCGCTCACCTCGTTGAAGTAGAAGCCCGTGGCCGAAAGCTCGACATATGGGTAGGCGAGTGTGCCCGGCACTGTGAAGTGGCCCGTGTTGCTGTCAATCGACGCGGCAAAGGTCCGTCCCGTGGGAACCAGTTGCATGTCCAGTTCGTGGACGGTTATCACCGTGCCCTGTATGAATGGCCCCTTCTGCACAAAGCCCGGAATGGTCGTCGGGCCCGGCTTCCACGATCCATGGACGATGGGAAGATAAGCGGCGGGCGTTTGTGCGCGGGCGACGTCTGTCGTCCATGGCAACGACACGAGAAAGAGAGCAAGGCCCAGAATGAAGGCGAAAACACGGGCGAAGGTGCGGGGGTGTCGCATGGGGAACTCCTCGGGGTTGGGGTGCTGGATCTGCGCTGATGGGTGGGTGCGCTGATCGCTGCAGTTGATTATGCGCCCGATGCGGGGGCGAAGCAAGGGGCGAACGACACCAATTTGTTGCGAATGCTGCACGCAATCCACTCCTGCCCAGGTTGACAGGGTGTGCTATAATTTCTGCACGATGAACCGCATGCACACCGTGTTTGGACCCTCCACGAATTCTTCGCCCTCCGCCTCCTGCAGAGGCGGCGTAGGCGGCTTACTCGCGCTTCCATAGCCCGCGCCGTTCACTCGCCGCGGGCTTTTCTCACAACGTGAAACACTGCACCTCCGGCCGCGCCTTTGGCGCGCCGCGCAGCGTTTCACGTTTTCGTTTGCCGCGAAACTGGGTTCAAGGGTTCAAGAGTTTAAGGGTTCAAGGTTACGGCGCATCAACGTCGCGCCGCAACTGGGAAACCGCTTTGAACGCCCGCCGAGCCGCATGTTGAGCACGAACCTTTGAACTCTTGAACTCTTGAACCGCGATTGAGGAACCGCTGATGACGAAATACATTCCGCAGCAGATTGAGTCCAAATGGCAGCAGACGTGGGTGGCGCAGGGGCTCTACGCTACGCGCGAAGACCCCACACGCCCCAAGTGGTACGCGCTGACCATGCTGCCCTATCCTTCAGGCGATCTGCACACCGGCCACTGGTACGCCTTCACGCCCAGTGACGCCGCCGCGCGCTTCAAACGCATGAACGGTTACAACGTCTTCTTCCCGATTGGCTTCGATGCCTTTGGGCTGCCTGCCGAAAATGCGGCTATCAAGAATGGCGTCCACCCCAAGATCTGGACCTATGCCAACATTGAGCGCATGATCGCACAGCTCAAGCTCATGGGCGCGATGTGGGCGTGGGACCGTATGGCGATCTCGGCCGACCCCGACTACTACAAGTGGAGCCAGTGGTTCTTCCGCAAGTTCTATGATGCGGGGCTGGCCTACCGCGAATATGCGCCGGTCGACTTCTGCCCCACCTGCAACACCACGCTGGCGCGCGAGCAGGTGTGGGGCGACGACCGCCACTGCGAGCGCTGCGGCACACCTGTGATCAAGAAGAACCTGCAGCAGTGGAAGTTCCGCATCACCAATTACGCGGATGAGCTGTTGGACGGGATGGAGACGATTGACTGGCCTGAGCGCGTCAAGACGATGCAGACCAACTGGATTGGCCGCAGCCGCGGCGCGGAAGTGGCCTTTCAAACTGCGCAGGGTCACACGGAGCAGGGCAATGCAGAGCAAGGCGACGCCATTGTCGTCTTCACGACGCGCCCCGACACGCTCTGGGGAGCCACCTTCATGGTGCTCGCGCCTGAGCACCCGCTGGTGGACGTAGTGACATCCGCAGCCCAGCGCGTTGCCGTGGAGACCTACAAAGAGGAAGCGACACGCCTTGACGAGATCGCCCGCGGCGCCGCCGACAAGGAGAAGACGGGCGTCTTTACGGGGGGCTACGCCATCAACCCGGTCAACGATGAGCGCATCCCCATCTGGATTGCGGACTATGTGATGATGGGCTACGGCACCGGCGCGATCATGGCCGTGCCCGCGCACGACGAGCGCGACTTCGCCTTTGCCACGAAGTTCGGCATCGAGATTCGCCGCGTCATCACCGGACCCGAAGGGGCAACCGGCCCCATGGCCGCCGCATACGCCTCCAAGAGCGAGGGCGAGTTGATCAACAGCGGTCAGTTCAACGGCACGCCCGTTGCGGGCGCGGGCGACAAGGTGACTGCCTGGCTGGAGCAAACAGGCAAGGGCAAGGCGGCCACGAATTATCGCATGCGTGACTGGCTGATCAGCCGCCAGCGCATGTGGGGCGCGCCCATCCCCATGATTCTGTGCCCGACCTGCGGCGTCGTGCCCGTGCCCTATGAAGAATTGCCCGTGCTGCTGCCCGACGACGCCGAGTTCCTGCCCACCGGCGAAAGCCCGCTCAAGTATCACGCGGGCTTCCTGCACGTCAAGTGCCCGCAGTGCGGCGGCGACGCCGAGCGCGAGACCGATACCATGGACACCTTCATGTGCTCGTCCTGGTACCAGTACGCCGACATCTCGCCCAACTATATGGCGGGGCAGACGATTCACGTCGACTCCATGCCGTGGGACCCGGAAAAGGGCGCCTACTGGCTGCCCGTGGATCAATACACCGGCGGCATTGAGCACGCCACCATGCACCTGCTCTACACGCGCTTCTTCACCAAGGCGCTGCGCGATATCGGCCTGGTGGACTTCGACGAGCCCATGCTGCGCCTCTTCAACCAGGGCATGGTGCTGGGGCCTGATGGCGAAAAGATGTCCAAGAGCCGAGGCAACGTGGTCAACCCCGATGACATGGTGGACCGCTATGGGGCGGACACGGTGCGCGGCTACCTGATGTTTATCGGCCCGTGGGATCAGGGCGGCCCGTGGGACCCCAAGTCGATTGAGGGCATCTCGCGCTTCCTGCAGCGCGCGTGGGCCGTGGTGACCGACGCCGCGCACAACCCGCCCGCGGGCGCAGCCGATGCTGACGACGTGCGCATGCTCGAGCGCAAGCTGCACCAGACGATCATCAAAGTAACCGAAGACATTGGCGCCTTCCGCTTCAACACGGCGATTGCGGCGCTGATGGAGCTGAACAACACGTTGATGAAGTACAAGGAGACGACGCTGCCACAGTCCCCGGTGTGGGATGAGGCGGTGAAGGCGCTGCTGCTGATGATGGCGCCCATCTTCCCGCACATCAGCGAGGAGCTGTGGCATGTGCGTGGCCACGAAGAGAGCGTCCACGTGCAGCAGTGGCCGCAGGGCGACCCGGCCAAGGCGCAGGAGGCGATGGTCGAGATTGTGGTGCAGATCAACGGCAAGATTCGCGAGCGGCTGCGGGTGGCCCCCGGCACGGCCGCGGCGGCGCTGGAGGCGGCGGCGCTGGCCAACGCCAACGTCACCAGGTGGTTCGACGGCAAGCCCGTGCGCAAGGTGATTGCCGTGCCCGACAAACTGGTGAATGTGGTGGTGTAGGGCGTGCGAGGCCCAGCGGAGGTAATTGATCATTGAAGATTGAAGATTGGGGCGCCTCAAGCTGCGAGGCGCCCCAATCTTCAATCTTCAATCTTCAATCTTCAATGATCAATTACCGCCGCTTACCCCGCTGCGTCGGGGGTGGGGCGGTAGAGGCTGTCGTCCAGGTCGGGCGCCGTGGCGGGGGGAGTCGGCGGGCCGTAGGTGGGCTGGATTCCACTGTATTCGGACTGTGTGGTCGGGCTGCTCTGGCCGGGAGGGGGCGCAAATGGGTTGGGGCGGTTGGCGCGGCGCACGGGCGCGCCCGCAGCCGTCGCTACGCCGGTGGAAGCGGCCACGCTGCCTGCTGCAGCCAGCGCCGGCGCCGTCGTCAGGCTGCCGGGTGCGTAGAAGCCAGCGCCGCCGGGCAATTCGTTGGCGGCGCGCAGGTCATTGACGCCGCGCTGCATCTGCCCGGCGCGCTGCGGCGTGCCGCAGAAGACGCAGATGGCCCATTCGTTGCGCACCAGGTTGGCGCAATTGGGGCAGCTGTGCTGCAACTGCGTATGGCAGTTGGGGCAGTAGACCCAGGTGCCTTCCACAGGCACGCCGCACGAGTGGCAGGCGTGCGTCTCCTCAAGCTCGCGCAGCAGCGCCTCTTCTTCGAGGGCGCGGTCGTAAACATCGGCCAGGGTGGTGCGGGGGCGGATGAGCATGTAAAGTATCAGCCCGACAATCGGAAAGGCAATTACGAGCAGCACGGCCAAAATAATCGCCAGCCAATCACGGCTGCGCGAGCGGATGTCGTTAAAGGTCCAGATGCCCATGGCCACCCAGAACGCGAAGACAAACGCGCCCAGCGCGGCGACGATGACGCCGGCGACGGTGGCAATATTGTTCATGAATTCAGGTGACATGAAGCCATTTCTCCAAAGAGCGTGCGCAGAGGTCATGCGCACGCATGCGGCAGCGCGACACGCGCAAAGTAAAACGGGTTCGCGGTTCGCCGTCCAGTGTCCCGAAGCATAGCCCACACGGCGATTTCAGCCCCAACGAATGCGGGTGTCGGGTGTCGGGTGTCGTTGTTTCCGACACCCGACACCCGACACCCGACACCCGACACCCGACCACCCCCGCTATTTTGCCTGTTTGACAGCACTTTGCACGCATGCTATGGTATGCCCCAACTTCTTTCAGGTGTCTCTTCGCAGCCTGAAACACGCGCATTCGCCAGTTCTCCGTTCGCAGCACGTTCCAAAACGCCGCCGCAAGGTGCGCACTTTCATGTGCAGCAATGACGCAAACCGGGCTCCGCCGCGGCGCTAGGGCACTGCGCCAAGCCCGGCTTCTGCCAATTTGCGCACGCAACTTCGGTCTGCTCTCTCTTGTTGGTTAGGCAAGTTGTCTGCTTCATACCATCCAAAATGCCTGGAGGCACTATGAACAAACGCATCACGACCCTTGCCATTGCATTGCTCATTATCTCGGTCGTCTACGCCGCATGTTCGGCGCCGGCGCCCGCCCCGGCTGCAGAGCCGGCGCCCGCTGCCGCCGCACCAGCAGCCGCGCCCGCCGATGCCGCTGCGGCCGCACCTGCACAAGGGGCCAGCCGCCTGCAAACGGTCATCGACCGCGACAAGCTCATCTGCGGTGTGCATGGATCGTTGCCCGGCTTCGGCGCTGTGGACTCGGCCGGCAATTACGGTGGCTTTGATGTGGACTTCTGCAAGGCCGTGGCTGCCGCCGTTCTGGGTGACGCCTCCAAGGTCGAGTTCCGCCCTCTCAATGCCGGCGAGCGCTTCACCGCCGTACAGACGGGCGAAGTCGACGTCCTCTTCCGCAACTCCACCTGGACGCTCACCCGCGACAGCAGTGAAGTGGGCATGGAATTCATGCCCGTCAACTTCTACGACGGCCAGGGTATGATGGTGCGCAAGGAGAGCGGCATCACGTCGCTTGAGGAGATGGACGGCTCCACCGTCTGCGTGCAGAGCGGCACCACCACCGAACTCAATCTCACCGACGTCTTCCGCTCACTGGGCATTGACTTTGAGCCGGTTGTCTTTGAAGAATCGGATGCGACGCGCGATGCCTATGACCAGAATCGCTGTGACGGCGTCACCACCGACAAGTCGCAATTGGTTTCCTACATCACCCAGTTGACCGTGCCGGAAGACCACGTGATTCTCGACGTGACCATGTCCAAGGAGCCGCTGGCCGGCGCCGTTGCACAGGGTGACCCGGCCTGGGCCGACGCCGTGCGCTGGACGGTCTTCGGGCTGATGAACGCCGAAGAGTACGGCATTACCAGCGCCAACATCGAAGAGATGAAGGGCAGCGAAGATCCCAACATTCGCCGCATCCTGGGCGTTGAGGGCGACATGGGGACCAAACTGGGGCTCTCCAACGACTTCATGGTCAACGCACTGAGTGCCACGGGCAACTATGGCGAGATGTACGACCGCAACCTCGGCCCTGAGACTCCCTTCAACCTGCCGCGCGGCCAGAATGCGCTCTACACCGACGGCGGCATTATCTACGCACCGCCTTTCCGCCAAATCAACAGGCGTAGCCTGAATTGCGCCGGGCATTGCCATGTGCAAT
>CAYRVP010000078.1:0-18849 GCA_964427845.1 uncultured Caldilineaceae bacterium
GGCCATGTTGGTGGCAATTGTCACCGCGCCGGGGCGGCCCGCCTGCGCGATGATCGTCGCCTCGCGCTCGTGGTTCTTGGCGTTGAGCACCTCATGGGGGATGCCCCGCCGTTTGAGCAGGTTGCTCACCAGTTCGGTCGTCTCGATCGCCACGGTGCCCAGCAACACAGGCTGGCCGCGTTCGTGCGCCCCCTGGATGTCATCGAGCACGGCCTTGAACTTCGCCTCCTGGCTGCGGTAGACAAGGTCGGGCATGTCGTCGCGGATGACGGGCTTGTAGGTGGGCACCTGCACCACCTCAAGATTGTAGATGCGCTGGAATTCCTCTTCCTCGGTCTTGGCCGTACCTGTCATTCCAGCCAGTTTGTTGTACATGCGGAAGAAGTTCTGGAAGGTAATTGTCGCCAGCGTCATCGACTCCTTCTGCACCTTGACGCCTTCCTTTGCCTCAATCGCCTGGTGCAGCCCCTCGCTGTAGCGGCGGCCTTCCATGAGGCGGCCCGTGAACTCGTCGACGATCACCACTTCATGCCCGTCACGGACGATGTAGTCCTTGTCGAGTCTGTAGAGCACGTTGGCGCGCAGCGCGTTGTCCAGATACGGGATCATCTCGAAGTTGTCGGGTGAGTAGAGATTCTCGATCCCCAGCTTGCGCTCGATGCGCTGAATGCCCTCTTCCGTGAGGGTGGCGATGCGGTCCTTCTCGTTGACCACATAGTCGGCTTCCGGCTCGAGTGTGCGCACAACCTGCGCGAAGGTAACGTAGTAATTGGAGGACTCGCGCGATTCGCCCGATATGATCAGCGGCGTGCGCGCCTCGTCTACGAGGATGTTGTCTACCTCGTCGACAATCGCGTAGTGCAGTTCGCGCTGCACGCAGCGGTTGAGGTCCGTCACCATGTTGTCGCGCAGATAATCAAAGCCGAATTCGTTGTTTGTGCCGTAGGTAATGTCGGCGTGGTAGGCGTCGTAGCGGCTCACGGGGCGCAGCGCCAGGAAACGGTCGTCGGCAGCCGGGAATTCAGGGTCATACATGAAACTGCCGCCATCGGGCATCCCGGCGCTGTTCTGGATGACCGCCGCGCTCATCCCCAGCAGTTGGTAGATTGGCCCCATGAGTTGCAGGCCCACCTTGGAGAGGTAGTCGTTGGGTGTGACGAGATGAACGCCGCGGCCCACCAGCGCATTGAGGTAGAGCGGCAGCGTGGCGACCAGCGTCTTGCCTTCGCCCGTCTTCATTTCGGCGATGGTGCCCGAATGCAGCACCATGCCGCCGATGAGCTGCACGTCGTAGTGGCGCAAGCCAGTGGTGCGTTTGGATGCCTCGCGCACGGCCGCGAAGGCTTCGGGTAGAATGTCGTCCAGAATTTCCGCCTCGGCGGCAAGCAGTTCTTTGCGCACGCGCACGCGCTCAACGCGCGCATACTTCTGCTCGTCGGTGCCCAGCACGGCCATGTACTGCTTGTCAGCCTCAGCCAGTTCTTCCTGCAGCGTGACCGTGGCCTCGGCAATGCGCGTGCGAAAGTCGGCGGTGAGCGCACGCAGTTCGTCGGTGCTCTTGGCCTCGAATTGCTTCTCGAGGGCGTTGATTTGCTCGGCCACAGGGCGGTGGCGCTTGATAATCTTTTCGTTGGGGTCGCCGGCAACGGCGTAGTACATCTTCTTAAGCATAAAGTGTCCTCACTTCGGGGCGCGTCCTGCTTGAGTGCAGCGCATGAGCCCCAGGCGGCCTATTTTACCACGAAGTGCGCAGGGGCGAAGGGAACCGGGATCGCAGGGATAACAACGGGGGAGTGGGGGGAGTGGGAAGTGGGGAGTGAAAAAGGCCGCGTGGCGAGACTCCCGCGCGCACAAGTCACCGCTGCCGAGTGAGCGGCCTTGCCCGCACGTCGGTACCCAATTCAGTTCTGAGGAAGGCAGCAGTCCATTCGCCAAAAAGCAATCTAGCCCCCGGCCCAGACTGTGTTCGGGAGAGGGGGCGGGCGTGATGTTGCTGTGACCGCCTGCCCCCAAAAGTGAGAGCGCAGGGCTTCGCAAAAGTCGCGATACTGCCATCAAACCACCGTTCTCGGCACGCGGAAGGCCGCTGCGTTGCGCCGCGACAATCGAGGACGGCAGACGCAGCCACTTCACGAATGCGCTATGGACGGGCCGGAATCACGACTTTTGAGAAGCCCTGGTGAGAGCGAATCAGGAATTGACCTTTAGTACGTTCGCGGGTATCGTATGGCGACTCACAATTGAATAGTCTTGTTTCAGGTGCGCCGAATACTCGGACGTATGGCGCTCAATGGGGGAAGACCGGTGACGTTGTTTCGACAACCAGTCCGGCGCTGTCCCGCAACGGTAAGCTGAACATCAGCAAGCCCGATAACCCGCCTGAAGCTTGAACTTGTGACCACCTTCGTGGAAAAAGGGGGCAAGTGTTCAGCGATTGCTTGGACGCGGCCCGCCATTTGGCGGGCTTTTTGTTGGGCAATGCTCCCTTTCTCTGGCGCCGTCATTTGGCGGACCGCATACACCTCATTCAGGAGAAGAGAGCATGAACACACCACAGCCGTTGCTTGCACACGATCTTTCTGACCCAGAACTCGCACCAGCCAACCGCCAATGGCGGTTGGGACGCCACTTCTTTGCCATCGGTGCCGCCGGCCTTCTGCTGATGCTTGTCGTTGCAGCCCTCATGCCAACACGGCGTGCAGGCGCTGTTTCAGAGCAGACTGCGCATATCATTGTGCAGTTCGACAACGCAGCGCGTAACGTTGCATCACTTTCCTTCACCGACCCGATTTCGGGGCTGCGCGCCCTGCAACTGGCCGGCTTTGAGGTGATTACGGTCAGCACCAGCTTTGGCCCTGCGGTGTGCAGCATCGAAGGCGTTGGCTGCCCTGCCACAGACTGCTTCTGCAACGCCTCCAAATATTGGGGTTACTCATATTGGGATGGGGTGGCATGGCAATCCTACATGGTTGGCGCAGGAACGTCCGTCATCAGCCAGACAGGCGCAATTGAGGGCTGGCGCTGGGGCGAGTTTGGTGATGCAATAACGCCCGCTTCCGTGACCGTGGCCGCCACGTCCGCGCTGAGTTGGTTGGCGAGCAGTCAGTCAATCACCAACGGCGGTTACGGCGGCGCGAGTGGTGCAGTTGAGACCATGTTGGCAATCGGCTCCAATAATCAGCGGGCAAGCGCATGGCAGCGCTCCCCCGCAAGCCCTTCGCTGGAGAGCGCGCTGTTGTCGACAGCGGCAGCCTACGCACGTCAGGGTCCGGCCGCATCAGGCAAACTGCACGTCGCGCTGGCGGCGGCGGACTCCTGCAAACCGTCGGGTGTGGTGGCCCCTTCCACCTACTACAGTTCCACGTTGCGAGCGTACAGCCCCAACGCGGCAGACAACGCCTGGGCCATCCTTGGCACTGTGGCCGTGAGTGAGTCAGTTCCCGCAGCCGCTCTGTCAACGCTCAAGGGGCTGGCGCAATCCAATGGTGGATGGGAGTGGGGCACTGGCTGGGGCGTGGACACGAACGCCACGGCGCTGGCGGTGCAGGCGCTGATTGTTGCGGGCGAGGCTCCCACGTCGACAGTCATCGTTGACGCGCTGGCCTATCTCAAATCCACGCAGAACGGTGACGGTGGCTTCCCCTACGCACTGAGCGTCCCCAGCGATCCCGTCGCCCCCAGCGACAGCAACTCCACAGCCTACGTTGTGCAGGCGATCGCGGCCACCGGGCAGGATCCGGTTGGCGCTGCATGGCAAAGCGGCGGCAAGGGCCCGTTCGATTTCCTGCAGAGCCGACAGCTGGCTAACGGCAGCCTTGAGTGGCAGGCAGGCAAGGGCGCGAATCTACTCGCAACGCAGCAGGGCATCCCTGCATTGCTGGGGCAGGCCCACCCGACAGCAAGCCGCACTCTGCGCGCATGTCCCACAGCCTACCTGCCCCTTGTCACCACTGCTCAGTGAAGCGCATAACGCGCGTGCACGGCAGAACACCAGGCCGCACGATGACGCGCGGCCTGGTGCTGGTGCTGTTTGTGTTGGGGTGGTGGCAGAACGCGATCCCAGCACACGCCCAGGAGCCAATTGCTAATCGCGCAGCACTTGTCATTGTTCATGGCAACGGTATTGCGGAGAGTCGCTGCGTCTCATTTGCTGAAGCACAACTCGACGGAGTTCAATTCCTGGTGCGGTCCGGGTTGGAGGTGGCCGCAGAGCAAAGCTCCATGGGGGCAGCCATCTGCAGCATAGCGGGCGTTGGCTGCGCCTATCCGCGGGAAAGCTGCTTCTGCCAATGCACAGGAAGCCCATGCACCTACTGGCAGTATTGGATCTTAAGCGCCGGTGGATGGATCTATTCGGATCTGGGTGCATCCAACAGCGTCATCTCGCCGGGAGATACAGTCGCATGGGTGTGGGCAGAGGGGTCAGCCTCATCATCAGGCCAGCCACCGCAGGCAGTGGATTTTGGCATCATCTGCGCTGCCCCGACTGCTGTGCCCACAGCTACACGGATGGAGACGGCCACAGCCACCCCGACCGAGACACCCACGTTTACACCGACGGAGACGCCCACGTTTACACCGACGGAGACGCCTACGTTTACACCGACGGAGACGCCTACGTTTACACCGACGGAGACGCCTACGGAAACACCGACGGAGACGCCTACTCCGCAGCCTGCATTGACGCCTGCACCCCCACTGGCGCCATTGCCTACCTGGTCGCCTGCGCCGACGTTGACGCCTGCGCCGGTATCGGCTGCTCCGCAAACAATCGCCCCGGCGGCAATTGCAGCGCCCTTAGCTGCAGCGATAGCCGAGGCTGGCGACGTGATGCTGCCAATCGTCGCTGTGGCCGAGCTACCTGCCGCGACGGCGACGATTGCGCGTGCAGTTGCTGCCGATGGCGCGCCCGCACCATCGCCCACCTTCGCGCTGTCTGCCCCCTTCACACTCGAAGCCGCAGCGCAGCTCGCGCCATTGACAATTGCGACGCCGACGAATACGCCGCCGCCATCCTCTACGCCCGTGCCGGCCGTGGCTCTACCTGCGCGCGCGGTCGCGCAAGAGAGCCGAGACGGCGCATTGGCTAAGGGTGTGGAGGCGTTCGAAGCTCGCTACACGTTCATGCTGATTGGTGGGGCAGCCCTCGGCATGCTGGGCATTCTTTCACTCATTGCGGCCATGCTCTGCCTTCTGCTTGTGCTGGGCAGGCCACGCTAAGCATGCCCACGCGCTCCTTGGCGAATGGACACTCGACGCAAAGCCACTGGGAAGGAAAGCAGCGCATCGGCTGATACAGCTTCGCGCGCGCGTGCGATAATGATGCTGTTGATGCCCAGATCTGCGCCACCGCTTGTCATTGTCTCCTCCTGCGATTTCAGCGTATCCACCTACACCTAAAGTGATGCCAAAATGAAACCCGCAGCCACGACCACGCTTCAACGCATAAATGGTGAGGCGTCACAGGAACGCATAGGAGAAACGCGTTGAATTTGGGGCGTGTACGCATGCACAATAGCAGGGGTCCAATTCGCAGTGAGGTGTTGTTTCGCGCGCCCTCGCAGAGACATGCACCTGGCCGGGCCACGTCTCTGGCGCACGCAGCAGTTCGGTGGCACAATCCAGCGTAAACACGTCTCCATCTTCTTCGTCTTCATCATGTGCTCGCATTGCTGAAAGCGTGCGCGTGCGTGTCAAACGATGCGGAGCTCCGCGCGGTTGCGCAGGTGCCAACCCACACCAGCAACCATCCTGTCAACCAGTCAACCAGCCAACCAGGCAACCAGCCATCCAGGACGGGCAACGTGACACAGGAATATACAGTCCATACCCTCACCTGCGCGGCCGACGATGAAGGGCCGGTGGTCGCTACGCTGCTGCGTGCAGAGCCGCCGCCTCCGACGGGCAGAGCCGTGCTCTACCTGCATGGCTTCATCGACTACTACTTCCACCATCATGTGGCCGCTGCATTCCTTGCGCACAGCTATGACTTCTGGGCGCTGGACCTGCGCAAGTACGGACGGTCGCTCCTGCCCCACCAGCATCCCAACGCGTGCCTCAACATCAACGACTACTATGAGGAGTTGGGCATGGCGCTGGAGGCCATGCAGGCTGCCGGCGCGCAAGAGATTACGCTGTTGGGCCACTCCACCGGCGGTCTGATTGCCTGCCTGTACGCGCACGAAGGCGCACAGCGCGGCGCCATCACGCGGCTCGTTCTCAATAGCCCCTTTTTCGAGTTCTATGAGCCGGCCCTGATGCGACGCGCAGCGGGGATGATGGCCAACATGCTGGCCGGCGCACGCCCCTACAACAAAATGCCCAAGGGGTTGTCACCCATGTATGGCGAGAGCCTGCACAAGAGCCGACGCGGCGAGTGGGACTACAACCTGGCATGGAAGCCGATCGAGGGTTTTCCTGCCTACCTGGGCTGGGTGCGCGCGATTCGCAACGCGCAGCAGCGCCTCCAGCAGGGGTTGGACCTGCGCATGCCCATCCTGTTGCTCCACGCGGACAGGAGCGCCAAGGCGGGGAGCACGTGGAGCGAGACATTCCACACGGCCGATGCCGTGCTCAACGTGGCAGACATGAAGACGTACGGGCCGGGTCTGGGGCACAACGTAACGCTGGTTGAGGTAGCCGACGGCAAGCACGATCTCTTCCTGTCGCGCGCCGCTGTGCGCGAGCAAGCGCTTGCGGCCACCTTTGCGTGGATGGGGCAATAGATGGGCAGGTGGGCACAACAGCGGAACACAGATGTCCACAGAAAACAAAGGATAAACACGGATAACAACAGTGAGTTGCCTTCATCCGCTGTTATCCTTTGTTTTCTGTGGGCATCTGTGTTCCGCTTTTGTGCCCACCCGCCCATCTGCCCTAGATGCCCCAAATGATGCGCATGCCCAGCATAAGGACGACACCGGTCAGCACCGTCATGGCAGCGCCAATGCCCAGGAAATCGCGCGGGGTGTAGCTGCCGGGGCCCATCATGAGGATGTTGACCGGATGGGCAATGGGCGTGAGGAAGGCCGTGGAACAGGCAATGGCTACTGTGACAGCCACCGCCTGCGGGTTAACGCCGAGCGATAGCGCCGTGGTCACCGCAACTGGCCCCACAATCAGCGCCGCCACCTGGCCGCCGATGACCTGCGTGACCGCCACCGTAACGACAAAGAAACCGGCAATCAGCCCGTAAGGGCCCCAGGGACCGGCGACGGCCACCAGCGCGTCGCCCAGGCGCTGCGCCAGCCCCGAGTTCGTCATGGCAATGCTGATGGGCAGCATACCGGCGATGAGGAAGACCACGCGCCACTCAATGCCGCGGTACGCATCATCAAGGCGGATGCAGCCGGTGAGGGCCAGCGCCGCCACGCCCAGCATCATGGCCTCACTGGCGGGGACAATGTCGACGATGGAAGCGAAGAGGACGATTCCCGTGATTGCCAGCGCCCAGCCCGCCTTCTGAGGCAGCTTGGGGCGGGCAGTGTGCGTGCTCTGCAGCACGAGAAAGTCGCGCTCGCGCGTCAGGGCGTCAATGCGCTCGGGCAGCCCCACCATGAGCAACGCGTCGCCCGGCTCCAGCGGCATGGTGCCCACGTCGCTGCGAAAGCTTAACCCCTCGCGCCAGAGCGCCACGGCCGTAAGGTGGTACTTGGAGCGGAAGTTCAACTCAGCGAGCGACTGGCCCAACACCTGCGAGCGCGGCGGAATGATGACCTCGGCCAGGTCCACAAAGTAGTTCTGGGGCGAGCCGTCACCGGTGACGCCCTCGCCAGGCCGGCCGATTTCGGCCCCCCACGCGCGCAGGCGCATGACGCGATCTTCGCGGCCCAACACCACCAGGTAGTCGCCTGGTTCAATCGTCTCCTCGGGCGCAGGGTTGAGCAGGGCCTGGTGCCCGCGCCAGATGGCGACCACGGTCAACCCTAGTTCGCTGCCAATGCGGCTCGCACGCAATGGCTCGTGCACAAAGGGCGCATCAGCGGGGACGCACACTTCCCACAACTGCTCCTGAAGCTGGTAGGTTTCGGTAAGCCGCCGCGAGACGATAAAAGCGCTGGCGCTCTGCATTGCGGACTCGCGGCTCGGCAGCATGTAGCGCCCAATCAACGCCATGAAGATGAGCGCGGCAATGACAATCAGCCCGCCCGTGGGCAAGAAACTCATCATGTTGAGCGCCTCCTGCCCCTGATCGCGCAGCATGCTGCTCATGATGATGTTGGCGGTGGTGAAGTAGGTGGCCATACCACCCACCAGCGTGCCAAAGGCCAGCGGGATGAGCAACCTGGAGGGGGGCACATTCGACTCGCGCCCCACCTGCACCGCAGCGGGCAGCAGCACGGCCCCCGCCGCGATGTTGTTCATGGCCAGCGAGAGCACCGCCCCCGTGGCCATGAAGAGCAGCAGCAGGCGCACCTCGGAGCCTTGGCCGAAGGCGCGCAGCCGGTCGGCAATCCAGACCACAACACCGGTGTCCTCCAGCGCCTGGGTGAGGATGAAGAGGCCGATGATGGTGATGACCACCGAGCGGCTGAAGCCCGAAAACGCTTCCTGGTAAGTGACCAAGCCCGTGAGCGGCAGAATCGCCAGTACAATGATCGCCACCAGGTCGGCGCGCAGCAGGTCAAAGACAATCGCGATGAGCGTGGCGGCAATGACGCCGATAAGGATCCATTCCTGCGTTGTCGGCATGGGGCGAGTTGCGTCGGTGGGTTAGGGTTTAGGTGGCAAGTGACAAATGGGCACGCATGCCCTGGATGTGTACGATCGACAGGCGCGCTCGGGACGACGGTCAGAGCCGCCGCCGCTCTCATTCTACCGCAAATGCCGCCGTGACGACCCGTTTCCCGTGCGACTGCGCAAATCCCCGATTCGCGGTGCGGGAGTGGATCGGGGCGTCGGGAAACGTTGCGTAGCGGTAGCTGACTCGTCGAATGGGCGGCGGATCGCCTACGTACGCCTTGCTGCGCGGCAACATATGTAATTTTTGCGCAACTCGAGTATTGACAAGCCGCCTCACCTGTGGTTTAATGAAAGTCACAAGAAGTAGTAAGTTCTGATCGAAGTAGGCCTAAATGCCGCTCGGACTTGCTTCCGGGCGGAATTTTTGCTGACCTGATGGGACACGACCTTCTTGCCGTTGTAGTATCTGTAGTCGTCGTGGTCGCTGCCGCAAGAGCCGCGCCACAAAAATACACAAGGAGTGTATAGTACCCATGAGTCAGCAAACTGTGATTGGCACCGTGAAGTGGTTCAACGATTCCAAGGGTTTTGGTTTCATTGCCGTGGACGGTCAGAAGGATGTCTTTGTTCACCAGACCGCAATCATGACCCAGGGCTTCCGCACGCTCGCCGAAGGCGAGCAGGTTGAATTCCAGATCGTGGCCGGCCCCAAGGGCCCGAGCGCACAGAACGTGCGCAAGGTCGAGCGCTAGAGCTTGCTCCTGCGCCCGAGGATAGCCCACAGCCCCGTGCTGTAGTGGCTTTCGGTCGGGGGTAATGCGCAACAGCGCAAACCAAAACAGGGACGGCATCTGCCGTCCCTGTTTTTTTGTGCCCGCGCATGGTCGTGTGCGCGTCGCATGCCGCCTGTCTTGAGACCCCGCAAGCGCGCATGATATACTGAACCACTTGAAGACCAAGGCAGCGCGGGCGCATGGGCGTTCCGCCTGCCATCGAACCTCGCGGGCTTGTGGCTTTTAGCCGTCCGCTGCAGAGACAAAACTGAGGAAAAGATGACGCTGAAAGTAACCACCGAGCCGCGCGACGAGCGCCAACTAGAGGTCAAGATCGAGGTTCCGCAGGAACGCGTGGATCAGGAACTACGCAAGGCCGCAGCCAAGGTCTCCGGCCAGTACCGCCTGCCCGGTTTCCGCAAGGGCAAGGCGCCCTATCACATTGTCGTCCAGCAATTTGGGCTTGCCAACCTCTATGGCGAGTTCGTGGACAAATTGGGTGAGCAGGTTTACAAGGAAGCGCTTGAGCAGGAGAAGATTGAGCCCTATGCCGTTGCCTCGCTCGCGGACGTGAGCATGGACCCGCTGGTCTTCACGCTGGTTGTGCCGCTGGAGCCGACCGTGGATCTGGGCAATTACCGTGCGCTGCGCGTGGAAGCCCCCGTGATCGAGGTTGATGACGCTGCGGTTGATGAGCGGCTTGAATCCCTGCGCAAGGAGCGCGCAGCCTGGCAGGAGGTTGATGGCCCCAGCGCTTATGGCGACATGCTGACGATTGATGTGAAGAGCATCATTGCACCCGCAGCCGAAGGCGATGAGCCCGTGATTGTGCTCGACGAGACCGATTGGGACGTGACGCCCGACGCCGAGAACCCCATGGACCCGCCCGGCTTCGACGCGGAGCTGATTGGCATGCAGAAGGGCGCGACGAAGCAATTCGTCCTCTCCTGGCCGGCCGAAAGCCAGAGCATCCATGCCGGCAAGGAGGCCACCTTCACCATCGAGGTCAAGCAAATTCAGCGTTATGAATCGCCTGCGCTGGACGACGCTTTTGCGAAGTTGCTCGACCCCGAAGTGGAATCGCTCGATGCGTATCGCGCCCAGGTGGCTGACTCGATGAAGGACGAGCAGGAGGCCGTTGCCACGGACACCTACACCGCAAAGGTGCTTGACGAACTAGTGGCACTGGCGGAGCTTGACTATCCGCCGGCGGTCATCGAGGACCAGTTGGACAGCATCGTGCGCGACTATGAGATGCAGTTGCGCCGCTTCGGTCTCGAAGACCTCGCCGGTTTCCTTGAGCAGACCGGCCAGACCGTGGAGGGTTTCCGCGCAGGTATGCGCGATCAGGCCGTATTGTCGGCCGAGCGCAACCTGGTGCTTTCGGAGATCATTCGGGTTGAGCAGTTGCGCGTAAGCGACGAAGAGATTGACGCCCACATCGAAGAGATGACGAAGGGGCCCGAAGAGGCTGACGAGGAAACCAGTGCGCAACAAAACGCAATGAAGGAGTATCTGCATACTGCTTCGGCGCGTATGTTGATTGCCAATGACATCATGCGCGAAAAGGCCGTCGAGCGCGTGCAAGCGATTGCGCGCGGCGACGCGTTGCCCGAGCTGCTTCCCGAGGCCGATGCTGCCGGCGCTGCAAGCGACGAGGCCGCCGTAGACGATGCCGTAGTCGACGAGGTGGCAGTAGACGAGACCGCGGTGGACGAGGCAAAGGAAGGCGCCGCGTAGCGCCGCACATCACCCTCAGCGGCCAACGCTAACGGAACGCAAACGCGGACTTGCACCCGGCTTACAGTCTCTTGCGCCGGCGCGCGCTAAGGTGAAAAGCGCGTCACAAGGCGCAGCCGTTGCACAATGAACATGACACGCGAGCCAGGCCGCCGATGGTTGGCCAGTGAGGAACGGAGAGATCAAAATGGAACAATTCATGGGTGAAATGGGGCGGAGTCAGCCCTCCAGCGTCATCCCGATGGTTATCGACAGTTCATCGCGCTATGGCGAGCGGGCCTATGACATCTACAGTCTGCTGCTCAAGGAGCGCATCATCTTCCTGGGCACGCCGATCACGGACCAGGTGGCAAACCTGATCGTGGCCCAGTTGCTCTACCTGAACAGCGAAGACCCGAATCAGAACATCAACATGTACATCAACAGCCCCGGCGGCAGCATTTATGCGGGCCTGGGCATTTATGACACCATGCAAATGATTTCGGCGCCGGTGAGCACCTACGCCGTGGGCGTGACCGCAAGCATGGGCACCGTGCTGCTGGCCTCAGGCGCCAAGAGCCGGCGTTATGCGCTGCCTCACGCCACAATCCATATGCACCCCGCGTCGAGCGGCGCCCAGGGTTACACCGAGGACGTGCGCATTGCCTTCCGCGAGCAGGAGCGTCTGCAGGCACAGCTCTTCTACCTTGTGGGCCAGCATACCGGCCACAGTTGGAAGGAAATCGAGACCGAGTTCACGCGCGACCGCTACATGAACGCGCTGGACGCCAGAAAGTATGGCCTTGTCGATGAGGTTCTGGGCGATACGAGCAACATTGTGTTGCTTTCGAACATTGGCGAGATCGAAGTCACGGGCAATACCGAGAATGGCTCCACCAAGCTGCCCGCGCCTGCCGGTGCTGACGAGAAGAAAAAGTAGGAAACGGCGACTGAAGTGGTAACAGATGATTGATGATTGATGATTGGTGACGTGCACGTCACCAATCATCAATCATCAATTGTCACTTATCACTTACCGATTACTTCATCGTACTTGGGAAGTGACTGACGCATGAGCACCATACCCACCGAAGCAAATGCACAGTGCTCTTTCTGCGGCAAGGCGCAGAGCGATGTCGCGCGCCTGATAGCCGGGCTGGACGGCGCCTATATCTGCGATGAGTGCTTGCGCCTGGGTGGCGAGATCCTTGCCGAAGAGGGGTTGGCGGCCGGCGGCGGTGCGTCAGCGCCGGCCGCACCCCGGGTTATCCCCAGCCCCAAGGAAATTGTCGCCCACCTCGACCAATATGTCATCGGTCAGGAGCGCGCCAAGAAGGTGCTTTCGGTGGCCGTCTACAATCACTACAAGCGCGTCTTCGGGCGCACCGCAGCCGGCGCACCCACACCGGATGCCACGGGTGAAGATGTGGAATTGACCAAGAGCAACGTCCTGCTGATTGGCCCCACGGGCAGCGGCAAGACGTTGCTGGCGCAAACGCTGGCGCGCCTGCTGGACGTGCCCTTCACCATCGCCGACGCCACCACGCTGACCGAAGCGGGCTACGTGGGCGAGGATGTGGAGGCCATCCTTGTGGGGCTTCTGCAAAATGCCGGCTGGGACCCCGAGCGCGCCGCCTACGGCATTGTCTACATTGACGAAATTGACAAGATTGCGCGCAAGAGCGGCGACAACCCCAGCATCACCCGCGACGTAAGCGGCGAGGGCGTGCAGCAGGCGCTGCTCAAGATCATTGAGGGCACCGTCTCGAATGTGCCGCCGGGGCCGGGGCGCAAACATCCGCAGCAGGAGTTTATTCAACTCAACACGCGCAACATTCTCTTCGTGTGCGGCGGCGCCTTTGCCCACCTTGATGATGTGGTGCAGAAGCGTGTGCAGCGGCGCGGCACCCTGGGCTTTGCCGGGCGCGACGACGAGCCTTTGCCCCTGTGGCTGGAGAATCGGACTGCCGGCGAACTACCGCTGCCCGAGGAGCCGGTGGAGCGCCAGCGCGAAATCAAGCTGCGCAAGCGCGAGAAGGAGAGCCAGGACGAGGCGCGCCTGCTTGGCCTGGTTGAGCCGGACGACTTGCTCAGCTTCGGCCTCATCCCCGAATTTGTGGGGCGCATGCCTGTGCTCGTGAATCTGGAGGCGCTGGACCGCCACACGCTGGTACGCATTCTTACCGAGCCGCGCAATTCGGTGGTGCGCCAATTCACACGCATGTTTGCCATGGACGGCGTCGCGCTTGAGTTTGAGCCGGAGGCACTTGAGATCGTGGCGCGTGAGGCCTTTTTGCGGCGCACGGGCGCGCGCGGCTTGCGCAGCATCGTCGAGACGGCGCTGCTCGACGTGATGTACGAGATTCCCGGCCACACGGAGATTGCGCGCTGCGTGGTGTCGTCCGAAGTCTTCACCTTCAAGCGCTCGCCGCGCCTCTACAATGAGGCCGGGCAACTGATTGATCCCTACCCGCACCTGCGCAAGGCCGCCTGACTCGCTCTGCACTTGACGCATGGGTGCAAGCGTGCCGGCCAACGCAAGGAAGGCGCGCAGAGTGACGCTTCCCGGCTCTCCCTTCGGCGGCGCGGCGGTCGCTGCATCCGCCCACAGCCAGCACGCTGCAGCCATGCAGACTTCGCCCGACCGCGCTCCAACTCTCCCGTCCCTTGAAACACGCTGCGACCTGTCGATTCTGATCGTCGCATGGAACGTGCGCGATCTCTTGCGCGCATGCCTGCTCTCGATTGCGCGCGCCTCGCAGCCGCTCGCCGGCCAGGCAGCGTTGCGCAGCTTTGGACCCCAGGCCGCTGTGGCCAGTCAGCGCAGAACGGGGCCCCCCGCGCCGCCGCGCCGCCAGGGTGCGCCGGCCGCAGAGGTGGCGTCCATGGCTTTGCAGCCCACGCTGGAAGTGATTGTGGTTGACAACGCCAGCAGCGACGACACGCTGGCCATGCTTGCCACCAGCTATCCCTGGGTGCAGGTTGTGGCCAATTCCCACAACGCCGGCTTCACACGTGCCAGCAACCAGGCATTTGCTGCTTCACGCGGGGAGTACGTCTACTTTCTCAACCCCGACACCGAACTGGTCGCCGACAGCTTGCAGGGCGACAGCCTGAGCCTGCTCTACGCAGCCGTGCGCGCCAATGAGACTGCGGCGCTGGCCGGGCCGGAACTGCGCTACGCCGACAACTCGCTGCAAAGCAGCGCCTGCCGCTTCCCCACACCGCTGACCGGTTTCTTTGAGAGCACGTGGCTGGCGCGCTTTTGGCCGCGCAACCGCTGGGCGCGCCGCCTGCACATGGCCGACTGGCAGCCGCGCTTCACCCACGATGTGGATTGGGTGGTCGGCGCGGCCATGTTCGCCCGGCGCAGCGCGCTGCTGCAGGTGATGGCAGCGAGCCCTTATGCGGGTCCCTTCGACGAAGGCTTCTTCATGTACAGCGAGGAGATGGACCTCTGCCGCCGCCTCAAGGCGCTAGGCTGGCGCATTCTCTACGTGCCGCAGGCGCGGGTCATCCATTTGGAGGGGCGCAGCAGTGACCAGGCGCTTGCGGCACGCCACCTGTACTTCAACACGAGCAAGGTGCGCTACTGGCGCAAGTGGTTCGGGGCGGGCTGGAGCGAGGCGCTGCGCCGCTACTTGCTGGTGGAGTACCGCATCCAGATAGCGCTGGAGCGCGCCAAGTGGCTTGTAGGCAGCAAGCGCGCCCTGCGCGCCCAGCGGATTGAAGTGTACAAACAAGTGCTCGCGTCCGGTTTGCGGCCGCAGGATGCGTGAGTCTCTGCCGCATGCGATCTGTTCGTAGCGGCGGCTTCAGACGCCGTTCTCATAAGGCGCGGCGGCACAGGTGAGAACGGCGTCTGAAGCCGCCGCTACGCGACGTCTACATACTTGCGAGACGCACCACTTCAGCCGCCGTTCTCGGGACTTTGCGCGATACATGCCGTCGGCTGCTGGAGCCGGTGCGACACCCGACGCCCAACACCCGACTGCCCACGCCCCCGCCCTTCACGAGGAGCTTCCCATTGACAACTCGCGAACGCATGTTGGAACATCTGCGTCTGCTCTACGGCGACGCTGCGGAACCTGTTGCGTCGACGCTGACAGCGCGCGTAGAGGCCTTCCGCCGCGACCATCCCGATGCCGCCCGGCCCGTGGAACTCACCGAGCGCGACGCGCTGCTGATTACCTATGGCGACACATTACGCTCGCCCGACGAAGCGCCGCTGCACACGCTCGAGCGCTTTGTTCACGGCCAACTGGGCGAACTGGTCACCGGCGTGCACATCCTGCCCTTCTTCCCGTGGTCATCGGATGACGGCTTTTCCGTCATCGACTACCGCGAGGTGGATGCGGCGCTGGGCGGCTGGCCCGAAATCCGCCGCCTGGCGCAGGATTACCTGCTCATGTTCGACGCCGTGATCAACCACGCTTCTGCCCAGAGCGCGTGGTTCCAGGCCTTCCTGCGCGACGAAGCGCCCTATCGTGACTACTTTGTGACAGCCGAGCCGGAGTGGGATTTGCGGGCCGTGGCGCGCCCGCGCACGCTGCCGCTGCTCACGCCCGTTGAGACGCCCGGCGGCACGCGCCTGGCGTGGACGACTTTCAGCGCCGATCAGATAGACCTCAATTACGCCAACTCTGCGCTGCTGGTTGAGATTATCGACCTGCTGCTCTTCTACGTAGCGCAGGGGGCGCGGCTGATTCGCCTTGACGCCATTGCCTACCTCTGGAAGCAGCCGGGCACTTCGTGCATCCATCTGCCGCAGACGCACGCCGTGGTCAAGCTCATGCGCGCCGTGCTGGACGCGGCGGCGCCGGGTGTGCTGCTCATCACCGAGACGAACGTGCCGCACGCCGACAACATTTCCTATTTTGGCGCGCCCCTGCCCGCTGCCGAAGCGCCCGTACCCGGTCGCACCGATGAGGCGCAGCTTGTTTACCAGTTTCCGCTGGCGCCGCTCATCCTGCACACTTTCGGCGCGGGCAGTGCGGCCGCGCTCAGCCATTGGGTGAGCAACCTGGACGCGCCCGGCCCCTTCTTCAACTTCATCGCCTCACATGATGGCATTGGCGTCATGCCTGCCGTGGGGCTGCTCGCCACCGAGGAAATTGCAGCTTTGGCCGCGCGCACGTTGGCGCACGGCGGGCGCATCTCCTACCGCAACAACCCCGACGGCACACAGTCGCCCTACGAGTTGAACATCACGCTTTACGATGCGCTCAACGATCCGGCCCACCCCGCTCAGGAGCTTGACGTGCCCCGCTTCCTTGCGGCGCAGGCCATTATGCTGGCGCTGGCAGGATTACCCGGCATCTATTTGCACAGCCTGCTTGGCGCGCGCAACTGCCTGCCCTGCCTGGACCAGACAGGTCGCGCTCGATCCATCAACCGCGAGAAGTTCAATTTGGGGGATATTGAGCAGGAACTGGCCGACCCCAACCAACGTGTGCGGCTCGTCTTTGACGGCTACCGGCGACTGCTGGCGGTGCGCCGCGAGCAGCCCGCCTTCCACCCCGAGGCGCCGCAGCAAGTGCTTGCTGTCCCCCCCGAGTGCTTTGCACTGCTGCGCCGACCTGTGGACGCGCCACCCGTGCTCTGCATCAACAATGTGACCGGCGCACCCGTGACCCTGCTGCTGCCGCTACCGGCCGACATGGCATCGCCAGCAGGCGGCTGGCGCGATCTGCTGCATGGCCGCGCCTGGCCCGACTTCACAAGCGCGGCGCCGCTGCACCTGGAGCCTTACCAGACGCTCTGGCTGACGCCGGTCTGAGGCCGGCTTTGCATGTAAGCCGCCACGCGCAATGAATTTGAGCGCACCTCTGCTTGCGTCTATAATGGCCCTGCTGAGAGCGTTCAATCACAGCGCGCGCTGCAACGCGCGCGCCTGCAAGACCACGCCCCACGGAGTGAGCTATGACCGATGTTGCCGATGTGACCCATGCGAGTGTGCCCGCGCCGGCGGCCGGTTACGGCAGCGCCGCAGCCCCGGTTACGCCCCCCGCCACGCACGAGATTGTTTTTCATGGCACGCCCAAGAACATGGCCGTCGGCACAACGCTGCTTCTCGCCGGCGCATCCGCATTCATGATGGGCATGACCGACGTCTTCTTCGCCGAGGCTTTTGCGTGGACCTTCGTTATCTGGGGCGTGCTTTTTCTGCTTGGCGACATCGTGGATTGGAATCGCAACTGGGTGGTGAGTGACGACGGCCTGAAGATCGGCATCAACACTCCGTTTATAGACCGACGCAACACCTGGGAGTGGGAGAACATCAGCCGGCTTGATCTGGTGGTCAAGCGCTATGAGCCCAAACCGCAGGATGTTGTCATGCAGGTCTACTACACCGTGCCGGGCGACAACGTGTTGGCGCGCGAGGATCGCACCTTGAGTCCTGAACTGGCGCGGATCATTATCGAGCGCGCCAACCTCAAGCCGACACATTCCAACAACCCCACGTCGTTTGATACGCTCTCGCCCGAGAAAACCACCTACATCTGGAACAAGAGCGGCAAGTTCGCCGCTGCGACGTAAGCTAAATTCCGGTACGCAGAACAAGCGGAAACAACGGAAAAGACAGGAAACAATAGCTTTGGCTACGTTTTCTGTCTTTTCTGTTGTTTCCGCTTGTTCTGCGTACCGGAATTTAGCCCTGTGCGGCGTAGTGCTCCTGCAGGCTGCGCACGCTCAGCCCTTTTTGGCGCAGCGCCTGGATGCCGTTGACCGCAGCCTGCGCCGCCGAAAGCGTGGTGATGAGCGGGATTTCCATACGCGTGGCCAGGCTGCGAATGCGCACGCCGTCTTCGCGGCTGCTCTTGCCCAGCGGCGTGTTGATGATAAGCGCGAACTTGCCGTCGCGCAGCGCGTCCAACGTGGAGTACTCTCCATCCTGCGCGCTGCCCTTGGCCAGCAACTCAACGGGCAGCCCCGCGCCCTGGAAGAACGCGCCTGTCCCTGCCGTGGTGTAGAGGGTGAAACCGAGGCGATGCAGGTCGCGCGCGATCTTGAGCGCCGCGCCCTTATCGTAATCATTTACAGTAATCAGCACGCCGCCGCCGTCGGGCAGCCCGGCGCCCGCGCCCAGTTGGCTCTTGGCAAAGGCGTGGCCAAAGTGGGCTGCGTGGCCCATCACCTCGCCCGTCGAGCGCATCTCCGGCCCCAGCAGCGTGTCAATCCCCGTGAACTTCTTCCACGGCAGCACCGCCTCCTTGACGAAGAAGCCGTCCACCTCCGGCTCGCTGATGAAGTCCACCTCGGCAAGCGTGCGGCCTGCCATCACCTGTGCGGCAAGGCGCGCCAGGGGCTTGCCCGTGGCTTTGCTCACGAAGGGCACGGTGCGGCTGGCGCGCGGGTTCACCTCCAGTACGTAGACCACATCGTCCTTGATGGCGAATTGGAGATTCATGAGGCCGCGCACGCCCAGCGCCAGCCCCAGCCGCTCGGTATACTCGCGCATGATGCTCAGGTGATAGGCCGAAATCTTGTAGGGAGGCAGCACGCACGCACTGTCGCCCGAATGGATGCCCGCCTCCTCGATATGCTCCATGATGCCGCCGATGACCACGCGCACGCCATCGCAGATGGCGTCTACATCCACCTCGAAGGCGTCCTCCAGAAAGCGGTCGATGAGGATGGGGCGTTCGGGGGCGGCGCTTAGCGCCTCCTCCAT
>CAYRVP010000079.1:0-18641 GCA_964427845.1 uncultured Caldilineaceae bacterium
GACTCACTGCGGACACTTCGGCAGATGGCGGCCGTGGAGGCGGCGCGCCCGGTTAGGCGGCGCCCGCGCCCGTCGAAGGCGGTGAAGACATGGTCGCCTGTGACGCCTTCGTCGGCGCGTATGTCCAGCCATTCACGAATTTTGGCGGCAGCCTCGCGGCTCAGGGGCGCTTCGCGCTCCACAATGTCATTCTTGCCCAGCACCATAACCACATAGCTGTTGCCTTTGCGCCGAATGTCCTTTGCCTTCATCGCCACGAGTTCACTCACGCGCAGGGCGCCGCTGGCCAGCGCTGCCAGCAGGGCAGCGTCGCGCACACCAATATTGTGCTCGCAGTTGGGCAGTTCGCACATGATGCGCATCTCTTCGGGCTCAATGCGCACACGCGCGTTGGCCTTGACGCGGTTCTTGAGCGCCGCTTGCTTGACCCCGGCGACGAGTCGGAAAGACGCTGCGACCTCTGTGCTCACATAGCCCTGGGCAGCCGCCTCGGTCATGATGCGCTTGACGGCGCTGAGCATACGGTTAATCGTGTTGGGGCTGAGCATAGTCTCCTGTGCGCAGTGCGTGCGGAAGCGGGCCAATGTCTCGGCCTTGAGCGCCGCCTCTGTGCTGCCGGCAAAGGCCAGATAGGCGCGCATGTCGCGCGCATACATGCGAATGCTGGACGGTGCAAGTTGTCCCGCGAGCATATCGACACGGAAGGGCAGGGCAGGGGGGTCGGTTTGGGCGTGCTGGATGGCGTTGATGGCGGACCTCTGCTTCGCATTTACTTAAGCTATTTACCAAGATAACAGCAACGAGCGCGGAAGTCAAGCATCAGTTTCCCAGTTGAGTTGCGCGTAGTCATCAATAGACGCCAAAAGCCAACCAAACACACTTCATCAAAGACATCACTACTGCGCCGGGGCCAGCTCCAGCTGCCACGGATGATCGCCTCCGTCGGCGCTGCGGATGAGTTCGAGGAGCTTCTGAATATCGTAGATCAGCGGGGATACCGGGTCAGTCAGAGCAATGCAACCTGCGTGTAGTAAGCGGTGACAGTTGCTGCACAAGGGCACGCACATCTCCGCCTCGGCGATCAGCCGGCGTGCGTTCCTGGGTGAGGGCGCTGCGGCCAGCTGCGCAACCAGCTTGGATACAACCTCGTCTTTATCGCGGAGGTGGTGCATATCGATTGCGGAGGGATGTACGTCAAAGCCGCAGCGGGCGCATCGAGGGCCGATGTATCGCCATATCGCAAGCCGGCGAACACGCATCTGGTCACCTTGTTCGCCATAGTGCGCAAGCTGGTTCGAGGCTGCGCACTCCTTGCAATAGGTTGTCATCACATTCTGCTTGAGTAATGCCGGCGAGGCCCAGTAGTAGTCGTTTCGCAGCACGCGCAAGCATTGGCCGCACTGTTTGTGTGTCAAGGTCTGATTCCGATTTGGTCGACCACGTCCCCCTTGGGTATAGGGACTCTCGGGCAGCAGTTCAGTTGGCAGTTCAGCAAGCGTCACAGGATTGACAATGCGTTTCTGCTCGCCTATGGGTATCGTGAAGTCGAGTGCGTGTTCCGGAAGATTGTGACAGTACTCTGAAATAGTGAGCATATCGCTTCCCATCTTGCGCGAGTTCACGCAACGAATTGGCCGGCCACCACGCAGGCGCCCTGAATAGAGACAAGTATTCCACCAATTCGCTGTTAAGTCAATAGCTAAGTAATAGATAAGTCATGATGGGATGTAACAGTCATTTAATGAAGCTATATAACCCGGCCAATATTGCTCTGTTCGGCGGCAATCACACGCGCCGGGGCTGCGCCTACACACCCACGCAGCGCGCGTCGTGGCGGCGCAACCCCGGCGCGTGAGGCACGAGAGGCAATCAGCGATGACGAGCCCTCGGCGCGCACCTGCCGCGCCACGCCGGCCTCTCGCTTGCCGGCGACTACGCCACCGCAATCCAACAGGGGGCTCTTGCCCAGTGGTGGAGACGCACTGGCGTCCGCCACAAGAGTGTTCCCGGGCGGTCAGCAGTGCTTTTTGCTGGTTGGAATGGGATGGACAGTGGTCTATATATGACTACGCGCAGCGTCACATTTGGCGCATAGTCGCACACATCTGTTTGGCTGCGCACACATTCTCGATTATAACCAGAGAAGCGTAACCCAGGCGGCCGCCGTGGCCGGCCTCACTCTGCACCCAATACCCATGACAGCAAACCTGCCAAGCCTGCTTGCGTCCGACCTCGAAGGCGTTCTCATTCCCGAGATATGGGTCTGTGTCGCCGAGAAGACAGGCATCGAAGCGCTGAAACTGACAACGCGCGAGATATCCAACTACGACGAGCTCATGCAGCATCGCCTGCGCACCATGCTGGAGCACGGGCTGACCGTCCACGACGTGCACGATGTCATCGCCACCATTGAACCGTTGCCCGGCGCTGCCGCCTTTGTAGAGTGGGTGCGTACGCGCACGCGCTTCGTCATCATCACCGACTCCTTTTACGAATTCCTCGAGCCGATCATGCCCAAATTGGGCTATCCCACGATCTTTGCGCATGCATTGGAACTCGACGCCGCCGGCCGCATCGTCGACTATCGCTTGCGTATGCCCAATAGCAAGGAACGTGCCATCGAGGGGCTGCGCCACATCGGCTTTCGCATCATGGCCTTTGGCGATTCGTATAACGACACAAACATGCTCGGTGCGGCTGACCTGGGAGTTTTCTTCAATCCCCCGGACAACGTGCGCACCGACTTTCCGCAATTCCAGTCTGCTTATGACTACACGCAACTCCGGGAATTGGCCGAGTCCTTCCTTGCCACCACAACGCGCTAGCACTCGTGGCTTATTGCCATGCCCTGCAGCGCATCACCTCATCGTGCGGCTGCATGCATGAGCATGACTTCCACTGCACCCTTGCACGCCGGTCTCTTCTACGGCAGCACCAATGGTGACACGCAGAATGTGGCCGCGCGGTTGTCGTCACTATGCGAATCCCCTGCTGACCCGTGGCTTCGTGTTACGCTGCATGATGTCGCGTCGACGTCGCTGCACGCCATGCTCGACTACGACTACCTGCTCATCGGCGCGCCCACGTGGAATGTGGGTCAGTTGCAGCGCGACTGGGAAGCCGTCTTCGAGGACTTTGACGGGCTCGATCTCCAGGGCACGCACGTCGCGCTCTTCGGGCTTGGTGACCAGGTGGGCTACCCGGACACCTTTGTTGACGCCCTGGCCTACTTCGCCGACAAGTTGGGCGAGCGCGGTGCATCCCTGTCCGGACGCTGGCCGGCGGTCGGCTACAGCTTTGACCAATCGTGGGCGCTTGGCGACGACGGCTGTTTCGTCGGCCTCGTACTTGACGAACTCAATCAACCCCAAAAGACCGAAGCGCGCTTGATCCTGTGGCTTGCCCAGTTGCGGCGCGAATGGAGGAGCTCCCTATGACCCACACCTCACCCCACCCCACCCACGAGAGCGCAAGCAGTAGCCTCATCAGTACGCTTGGCTACGTACTGGCGATCTCCTACCCTGTGCTGGCGCTTTCCACGGGCGCGCGCGCGCTCTATCAACTCTTCTTCAAGGAGGGCGTCTCCGACTATCTCCCGGTATACCTCTCGGTCACAGCCGCCACTCTCTACCTCATCGCCACCGTGGGTTTCGCCTATCGGCGTCCATGGACCTGGTGGCTCTCGCTCACTTCGTTGGGCGTCGAGACAACACTCACGCTCATTGTCGGCACGCTCAGCATCACCAATCCGGAGCTGATTGGCCGCACCGTCTGGCGCCACTATGGGCAGGACTACGGATACTTCCCGCTCTTTCAGCCCATAATCGGCCTCGTCTGGCTGCTGTGGCCGGCCACACGCGCCCTCTATGGCGTGGCAAAGAACTCGCCACCACCGCCCCTAGCTCCCGGCCAATAGCAGGTTGATTGTGTACAATGCGGGCATGGAAGGTCACCTACCTGCCGACAACATGCGCATAACCCAAGGGAACCACACGGTGCAGCGTGTGCGCGCGCCGCGCACGCTGGCTGTTGTCTCGCTGACGATCGCGGCGCTCATGTTGCTGCCCCTGGCCTACTTGCTGCTGCGTGCGGCGGGTATAGGCCTGCGCCCCGCGTTCGATCTGCTCGTCCAGGCGCGCACGCTCCAGGTGACGCTCAACAGCCTCGCGCTCGCGCTGCTCGTCACCGCCATTTCACTGCTCGTCGCCTTGCCGCTGGCCTGGCTAACGGCGCGCTCGGACCTGCCAGGCGCCAAATACTGGACCGTTGTCGCCTCGCTGCCGCTGGTCTTCCCGAGTTACGTGGGGGCCTTTGCGCTCGTGGCCATGCTGGGCCCGCGTGGTATGTTGCAGGGATGGCTCGAACCTCTGGGCGTCGAGCGTCTCCCCTCAATCTACGGGCTGCCCGGCGCAACCTGGGCGCTCACCCTTTTCAGCTACCCCTATCTCTTCCTGAGCATCCGTGCCGGACTGCAGATGCTTGATCCCGCACTGGAGGAGGCGTCGCGCAGCCTCGGTCGCTCGGCGTGGCAGAGCTTTTGGCGAATCACGCTGCCCGCGCTGCGCCCTGCCATCGCCTCGGGCGCGCTGCTGGTGGCGCTCTATGCGCTCTCGGACTTTGGCGCCGTCTCGCTGCTGCGCTATCCCAGTTTCACGCGCATCATCTACATACAGTATCAAAGCAGCTTTGATCGCAGCCAGGCCGCCGTGCTCGGCCTTGTGCTTGTCGCGCTCACCCTGGCGCTGCTTGTCGCCGCGCAGCGCATTCAGGGCACGCGCCGCTACCACCGCCTCGCCGTCGGCGCCGCGCGGCGCGCGCACACAACACCTCTGGGCCGCTGGAAGATTCCGGCGCTGCTCTTCTGCTTCGTCGTCGCCGTCGCTGCCTTCCTAATGCCTGTGGGTGTCATCATCTACTGGCTGGTGCGCGGTCTCGCAGTGGGTGAATCGCTCCTGCCCATGTGGCTGGCAACATGGAACAGCGTGCGCGCCGCGCTGCTCGCGGCCGGCGCAACCGTGCTGCTGGCGCTGCCTGTCGCCTACTATGCGGTGCGTTACCCCGGCCGCTTGAGCATGGTCGCCGGCCGCGCCTCCTATGTGGGATATGGTCTGCCGGGCATTGTTGTTGCGCTGAGCCTGGTCTACTTCGGTGCCAACTTCGCGCCCTTCCTGTATCAGACCGTTGCCATGCTGGTTTTCGCCTACGCTGTCCGCTTTCTGCCCGAAGCATTAGGCACCTTGCGCACGAATCTGCTCCAAATCAGCCCGCGCCTCGAGGAAGCGGCGCGCAGCCTGGGCTTGTCGCACGGGCAGGCGGTGTGGCGCGTCACACTGCCCCTTCTGCGCAGCGGCGTGTGGGCAGGCGCTGCGCTCGTCTTCCTGAGCGTTATCAAGGAACTGCCCGCCACACTCATGCTTGCACCCACAGGCTTCACAACTCTTTCCACTCAAATCTGGGCTGCCACCGCGGAGGTCTCCTTTACGCGCGCCGCCGCGCCCTCGCTATTGCTGCTTGCCGTCTCCGCCTTAGGCCTTGCGCTTACGCTGCCGCGTAATGGAGGCAGCGAATGACGAAGTCCACCCAGCAAGCGCCCGGCCTGCGTCTCGAAGGCGTTGTCAAGCACTACCCGGGCGTGGAAGCCGTGAACGGCGTGACGCTGGATCTGCCAAGCGGCCAGTTGCTGGCGCTGCTCGGCCCCTCGGGCTGCGGCAAGACCACCACCCTGCGCCTGATTGCCGGCTTCGAGCGCGCCGACGCCGGTGTCATCGAGATTGACGGCCGGCGCGTGGCGGACGGTGACAGCCACCTCCCGCCCGAGCAGCGGCGCATCGGTATGGTCTTTCAGGAGTACGCACTCTTCCCGCACCTGAGCGTGGCCGAGAATGTGCGCTTTGGCCTTTTCCGCTACCAGGGCAGCGCCGACAAGCGCGTGGCGGAAGTGCTGCACCTCGTCGGGCTTGACGGCCTGGGGGCGCGTGCCCCACACGAACTGAGCGGCGGCCAGCAGCAGCGCGTAGCCCTGGCACGCGCGCTCGCGCCCGAACCGGCGCTCGTCCTGCTTGACGAGCCCTTCAGCAACCTGGATGCCGGACTGCGCGTGCGTGTGCGCTCCGAGGTGAGGGCCATCCTCAAGGCCGCGGGCGCGACCGCAGTCTTCGTCACCCACGACCAGGAGGAGGCGCTCAGTCTGGTGGATCGCGTAGCGGTGCTGATCGGCGGCGTGGTGCGCCAGGTCGGCACGCCGCAGCAGCTTTACCGCCAGCCCATGGCGCGCGACGTGGCCGAGTTTGTAGGTGACGCCAACTTCATTCCCGGCACCGCGTTGGGCCGCAATGTAACCTGCGAGTTGGGCACGCTCGAATTGCTGAACGATCTGCATGGCCCCGTGGATGTGCTCGTGCGGCCGGAAAATGTGACACTCGCCCCCGCTGCCGCCGATTCGACTGAACGTGTGCGCCAGGTTCTCTTCTTTGGCCACGATCAACTCGTTAGCGTGCAACTGGCTTCCGGGCGGCTGGTTGAAGCGCGCCTTGGTCCGTACTACAGCTATGCCATCGGCCAGCCCGTCACGGCGCGCGGCGTGGGGCCGGTGATGGCCTACAAGTCGAATTCCTGATTGCTCGATTGTTTGCTACAAGGGAGACTCGGATGCGCGTTGCAGTGGGTACAGACCATGCGGGTTTTGCGGGCAAGGCTGCGGTCGTCGATACGCTGATTGCACTCGGCCACGAGGTGATCGATCACGGCGTATTCGACACCCGTTCCGTCGATTTTCCCGACATCGCGGCGCTGGTGGGTCGCTCATTACAGACAGGCGAGGCCGAACGCGCCATCCTTTTGTGTGGCAGCGGCGTCGGCGTCTGCATTGCCGCCAACAAGATGATGGGCGTGCGCGCCTGCGTAACCCACGACACCTACAGCGCGCACCAGGGCGTTGAGCATGATGGCATGAACGTCATGTGCCTGGGTGGACGTATTGTGGGCGAGGCGCTGATAGGCGAGTTGGTGCGCGCTTTCGTCAGCGCCGCATTCCAGCAGGAAGATCGCTTCCTGCGCCGCGTCAACAAGATTGACAAGCTCGAGAGCGGCCGCACTGCTGTTTGACCTGTGGCCGCCGTCCGCCTGGCTTCCACAATGAACGAGGGACCTGTGCCGCGCAAATCAACTCCATCTGTGCTCATTGTCATCTTTGGCGCTTCAGGCGACCTTGCCAGGCGCAAGCTCCTGCCCGCGCTCTTTCACCTGTGGAACGAAGACTCGCTGCCCGAAAGCCTGCGTATCCTCGCTTACGCGCGCACGCAATTCAGCGATGCCGCATACCGAGACGAGGCGTTAAAGAGCCTGATCGAGCACGCCGGTGACATGCACGAAGGCGACGTGGATCAGGAAGCATGTCGCCGCTTTGTCGAGCAGATTGAGTACCAGACGGGCGCGTACGACGACCCCGCGGCCTTTGGCGCGCTTGCCGAGAACATCGCCACGATTGACAAAGCGCACAACAAGGCGGGCAATCACCTCTTCTATTTGGCCACGCCGCCCAACGTCTTCATAGCCATCACCGAGAATCTTGCCAATGCAGGGCTGGCAGCTTCATCCAGCGGCGGCTGGACGCGTCTCATCATCGAAAAGCCCTTTGGCCACGACCTTGCGAGTGCGCATGCGCTCAACCAGCATCTGCACAAGAACTTCGCCGAGGATCAGGTCTTCCGCATCGATCACTATCTGGGCAAGGAGACGGTTCAGAACATCTTTGTGCTCCGCTTCGGCAACGGCATCTTCGAGCCAATCTGGAACCGCAACTATGTAGACCACGTGCAAATTACCGTGGCCGAGACGCTGGGCATTGGCGAACGCGGCGGTTACTATGACCGCTCGGGCGCGCTGCGCGACATGGTGCAAAACCACATGATGCAAGTGATGGCGCTCACTGCCATGGAACCACCCGTGGGCATGGACGCCAAGTCCATCCGCGACCAGAAGGTGAATTTGCTGCGCTCGGTGCAGCGCATTGCGCCGGCTGATGTGGAGCGGTTTGCCGTGCGCGGGCAGTATTCCGGTGGGGGCGTTGATGGCCGCAAAGTGACCGCCTATCTGAAGACACCGGAAGTCGAGCCGGATTCGACCACGGAGACCTTTGTGGCATGGCGCGTCGGCATTGACAACTGGCGCTGGCAAGGCGTCCCCTTCTACCTGCGCACGGGCAAGGCGCTGGCAAGCAAACTCACCGAGGTCAACATCGTTTTCCGCAAGCCGCCGCTCATGCTGGTGGATAACGGCAACAGCCCAATGCAAATGCCGAACAACGTCCTCTCGCTGCGCATTCAGCCCGACGAGGGCATTACACTAACCTTTGACGCCAAGAAACCCGGCCCCCTGGTTGAGGCCGAGCGCGTCCAGATGGACTTCTCCTATCTCAAGGCTTTTGGCGCGCAACGAGGCGAAGCCTACGAGCGGCTGATTCTCGACGCGCTGCTCGGTGACAGCACACTTTTCATTCGCCACGACGAGGTAGAGGTCGCCTGGGACCGCGTGACGGCGCTGCTCGACGGTTGGGAGAAGCAGGAGAAGGCGGCGAAGGCGCTCGGCGCGACAATGCGCCTGCCCCAGTATCGCCCCGGCACATGGGGCCCCGCCGCAGCGGACGAATTGCTCAAGCGCGACGGCCGCTACTGGCGCAACAATGGAGTGAAACGCTAGCGCATGCAATCGCCGCAGCTCTTTGTCGTCGACGACCCCACTGCCTACACCCGGCGCGCCATTGCCATCATGCGTGCACTGGCCGACAGCGCGATTGCCCAGCGCGGCTGCTTTCGCATCGCCCTGTCCGGTGGCGCGACGCCGCGGCCAGTCTATGCAGCGCTCGCCACGGCGCCGGGCATCGACTGGCCCCACTGGGAGCTCTTTTGGAGCGACGAGCGCACCGTGCCACCCTCCAGCCCCGAAAGCAATTTCGGCATGGCCAATGAACTGCTGCTGGAGCCGCTGGCCGTGCGTGGCATCGTACCCAGCCGCGTCGCGCGTTTGCAGGGCGAGATTGAGCCGGCGACAGCGGCAGTCAACTATGAGCAGACGCTCCGCACCCTCGATGGAAACGGCACGCATCGCTTCGATCTCATCCATCTGGGCATCGGTGGCGATGGCCATACTGCCAGCCTCTTTCCGCACACAGCAGCCCTGGCTGAGTCCACCCATCTTGTTCTGGCAAACGTTGTGCCAAAGCTCAATACTGTGCGCCTCACCTTCACCTTTCCCCTCATCAATGCGGCGCGCAATGTGCTCTTCCTGGTCAATGGCGAAAGCAAGGCCGCCGCGCTCCAGGCCGTGCTCGAAGGGCCACGCGATATCGCCGAATGGCCCAGCCAGGGCGTGCAGCCGCACAACGGGCAGGTCACGTGGCTGGTTGACAGCGCCGCGGCCGCGCTTCTCACGGGCGCCGGCTTTCGCGACGACGTAACGAACTAAACCGATATCAGTGTGAGAGTGGCAGTCTCAACACAAGGACGCGCGGTGCGCACCTGTACCCGGCGCTGAGCCACGCGCAGGGCGTCATCGAGCGCGCCTTTGAAGGCGATCCACCAATCTCCCGGCCATTGCTCACTGGCGGGCGGGTAAGTGGGCGGGTGTGGTCGCCGCCCGCGGGCCAACAGGTTGCCACTGTCAGCATCACGTAACTCAATGGTGCAGGATTGGGTCGAACTATCGACACCGGCAACAATTGGCATGGTGTCGCCCTTGGCCGAATGGCCGATGGACCTACTGATCGGGAGTCTTCAAGGCCGGAGGCAGCTCGGTCACTTGGCCCACAGCACCCGCCGGATGATTGTGGAGGACTTGTGTCCAGGAGTGACCGCGCTGGACCATCAAGGCATAGGCGAGGGCATCCGCCCATACGCCCACCGCCAGCGTGCTGCCCATCGCGATGACATCACCCGGGTCGGCTTCAGCCGTGTTCCTGATCACGACGCTAACGTTCGCCATCTGTGCGAGCGCGGAGTTGGGCGCGCTGGTGATTGACACAATGACAACCCCAAATGGCTGGAGGCGCTTCGCCAGTTCGTTGATCTCGGACGAGGCGCCGCCGCGCGAGATAGCGATGAGCATGTCACCGCTGGTGACGGCGCCCATCGATCCGTGCAGCGCGTCCATCGGCTGGATATAGAGGGACGGCGTGCCGCAGACAGTGAGCAGGTGCGCCATTCTGCGCCCGATGATGCCCGACGTGCCGGAGCCAGTCACAAAAACCTTGCCGGGCAAGTGCAACACAAGGTCGATCACCCGAAGGAATTCTTCATCCAACTGGTCAGCAATTGCCAGCACGCCTGCCGCTTCCTTGCGCACGCGGTCGCGTGCGCTTTCGAGAATTTGATTCGTTTCTGGAACAGACACCGTAGTATTCCTTTGCCTGCCTGCGTGCCGGGATATAAGGGGTCTACTGCCAACGCGCTGTAGTGACGCTACGCTGGAACCCACGCCTCGCGCCGGAGTTGCGTCGCTGTCAGCTTCTGCGCCAATTCTGTCCGACCGTCACTGCGGCCGCCAACGAAGACAATGACGTCGTCGGCCACTTCGAAAGCCTCTTCTTCCTCGCTGGAAACCAGAACAATCGTAATCCCCTTCTCGTGCGCAAGTTCACGAATCCTGCGGTGAATGTCCATTTTGACGCCAATGTCGACGCCCTTGGTCGGCTCGTCGAGTAGCAGCAGCTTTGGCTCTTGCGCCAGTGCGCGCGCGAACAAGATCTTTTGCTGGTTGCCGCCCGATAGGCGGGTGACCGGCTGGCTGCGGTCACCGCGCACCCGCAACAAGTCAAGGTACTCATTGGTGCTGCGTCGCTCACCACGCACGCGCTACGCCGGCACAAGATAAGAAACTAAACGCCTTCGAGAATAAGAAAACTTGCGTTGCTTGGGCAAAATTTCATGGGCACGTGTCATGCTAGCACCGCCGCACGGTGCTGTCAAAAGTCGCGATCATGCCCCGGGGCGGTCGCATCCGAATCTGAGCACTCGAGTAATAGTTGGTGGATTCGGCTCCGAACCTGCATGCGCAACCCATTGCGTTTCTCTGCTGCAGAAATCGGGTGCAATCGCAGCAAAAATCGAAAACGAGGCCTCTCACAAGTCGTGAGCGCTGCAAAACTGCACCTCACCCCCGGCCCCTTTCCATGCGGGGCTATACTTTACCCACAGGTCGCGCCTCGAGGTGAACGCGCCGCGGGGGCCGCCGAGTCCCATCGCCGCAACAATTCGACACCATGCATGAGCTTCAGGCGGTGACCGCGGCAATCAATCCAATGCGGCGACTTGTGGGTAAAGTATAGCCAAACTGGAGAGGGCCGGGGGTGAGGTGCAGTTTTTTGCCGTGCGCGTGACGGTTGACGAACCAATCGCCTTCTGCTATAGTGTTCCACCATATACCTCCATCGTCGTCCATATACGTTGCCACTTCCTCTCGGAGCACTCACCCGTTGGACACACCACCCCTACTCGAGCGCAGCGGGATTGTACCTATCTACCTCCAACTTGTGGAGTGGATGCGCGGACAAATTGTCGGCGGGCACTGGCCGGCCGGCTACAAGTTGACCGCTGAAGCTGACCTGGCTCAGGACTTGGCGCTTGCGCGCGGCACGGTGCGCAAGGCGATCGAAGCGCTGATTGCGGAAGGCTTGCTGATGCGCACCCATGGGCGAGGCACCTACGTCACGCCCGAGCCGGTGGAACAGTCTTTGGCGGAACGCTTTGTGACATACTCCGAAGCGCTGATTGCTCAGGGAATTGCGTTCGACACACGCGTGCTGGAACAACGCATTGTGCCTGCACCGGCGATTGTGGCAGCGCAGTTGGAGATCGACAAAGGAATTGAAGTCTTCTATCTGCAGCGGATTCGCCTGGTGGATGGCGTGCCGTTGCTGCTGCTGCACAATTACGTGATCGCATCGACCTGTCCCGGGATTGAGGCGGTTGATTTTACTGCTGATCGCTTGTTTCAGGTGCTTGAAGAGAATTACGGCCTTCGACTTGAGTGGGGCAAGCGCACCTTCCAGGCCGAGATAGCGAACGATCACACTGCGGCAATACTGGACATCCATACGGGCGACGCGTTGATGCACTTCAAGCAGACAACGTACCTGAGCGGGAATGGCCCGGTGGAGTTCTCGGACGTCTTGTTGCGCGGCAATCGCTTCCGCCTCTCCGCCGCAGTGCGGCGCGGCACGAAGCCGGGACTGGACATTCTGTGTGTCACAGCTCCAGACGGTACATCACACTACGAAGCAGGAAATGGGGTCCGGCCATGAACGCCTTGCCGCCGCCATCATATCTTCCAGGGACGCACAGGCGGGCGCTCTGGCTGAGAATGGATGCAGCCCGCATCCTTAAGCGCTTCTTTTTCTGTGAGCGTGCGTTGGTTGTGGCGCAGGCCGCCTGGATAGCCGGGACGGCTGACTTTGATGCCAAGCTCGCACTCCCCGGATATCTCTGGCAGGACGCAATGACCGCCGACGCGCTGCGGTCGCGGGTCTTTGAGCTGCGTTATCCGAGCCGCTTCATGGAGGTCGGCGAGGATGCCCCCGTCGTATCCGTGTTCACTGACACGATCAACGCCCCAAGCGCCGAAGCATTTCTCCTGGCGTTGGCGAGAGTGTTCAAACCTGCCCTGCTGGCGGCGTACCACGAGTACATTTCGCTTGCCGATGAGCTTTCCGATGGCCCAATTTTACGTGCGTTGCGCCTCGCAGTCAGTGAAAAAGCAGAACAAATTGCCGTCCTCACAAGGCTCGCCACCCAATTGATTCGTGCCGCGCCCGAACGCCGAATTGAAGCCGAGGCATGGGTGACAGGGCTTGGAGAGCGGCTGCTGCAGACCGGCGGCCTTTCTGTTGAAGCGCCGATCCAGCCCGAGACGTGGGCGGACTTGCCCGGTCGCACGCCCTACCGGCTGCCCGACCGTGCTCTGCGCGACGCCCGCTTCAGCAACTGTCGTTACTACTGGCCGGATGTCGTAGACGCCGACTTCCCCTATGGCGATGGCGTGCAACTGCAACTGCGCAGCGCCGTGAGCCATCTGAACGAATTCTGGGCAGTTGAAACCGGCGGTGCGATTCTCAATGCATTTGCCGACGACCTTGAGTGGGAGTTCACTTACGACGCAGCGCGGTGGACCTATGATGAGGCCCGCCACACCCGAATGGGTTACGAAAGGCTGCGCACCTGGGGCTTTGCGCCCGAAGAACTGCCGCTTGGAAGCTACATTTACGACAGCGCCCGCGGCCAGGATCCCGTTGTTCGCCTCGGCATGCTTCACTACTTCGAAACAAAGAACATCGGCAAGAAGACGAAACGCGCCGCTGCCTTCGCCTCCTACGATGACCGCATGAGTCAGCATGATATGGAGTTCGACTGGGCAGACGAAACAATCCATGCTGAATACGGGCACCGCTGGCTCGATGCCTTGCACGAACGCTTTCCCGAACGCGTGCCGGAGATTGACGCACTGCGAGCCGAGTGTGACCGGTTAGTGGCCGCCGAAGTGGCCTCTGCGACCGAGGCCGATCGCGATCAGATTCGCGCGATTGCAGGCCGCCTCATCGAAAAGGCGCAACGGGGAGTTCCAGCGGCAGGCGCGGGAATCGACGCGCACTAACGGCATAGCTCCGCGCCCATCCAGTACCCGATATCCATCATTCCTAATCCATCATCTGCAATCCATCATTTGTCATAACCGCATATCCCCATTACGCCACAACCCCACAAGGATCGAAGTGCACTATGGCCCAAAGCGCCACCCCCATCTCCCGTCAACCGGCGGCGAGCGCCGACCAACCCTCCTGGTTGCGACGCGCCTTCAGCGCCCGGGAGACAGGTGTCCTTATCGCTCTTCTCGCCATGTGCATCGCTCTGGCATTCCTCACGCCGGCATTTCTGAATCCGCGCAACCTGCTCAACGTCGGCCGTCAAGTCTCCCTGATCGGCATCATGGCGATAGGCATGACCTACGTGCTGATTTCCCGCGAGGTGGACCTTTCAATCGGCTCCATTTTTGCACTTACGGGCCTCGTTACCGGCATGCAGTTGATTGCGGGCTGGGGGTTGGCGCCCTCCATTGTCATGGGGCTAGCTGTTGGCGCAGCCGCCGGCGCCGCCAACGGCATTCTCTCCACCTATGGGCAACTACCTTCGTTTATCACGACGCTCGGGATGATGAGCGTGCTGCGCGGCATCGCGCTGCTCATCACCGATGGCCAACCCGTGGCCATCAATGAGGCTTCCGGAATCGGGAAGCCGGCGCTTGCAGCATTCTTCTTTCTCGGGCAAGGCCGGTTGTTTGGCGTCATTCCAATGCAGCTGGTCTTCTTCGTGGTAATTGCGATCGCAGGCTGGTTTCTCCTGTCGCGCACGACCTTCGGCTTCCGCACCTATGCAGTAGGTGGCAACGACAAGGCAGCGCGTGTTTCAGGCATCAAGGTGTATAGCGTCAAGATCTGGGCATTTGTGCTGATGGGCTTTCTGGCCGGCGTATCAGGTATTCTGGGGCTCGCATTCCTGCCAAGTTCGCAGGCCGGGCGCACTGGAATCGGCATGGAGTTGGATGTGATCGCCGCGACAATTGTAGGTGGCGCAAGCCTGGGCGGCGGCGAAGGGACCATGCTGGGTACGGTTCTCGGTGTGCTCATCATTGGCGTGTTGCGCAACGGCCTCGTTCTGCTGGGAATTTCACCGTTTTGGCAGGAGACGGCGATTGGCTTGGTGATCATCTTCGCTGTAGGCATCGACAAGTGGAGTAAGAAGCGTTGAGCCCGGCTCGCCATACCGCTCAAACCAACTGCGTTCCTCGTCGGCGCTCACGCTCCGGCGCAATCAATCGTTCGTGTGCAAGCCCACGCATTTGATTCAAGGAGGAAGTAGATGAAGAAAATCTTGCTTGTGTCCGCCGTGTTAGCCATGATTCTGTCGGCATGTGTTGCGCCGGTGGCCCCAGCGCCCGTCGCCGCTGAGCCGACCGTGGCTCCCGCAGCTGAGGCCCCTGCAGAGGCTGCCGCGGAGCCTGCGGCCTTTGTCCTGGCTGATCGGATCGCCGCCAAGGTGGCCGCCGGTGAGCCTTTGACCATTCGTGTCTCCTACCACGATGTGTCAAATGGGTTCGCGCCTTTCATGAAGAAGGGTGTCGAAATGGCCGCCGCTGACTTTGGCGTGGATGCGCAAATGGTCGGCCCGGTTGGTGCGGATGCCGATGCCCAAATCGCTGAGTTGGAGACCCTGGCCGAATCAGGCGTCGATGGCCTTGCGATTTCGTCTGTCAGCACCGGTGCGCTGGCGCCGGTCATCAACCGCCTCCTGGAGCAGGGCATTCCCGTCGTTGCGTACAACACCGACAACCCGGACAGCAATCGCATCGCCTTTGCTGGGCAGGACCTGATCACTTCCGGAACCGAATCAGCCCGACAACTGGCCGAACTGATGGGCGGCAAGGGCGATGTGATCATCACGACGCTCGACGCGGCCGCGCAGTGGTCGATCGATCGCGAAAACGGCGCCATGGCAGGCTTTGCCGAGTACCCCGACATCAAGGTGCTGCAAACGGTGAACACCGGCACCGAGCCGCAGGAAGGCTACGCGGCGGTTGAGAATGCCATGCTGGCAAATCCGACCGTGGCCGGCATTCTCTCGCTCGAGTGTTGCTCGCTTCCCTGGGCAGGCGAGTACGTCAAGCGCAATGATCTCGGCGGCAAGGTGACGGTGGTTGGCTTTGACGAACTTCCCGAGACACTGGCGCTGATCGATGAAGGCTTTATTCAGGCCAGCCTGAGCCAGGCCCCCGAGCGACAGACCTATGAAGCCGTACGCATGTTGCTTGACGCCATCAATGGCAAGCCGGTTGCCGACGTTGACACCGGCATCGCCGTGATCAACAAGGACAACTGGCAGGAGTTTGTTCAACAGTAGGCGACAAACCAGCGTCAGGCTGGGTCGCGCAACCGCGTGGAGCGCCGGAGCCCCCGGTGCTCCACGCGGCAATCCGTCAGAAACCTGCAGTTGAGTCACCAAACCACGAAGACCAGCGAGACCGCAAGAACATGACCGCGCCCATCATTGAACTGGAAAACATCAGTAAAGGCTTCCCCGGCGTGCAGGCGCTCGACGGGGTGAACCTTTCGGTCTACGCCGGCGAGATCCATGCCATCATCGGCGAGAACGGCGCAGGCAAAAGCACGCTCATGAACATTCTTGCCGGCGAATTGCAGCCAGACCGCGGACGCATCCTCTACCAGGGAAACGAGTGCACGATCCCGAGTCCCTTTGTCTCGCAGCAAATGGGGATCAGTGTCGTCTACCAGGAACTGGCGCTGTGCCCGAACCTGACCGTGGCAGAGAACATTTCGCTGTCAACAGCCTATCGAAAGAATGGTTTGAGTCTGATCGACCGACGCGGGTTCCGCAAGACGGCGCGTTCGGCGCTTGACAAGCTGGGCATGGCGCATTTGAACTTGGGCGAACTGGCCGGGCGACTGACTGTTGCCGAGCAGCAAATCGTTGAGATCGCAAAGGCAATGTCCGTTGACGTCAAGGTGCTGATTCTCGACGAGCCGAACTCGGCTCTCAGCCGCGACGAGACGGACCATCTCTTCCAGATGGTGCGCCAACTGCGTGCCGAAGGCGTCGCGATCCTTTATGTTTCGCACCGCCTCGAAGAAGTGCTTGCGCTCGCTGACCGGATCACGGTGCTGCGCGATGGACGGCTGGTCGAGACAATGGCGGCGCACGAATGTACGGTTGACAGGCTGATTAACAGTATGGTCGGCCGTGTCGTGGACGACCTGTTCCGTCGCGTTGCACCCTCGGCGACTCAGCCCAAACCGGCATTCGAGGTGCGCCACCTCTCCAGCCCCCCTTACCTGCACGATGTCTCGTTCACGCTTCACGTTGGTGAAGTGCTGGGAGTCGCAGGTTTGCCCAATGCCGGCAAGGAAGAGCTCGTAAACGCCTGCTTCGGCCTGAGTCCCCACACTGGCGAGATACGTGTACGTGACAAACCCGTGACCATTTCCTCACCAACCGGTGCAATTGCCGAGGGTGTCGCACTGATTCCGGCGGATCGGCGCGGCGCCGGCGCCCTTCTGGTCATGCAGGTGCAGGAAAACATCGTCGCCTCAAACCTGGGACGGGTGAGTGCCCGCGGTGTCTTGAAACGCTCTTCGGTCCGCTCCGCTGCAGACCGCAATGTGCACGAGCTCGACATCAAGGTGGCTGCCGTTACGCAGACGATGTCCACTTTGAGCGGTGGCAATCAGCAGAAAGTCATTCTGGGGCGCGGCCTGTTCACTGAAGCTTCGGTGCTGATCCTGCACGAGCCGACACGCGGCGTTGACGTGGGCGCCAAGGCGGAGATTTATGCAATTCTTCATTCACTTGCCGAGACAGGCGTCGCCGTCCTGATCGTCTCGTCCGAGTTGCCGGAACTTATCGGACAATGCGACCGCATTATCGTTCTGTACCGTGGTGGCGTCACAGGCCATTTCATGCAGAGCGAGGCCAACGAAGAATCCATACTGGCCTGCGCAATGGGCCAGGCAACCCACTTGCCGGAGGGAGTCCTTTGATGGAACGACCCGCGAACCATCATCCTGTTGTAACCGTCGTGGGCAGCTTTGCCGTCGGCATGACCATCCGCACACAGCGTATGCCCATTTTTGGTGAGACCATCGTCGGTTCGGACTTCGACATGGGCCCCGGCGGCAAGGGGTCAAATCAGGCGATAGGCGCCGCGCGCCTGGGCGCAAATGCATTCTTCTGCGGCATCATCGGCGACGACAAGCTGGGCGAAATCGCGACTGATGTCTACGCCACAGAGGGCGTGGACACGGCCTACCTGAACCGGGTATCGACCAAGGCAACCGGCGTCGGCATCATCATTGTCGACCCAACTGGCCACAACGGCATCATCCTCGACATGGCAGCCAACGAGCTCATGGACGCGAGGTTCGTAGATGGGCTTGAGGCACAAATCAAAGCCAGCGAAATTGTGATGACGGTCCTTGAGATTCCCGTCGCTGCGGCGGCGAGGGCCATGGAAGTGGGCCGCCGCCACGGGGTGCGCACAATACTTAACCCGGCGCCTGCCACCTGGCTGGATGACGAAGTACTGAGAAACGTCGATTTCCTGACACCCAACGAGACCGAGTTGCGTATCCTTATGGGATTGCCGCCTGACGCACCTGAGACGACCGAATCGCTGGCGCAAGCGCTGCACGCGCGCGGTGTCGCCAACTTGATTGTGACCATGGGCGCCGACGGTGCATTGATTGTTAACGACAACGGTGTAGAGCACGTACCCGGAATTGTTGTCGATGTGGTCGACACGACCGGAGCCGGCGACGCATTCAACGCCGGACTTGCCATCGCGCTTGCAGATGGCAGGTCGCTGCTGCAGGCAGTCCAGTTTGCCAATTGCGCGGGAGCGATTGGCTGTACGAAGCTGGGTGTCATCCCCTCGCTTGGCAGTCGCAGCGCGGTGGATGCGCTCTACGCGCAACACTATGGTTGACGCCGGGCCGGCGCTTCAGTCAAAAAGATCGCGAATCTGAATGAAGTAGGAGTTACGCAGTTGAAAGGGTATAGAGCGGGTTAGCAAGATAGGTTCTGACC
>CAYRVP010000080.1:0-18594 GCA_964427845.1 uncultured Caldilineaceae bacterium
AGTCCACTTGAGTGGACTTGGGTTGCCTAGCCGGGGGTTTCAACCCTCGGCGGCCCCGGCGACGCGCTCACCTCGAGACGCGGCGTCTTGTGGGTAAAGTATAGCCAGACTGGAGAGGGGCCGGGGGTGAGTTTGCCGTTGGCGCTGCAACGCATCTACCCCAAGAGTGAAACACACTCATCTGTGTACACTTGTTTACTGCGGCACGCGCTTTATGCTATCGTTGTGGCGGCGGCTGTATGGCCATTCGCGCAACAAGGAAATCACTTGCCATGACCATTCGCGTTGAAGTGCAGGGGAGCCATGCGGCCGATGCGGCCGAGATTGTGCGCGCCGCCACTACGCTGGGCATCGCCACGCTGCGCGGCTGCCGGATCCACCGCCTCTACTTCCTCGAGAGCGACCCCGGCGCCGACGCACTCGCGCGCCTATGCACGCTGCTGCTCGCGGACCCCGTCACCGATTCCGCCACATGGGGATCTGCGGATGCCGGCGACGCGCCTGTGTCGGGCGTGCATGCCGTCGAAGTAGCCTACCGCCCCGGTGTCACCGACATAACGGCGCGCGAACTGGCGCGCGGTATGGTGGAAATCGGCCTGCCCGCCTGCGCCGTCGCCACGGGCACGCGTTATTGTCTCGAGGGCGACCTGAGCGCCGACGACCTGCGCACGCTCGCACGCCAACTCCTCTGCAACGAGACGGTGCAGCACTTTGCCATCGGCCGCATTGCCCCCCACTTTAGCGCCGACGAACCGCCTAATCTCGCTGTCGAATCCGTCGCCATTGCGGCGCTCGACGACGATGCGCTGCGGGCACTGAGCAAGCAGCGGCTGCTCTCGCTGGACCTGGCCGAGATGCACGCCATTCAGGCCTTCTACCAGACGCAAGGGCGCGAGCCCACGGATGTGGAGATGGAAACGCTGGCGCAAACCTGGTCCGAGCATTGCGTGCACAAGACTTTTCGCGCCCATATCGACTTCGCCTGGCAGGATGCCGCCGGCAACGAGATCGCGCGCTTCCCGATCGACGGCCTGCTGCGCCAGTACATTCGCGCCGCCACGGACGCGGTCTACCCTGAGTGGCTGCACTCGGCGTTCGTGGACAACGCCGGCATTATCGAGTTTGATGACAAGTACGACCTTGCCTTCAAGGTGGAGACGCACAACCATCCCTCGGCGCTGGAGCCCTTCGGCGGCGCCAACACGGGCGTGGGCGGCGTCGTGCGCGACATCATCGGCGTCTCGGCGCGGCCGATTGTCACCACCGATGTCCTCTGCTTCGGCCCGCAAGACTTGCCCCACGACCAGGTTGCCCCTGGTGCGCTCCATCCGCAGCGCATTGCCGCGGGCGTGGTGGCGGGCGTGGCCGATTACGGCAACAAACTGGGTCTGCCTACGGTCAACGGCGCGGTCTTCTACGATGAAGGCTACCTGGGCAACCCCCTCGTCTTCTGCGGCTGCGTGGGCCTGCTGCCCCGCGGCAGCCACCCCACTGCTCCTCAGCCGGGCGACCTGATTGTGGCGTTGGGCGGGCGCACAGGGCGCGACGGCCTGCACGGGGCCACCTTCTCCTCCGCCGAGTTGACCCACGAGACAAGTGAAAGCTCGGGCAGCGCCGTACAAATCGGCGACCCTATCACCGAGAAGGGGCTCATCGAAATCATCGAGGCAGCGCGCGACGCGTTCCTCTACACGGCCATCACCGACTGCGGCGCAGGGGGCTTCTCATCTGCAATCGGCGAAATGGGGCGCGAACTGGGGGCCGACGTGGACCTGGCCGCCGCCCCCCTCAAGTATTCGGGGCTGGCTCCGTGGGAAATCTGGCTCAGCGAGGCGCAGGAGCGCATGGTGCTTGCCGTGCCGCCCGCCAACCTCCCCGAACTCGAGGGGCTGGCTGCACTCTGGGATGTGGAGCTTTCGGTGCTTGGCTCCTTCCCCGGTGACGGCCACTTGCGTGTGCGCGCCGGCGACCTCACTGTGGCCGATTTGCCCATGGACTTCCTGCATGACGGCCTGCCCCGTCGCTATCTCATCGCCATCCACCGCGAGCCGCCCGACGAAGCACCCTTGCTGCCCGCACTCGACTACGGCGCAATGCTTCTGGCCATGCTGCGCGACCCCAACATCGCCAGCAAGGAAGCCATTGTGCGGCGCTATGACCACGAGGTGCGCGGCGGCACGCTCGTGCGCCCCTTCACCGGTCCACACATGGACGGCCCCGCCGACGCAGCCGTACTCAAGCCGCTGGGCACATGGGGCCACGGGGGCGCGTTTGTGCTCAGTGCGGGTATCAACCCGCAACTGGGGCGGCGCGACCCCTACGCCATGGCAGTGAGCGCAGTTGATGAGGCTATGCGCAACGCCGTGGCGGTGGGAGGCGACCCAGATCGCATCGCCCTGCTCGACAACTTCTGCTGGGGCAACCCCATGTACCCCGACCGGCTGGGCTCGCTTGTGCGCGCGTGCCAGGGCTGTTACGACGCTGCACTAGCCTACAACGCGCCTTTCATTTCGGGCAAGGACAGCCTCTACAATGAGTTCAACGGCGTCCCCATTCCCGGCACGCTGCTGATTTCGGCGATTACGCTTGCGCCGGAGATGGCGCGTGTCGTCACCAGCGATCTCAAGCAGGCGGGCAATCTGCTTTACGTCGTGGGCGAGAGCCGCGCCGAACTAGGCGGATCACTCCTGTTCGCTCACCTGCAGGTTGACGGGGGCGCGCCGCCCGCCATGCCGGATGACCCGCTCGCGCGCTACCGCGCCCTGCATGGGGCCATGCGCAAGGGGCTGGTGCAGGCGTGTCACGATTGCAGCGAAGGCGGCCTGGCCGTGGCGCTGGCCGAGATGGCGCTGGCCGGGCGGCTGGGCATCGCGGTGGACCTCGCACGCGCCCCCTCGCCTGCCACGCTTGACGCCGACGCGCTCCTCTTTGGCGAGAGCAACGGGCGGCTGGTGGTGGAAATTGCCCCTGAGGACGCGCACGCATTCGAGGCTGCGCTGGAAGGCATTGCCTGTGCGCAAATTGGCACGGTTGAAGAGAATCGCCGCGTGTGCATCAACCGCGCCGGCGCAGCGCTGCTTGATCTGCCCCTTGACGAGGTGGTGCATGCATGGGCGGGTGTGAATTTAAACTTTAAACCGTGAACTCTTGAACCCTTGAACCCGCAGTTCCGAGGTCCCATGGCCCCACCCATCCTCATTCTGCACGCATCGGGCACGAACCGCGACGCCGAGGCTGCGCGCGCCGTCGAACTGGCCGGTGGCGCGCCTGAAATCGTGCATATCAACCAGTTGCGGCGCGGTGAGCGCACGCTGGGCAACTACGCCGCGCTGTTGCTGCCCGGCGGCTTCTCCTATGGTGACGCCCTGGGCGCAGGCGCGCGCCTGGCGCTCGACCTGCAGGTCTACTTCGCCGATGCGCTGCGCCCCTTTGTGGAAAGCGGGCGGCCGGTGCTGGGCATCTGCAACGGTTTCCAAACACTCGTCAAGGCGGGGTTGCTGCCCGCCGTCGCGCCCGGCGCCAAACGGCGCGTCACCTTGACGGAAAACGCAAGCGGCCACTTTGAGTGTCGCTGGGTGCACCTGTCCGTCAGCCCCACCTGCACAGCCGCCTGGCTGCGTGGCGTGGACGAACTGATCTTCTGCCCGGTGGCGCATGGCGAAGGCAATGTGCAGGTGGCCGATGCCGCTACCGCCGACGCGCTTGAGGCCGAAGGACTGGTTGCCTTCCGCTACGTGGATGCGGAGGGAAAGCGCGCAGCCGGAAGCTACCCGCTCAACCCCAATGGCTCGGTTGCGGACATCGCGGGCCTCTGCAATGCGCAAGGCAATGTCGTCGGCCTCATGCCTCACCCCGAGGACCACATTCGGCCGTTGCAGAACCCTCTCGGCAGCCGCAACGGGGCCATGCGCGGCAGCGTACTCTTCACGCGTTTTGTGGCAGCCGCAGGAGCCTCCCATGTTGATTGACCAGAACTTCCTGAGCGAGCAACTCAAGCACGCCCTCGCCGGCGTGGACCTTCCGTTTTTGGGGCCGCGCACACGCGGCAAGGTGCGCGATCTCTTTGCGGTGGATGAGCGCCTCGTTATGGTTGCCACCGACCGCCTCTCTGCCTTCGACCACAATCTGGGGCTTGTCCCCTGCAAGGGGCAGGTGCTCAACGAACTCGCGCTCTTCTGGTTCGAGCAAACGCGCGACATCGTCCCCAACGCCGTGATCGAATCGCCCGACCCGAACGTCACAGTGGCGCGCCGCTGCACGCCCCTGCTGGTGGAGGTGGTGGTGCGCGGCTATATCACGGGCGTCACCAGCACATCGCTTTGGCAGCGCTACAGCCAGGGCGAGCGTGAGATCTACGGCATGCGCTTCCCCAACGGCCTGCGCAAGAATGATCGGCTGAATACGCTCATCATCACGCCCACGACCAAGGCAGCCGCAGGCGGCCACGACGAGCGCATTACGCCCGACGAGATTGTTGCGCAAGGGCTGACCACGGCGGCGCAGTGGGAGCAGATCGCCGCCGCCGCGTTGGCGCTCTTCACGCGCGGCCAGGAGATTGCGGCACGCGGCGGGCTCGTATTGGTGGACACCAAGTACGAATTCGGCCTGCTTCCCGACGGCGCCGTTGCGCTGATTGACGAAATCCACACGCCTGACTCGAGCCGCTTCTGGGAGGCCGCCACGTTGGACGAGCGCCGTTCCGCCGGGCTGGAACCCGAGAATTTTGACAAGGAGTTCGTGCGTCTCTACTACGCAGACCACGGCTATGCAGGTGAGGGCAAGCCCTTTGCGCTGCCACCTGACCTGGCCGTGCAGGCCGCCGAACGTTACATTCGCGCCTATGAGCGCCTGACGCGGCTGCCCTTCATGCCCGCCGCCATGCCCGCCGCGCCGCGCATCGAGTCCACCATGCGCCGTTGGTCTGCCTATCAGCAGGGAGGGTCCAATGGCTATTGAGCGCGCGCAGGCGCAGGCTGCGGCCAGCCTCCCCGCTGTGGGCATTGTCATGGGGAGCAGGAGCGACTGGGAGACGATGCGCGCCGCCGCCGAAACGCTTGCCGAGTTCGGCGTGGCGTATGAATGCCGCGTCGTTTCGGCCCATCGCACGCCCGAGTTCATGGTGGAGTACGGGCAATCTGCGAGCGGGCGCGGCATCGAACTGATCATCGCCGGTGCGGGCGGCGCGGCGCATCTGCCGGGCATGCTGGCCGGCCTCACGCTGCTCCCTGTGATTGGCGTGCCCATCCAGAGCAAGGCGCTCAACGGCCTCGATTCTCTCCTGAGCATCGTACAGATGCCTGGCGGCGTACCTGTGGCCACGATGGCGATTGGCCGTGCGGGGGCCATCAACGCCGCGCTCTTTGCGGTGCGCGTCCTCGCCCTCAGCCGCCCGCCGCTGGGCGAGGCGCTGGGCGCCTGGCGCACAGCGCGCGCCCGCGCGGTGCTCGATGAGGTGCTGGAGTGACGGACGCAAATTGATGACTGGAGAATGAACATTGGGGCAGGATCGAGTGCCGATCCTGCCCCAATGTTCATTCTCCAGTCATCAGTAATCGTGCTGCTTGCATCTCCAAAGTGATACCGCAATGGGAACACCATTGGTGCACGGCCGCAGCGTCACGCCGGGGAGGCGTGACCTATGAGACAGGCCGCTGCCCACGTAGGTCACGCCTCCCGGCGTGACGCTGTCGACTTCATTCCGCTGTCACTCTAGAACCTGGCGAAGATATCGCGGTACGCCTGCGAACTCTCAAGCAGTTCGTCGTGCGCGCCCACGGCCACCACGCGCCCCTTGCGCAGCACCACAATCACGTCGGCCCAGCGAATTTGCGAGAGGCGGTGGGTGATGAGAATTGTCGTGCGCCCCTCGGTGGCGCGTTCGATCGCGCGCTGAATCTGGTCCTCGGTGGCGCTATCGATTGCGCTGGTGGAGTCGTCGAGAATGAGGATGGAAGGGTTGGTAAGAAAGGCGCGTGCCAGGGCAATGCGCTGGCGCTGGCCGCCCGAAAGCGTTACGCCGCGCTCACCCACCATGGTGTCGTAGCCTGCGGGGAAGCCGGCAATGAAGTCGTGCGCCTGCGCCGCGCGCGCCGCATCCTCGACCTCATCCCGCGTTGCGCCGGGCTTGCCAAAGGCAATGTTGTCGGCAATGGAGCGGCTGAAGAGGAAGATGTCCTGCTCAATCACACTGATCTGGCCGCGCAGCGCCGCCAGATTCCAATCGCGCACGTCAATATCGTCAATCAGTATGCGCCCGGCATCGGCGTCGTAGGTGCGGTTGATGAGCTTGGTGACTGTGCTCTTGCCCGAACCCGTTTGACCCACAAGCGCCATCGTTTGCCCGGCGGGTATGCTGAATGAGACCTGGTCCAGCGACGGGCGCGCCGCTTCGCCATCTTCCACACCATAGCGGAAGGTCACGTTTTCGAAGCGGATTGTGCCCTGCATCGCGCCTTCGTGGCCGGCATCGTTGCGGTCGAGCTCGGTCTCGGCGCGTATGAGTTCGAGAATGCGGCGCGCGCTCGCCACGCCCGACGACATTTGCGAGTAGGCGAAGAGCGACGTAAAGACGGGAAAACCGAAGAGTGAAATCAATCCCATGTAGGCCACCACGTCGCCCACAGTCAGCACGCCTGCGCGGAAGAGGATGAGCGCATGCAGAAAGGCCGCCGCCTGGGCAATTCCCAGCATCAGCAGAGGCAGAAAACGCGCCTCAACGCGCCCCTGGCTCACGAAGGCATCGCGGAAGCGACGGGCATTGGCCGAAAAGCGCGTCGCCTCGGCATCCTCCTGGGCTGTCCCCTTGACGGTCTCAACGCCCTCAATCGCCGCGGTCAACCCGGCGTTAAGGTCACCAAAGCTTGCGCGCACCGCCTCGGTCGTGGGGCGCAAATCGCGCAGGTAGAAGACCATGGAAACTAGATAAGCCACGGCAAAGAGCAGCGGCACCAGAATCAGTTGCGGCGCGATGGTCGGCGCGACCAGCATGGGCATGAAGAGAAACGCGCCCGACCCGAGCACAAGGTTGATGCCCGGCGCCATCATCAGCGCCAGTTCGCGCACGTCATTGGTGGCGCGCGCCATGATCTCGCCCGTGGGGCGCAGGTCATGAAACGACATGCTCTTGCCCAGCAGCGAGGCGTAAAGTTCTTCACGCGCGTCGCGCTCAAGGCGCTGGCCAAGCAACTCGCTGCCGAAGTTGCGCCCCAGTTGCATGGCCGCGCGCACCGCCTGACTAATTGCGATATAGATGGCCGCGACCAGCACCAGTCGCATGGAGGGCGATGGGCCAGTCGCCGCATCAAATGCCTGTCCTGTGTAGATGGGCAGCGCGGATGCCAGCAGCGCATTGCCGATGGCGCCCACCACCATCATGACAATGATCCACGGGTTGCGTTTGAGGTGCGAGATGATCCAGGGTATCGGCGCCCTGAGGTCGGTGTTCCACTCCTGCGATGTAACGAATTCGGACTTGGCCATGGATTCCTTGCTTCACGGTAAAACGGACTGTGCACAGAGTTCAAGCCTTGTGTGCGCGCCGCCCTGCCTGGTAGCGGAAGGCCTTCCGGCCTTCACTTGGCGTGCACAACGAAGCAGGCCAGGAGGCTTCCACTACAGAGCGGGCCGCCCCCTGCAAGCGTTGCACGTCTGCGCACCGCTTCTGCACTATTGCAGGTCGTAGCCGCTCAGGTCGATCATCAACGCCGGCGCCAGTGGCGTCATTTCCGGCCCGGTATACATGCCCACAAGCAGCGTTGCGGGGACGGCGTCGGGCGGCAGCGACAATGTATGACTCTCCACCAGCAGCTCGCCCGGCTTCCAGAGCGTGGTTGGATAGTAAACGCCGCCTGCCGCTGCGTCGTTCTGCGCAAGGCGCGTGCTCACCCCGTTGAAGAGTTGCACGGTGGTTGTATAGCCGGCAGGCAGCGGCGCATCAACCTGCCACATGAGGCGCAGGTCCACAACGTCGTCGCTTCGCGCCCAGTCAAAACCGCGCAGCGTCAGTGGGCCAAAGGGTTGATTCACCCCGTGCGCGGGTGTGCCATCGACCGCGCCGACCACTTCCACCAGCGGCGGCGTGGCGGGCGCAAGCACGAAGCGCGTCTCCAGCCCCGGCATGGGCTTCACCAGCAGAACGGGGGCGGCAGGCGTGGCGTTGAGCGCCGTCTGCAGCGTGGCGGCAATGTCGCCAAAGCGCGCCTCGGGCGCAATCAGCGGGAATATCCCCGTGAGGTCGGTGCGCAGCCCCTCCACATTCTGCAAATAGTAGAGCGGCACAATCTCGTTGCGGTCGTTGCTCACCAGTATGGCGTTGGCGGGCGGGTTGGCCGCGAGGATGCCCTGCCACATCTGGCGCGCCTGCACGGCGGCGCGCTGGTCGAGCCGCGGCAGGTAGGTAACCATCTGGCGCATGGGGAAGTAGAGCAGCATCAGTGCCACAATCACGCCCAGCACGTCCCAGTTGATGGTCGGTGCGCCCGGCTCCTGCGCCTTGCGTGTGCCCGCATCGGAGGCGGCGCCCAACTGTGCAAAGCCACCTGCCAGTTGCGCGCCGCCCCAGCCCGCCCACAATGAGAGCACCAGATAAATCGGGATGTAGTAAACGAGGATGTCTTCGATTGCATAGAAGAGATTGAAGAGCTGCTGCAGGACTAACCCCAGCGCCGTGACGGCCAGCAGCGCGCAGCGCTTGTTGGCCGCCAGCGCGTAGACGCCTATCGCGGCAAGCATCAGCCCTGGGTAGCCAAAGTGCAGCCGCCACAATTGCGCTGCCGTACCAATGTTTTCCCACGCACGGCCAATGTCGTAGTACCCCACAGAGATTGTGCGCCCGGTGAGAAAATCGCGAAAGCCGCGCAGCGAGTGGGTATAAAGCGCGAGCGTTTCATTGCCCAACTGCGGGAAGTACCAGGGTGACGCCGCCGGCGTGGCGCGCAGCGGCACATAGAGATAGAGCAGCAATGGCGCAAACATGGCTACAGCGGCGCCAACCCAGAGCGCCGGGCTGCGGCTGATCCGGTTGCGCACCATCCACACACCCAGGGCCAGCCCCGGCAGCCAAAGCAGCGTGGTGGCGTGATGGGTAAGCGCCAGCCCTGTCAGCAGCGCAAGCCAAACGGGGCTGGCGTTGGCCACTTCGGTGCTCGACATACGCTGGAAGACGAACAGAATGCTCACCAGCAGCAGCGCCTGCAGCGCGTAAACCTCGGCAATCAATCCCTGGCTCCAAAAGGTGGGGTTGACGGCGAGAAATGCCGCCGCGAGCAGCGCACCCATGCGGCGGATGGCCACGCTGCCGGGGATGCCCTCGACCGCCAGCAAATACATCAGCGCCACGGCCACTGCCGCCTGCACGGCGCTGAGCGCATTGAGCGAAGCCGCGGGGTTTGCCCCCAGCAGCGACCAGAAGTGCTGCCAGACGCCACCCGTAATGAGGTAGAGCGGATAGCCGGTGGCGTGTGCGAGGCCAAAGTTCCACGCGGCAAACTGGAATTCACCAGGGTCGCCGGGCAGCAGCCCGCGTGCGCCCGTGCGCAGGTAGAGCGCCAGCGCCAGCGCAAAGAGCAGTAGCGCAATCGTACGCTCGCGTACGGGCGGACGGGATGACTTTGTGTCTGGAGGGCTTTCGGGCTGCAATTTGACTGTCATTGGCCTTTCACCGATAATCATGGAGTTTATGCTGCCACCTGCGCCGGATCACTCTGCCGTGTTCACACCCGCGATGCACCCCGCACCCTCCTGGGCGGGGCAGGCGCTGGTGATCGTGCCCACCTACAACGAACGCGAGAACATCGTCAAGCTTGTGCTTGCGCTGCGCGCGCAGCCCGGCGATATTCACGTGCTCATCGTGGACGATAATTCGCCCGACGGCACCGGCCTGCTCGCCAGCGCAATCGCTGCCGGCGATGCAGGCGTACAGGTGTTGCATCGCGCAGGCAAGCTGGGATTAGGCACCGCCTACAAGGCAGGCTTCGCCTCCGGGCTGGCGCTGGGTTACCAGTACTTCTGCACCATGGACGCCGACTTCAGCCACGATCCCGCCAGCCTGCCTGCGCTGATCACAATGGCTGCCGGCGGCGTGGACCTGGTGGTGGGCAGTCGCTACGTACCCGGCGGCCGCGTGGTCGGCTCCACACGCACCCGCCAGGCAGTCAGCTCGGGGGCCAACTGGCTGGCGCACACCATGCTCGGCGTGTCGATTCGCGACTGCACCGCCGGCTTCCGCTGCTACCGGCGGATCGTGCTCGAGACCATCGATCTCGACGCCATTTTTTCCAGCGGCTACTCATTCCTCACCGAGATGGCCTTCCTCTGCCAGCAGGCAGGCTTTCGGGCGGGCGAGACGCCCATCACCTTCACCAACCGCACCGAAGGCGCAAGCAAGATCTCGCGCACCGAAATCGTCAAGGCCTTCTACACGCTTGTGCGCCTGCGCACCGGCCGCCTGCCGTGGGAACGGATGGTGGCGCTGTACAAAGGGCAGGATGGGACATCGTAAACTGTAGGTGGCAACTGGTTGACTGGTTGACTGGTTGACTGGTGGACTGGTCGATTGCGCTGCGCCAACTTTATGACCCAGTCAACCAGTCAACCAGTCAACCAGTCAACCAGTCAACCAGTCAACAATGCAACCGACAACTACCAATCACATCCTACCGCTCCTGCAATTTCACCCAATCCACAAACGCCGCCAGCGGCCGCCGGTCACGCTCGAGGCTCACGCGCAGGAAGGCATCACTCGGGTCGATGGCTTGCGCCGCCGTGCCTTGCGCTGCGCCCTGCACGCCCGCCAGCGCAAAGTACCTATCCCGCAGCCCCTCCAGCGTCACATCCGCGCCTGTGGCGCGCAGCGCGTCCACTGCCTCTCGCGTAATATGCGCCCAGGCGTCGCCGTTGCTGGCCACGAGCACGATGTGCCCCGGCGCAACCGCGCGCACGAATGTAGCCAGCGCGTCGCTCTCAAACGTGTTGGCCGTGGTGTCAAAGCCCTGCTGCGCCACGACGCGACCGCTGCCCGGCTCGAGCACCGTCACGTTCACACCCTTGCGCCCGGCCGAGGCGTCCGTCTGCACGCCGTCTTCATCAAACAGGGCGATGAAGCCGCCATCGGCAAAGGCCTTGAGGTCGGCGTCGACGGGCATCGTAACGCCGGTGCTGCCGATGGAACGGCTGCCGGGGTTCACGGTGCGCGGTGCATCAGCGCGCGCCCAGTCAAGCTCAATGCGGCTCAGCCCCTCGCCAAGCAGGCCGGGCGGAACTTCCCACGCCGTCTCCTGCCAGCCATCGGTCAGCGTGTGCACATCACCTACGGGCATGCCGTTGACGCGCACCGAGACGGTTTGCGCCGCTGCGCCTGGGTAACTGTAGGGCTGCAGACGCATGCGCAGCGTCACCGGCTGCGCCGTCTGCGCCAATGGCGGCATATACAGCGCACCGGCGCGCGTCGTCGCCCACACGCCATTCGCATCGGCCACAGCGCTGTCGCCTGCATCCCAGCCATCGCCACGATAGGGCTGCGAATCCTCATCGCCCAGGTCAAGTGCGAATGAGGCCGCGGGCGCAGGCAGAAGCACTCGATAGGCCTCGATGCCGTCGCCCGTCCAGAATGGCGCATCCTCAAGCGGCAGCGTCTCTTTGGCAAAATCCCACGACGCCTGCCAGGTGTCGCTGTAGGGCGGCCTTCCCGCCACGGGCGGGAAGAGCAGCACGTAGCCCACATTGTAGAGGCGCATGAGCGCGGGGCCCTGCGCCGTCGCCGCGGCCAGAAGTTCGGGCGAGAGTTCGTGGCCAAACTCCACGTCGATGAGCGCCTGGAAGAAGGGCAACCGCTCGAAGTACGCCATCTTGAAGTCGGGCGCGCGGCTGATATTGCCGCCAAGCATGGGCTTGGCGTGCTCGCTCTGATACCACTGCAGGATCGTCGCCTCGGGACCAAAGACACCAAACGAGTTGCGCCAGCCAAGCGGCAGTTGCATCACGGCCACAGGGCGCGCATCGGCGGCAATCTGCGCATACACGGCGGGCACGCGCATGTCGGTGAGTGTCATCGGCAGGGCCAGGTGCTCGCCAACCACCAGCAGCCCCGCCGCCAGCGGCAGCGCCACGATCCAGCGCGGCGCACTGGAGGTCCCTCGGCGCGCCCTGCGCACGCGCACCCATTCCCACAGCCACGCAATCGCATAGCCCGCCAGCACCGCCAGCGCCAGCATCAGCACCACGCTGTTGCGGTTGGGCGCGCGGTTGGCCTTGATGATGGGGATGTAGTGCAGCAGCGTGTAGGGCAGCGGAAAGGTCGCGTCCACGCCGTCGAGATTAAAGAGATACTCGCCGTTGATTTGCAGGAAGGGACCCAGCGTGAAGAGGCCGAAGACAATCGCTGTCCACCACCAAATGCGTGCGCGCCTTCGCCACGCCAGCGCGCCGGTCAGCGCCAGCGCCGCCGTCACCCAGCCCAGGAAGACGGTATTCAGGTCACGAAAGCCGGTGACGCCGCCATCGAGCGCGCGCAGTTGGACGCGCCGCAACTCGGCCACCAGGTCACTGCCGAACCAGGGGTGGAGCACGGTAGGCGTCAGCCAGCCCATAAGGTCAGTGCTCAATGGTATTGCCTCGCCCCAACCCTTAAGCGCGAAGTCGTTCACAAGGAACTGGTAGAGGATGGGCAGCAGCGCCGGGCTCCACAGCAGGATGCCCACGCCGCTCAGAAGCGCAATACTCGGCAGCCAGATGCGCCAGCGCAGGAGCAGCGCGCGCTGGCGCTGACGCGCGTCACCCGGGTGCGCCAGCAGAACGATCAGGGTAAAAATGGCCAGGAAGAGCGCCGTAATCATCTCGGCCAGCCCGGCGAAGGCGATGAATACGCCTGCAAGCAAGGCGGCGCGGCGGCGTGCGCTGGCGCTCAAGCGCGTGTCAAGGCTGCGCAGCAGAGCCAGCGCGTAAAAGGGAATCCACTGCGTGGTCACCATGTCGTAGTGGCCCAGCGCGGCGTAGATGGAGCGGTTGGAGCCATAGGCGAAAATCGCACCGGCCACCAGCGCCGCCCACCCTGCCGCACGCGCGTCCACCCCCTCGCGCGCCAGCAGCCAGCGCACGAGCAGCCACGTGCCGTAGCCGCTGAGCGCCGTGGCCGTTAGCAGCGAGATGTTGCTGGCCAGCACATAGTTGGTGGCAAGCGCCAGCGGCAAACTAGCCAGCACGTGATAGTAGTTGTAGGTGTAGAGGATCAGGTCGACGCCCAGCGGGTAGTAGATCAGGCTGCTGTGCAGGGGCGACTGCAGCAGATCAAACAGGGCGTGCTTGAAGTACCAGATGTTCCAGACAAAGGTGGCTTCGTCGTAGGCCCATGTGGGTGCGCCGGGCGCGTGCGTGGCAAGGTGCATCGGCAGCGGCCACCAGAGCAGCGCCGCGAGCATAAAGAAGCCGCCCAGCACGGCGGCATGGGTGCGCAACCCTCCACCTTGACGCGAAGGCGCAAAGGCGCAAAGGAACGCAAAAGCAAGCAGATGCAAGGCAAAGTAGAAGTAGGACATAGGGATGCAGGCTAAGAGCAGAACTTGGCAGCGGCAAGGTCAGCAATGTCTTCCCCCTGCTTTTGCTTGCCTTTGCGCCTTTGCGTCAAGATGTTTTTGGCTTGCGCGCGACGGCAATGATACTGTTGCCAAAAGGCAGCGACATGCGTTCAAGCAGTTCCGCTTCCACCCAGCCTGATGCGTGCAGCACGCTGTTCACCGGCTCGGGAATTGCCTCCATCTCTACTTGATAGACGTCGGCGTCTTCCGTCAGGTGGGGGCTTTCGAGACCCGGGTTGTAGGGACGCAAGAGGCGAATGGCCGCGATCGGCGGAAAGAGGAAAAAGTTATTGTAGCTCGAGCGCGTGGGCAACAACCCGCATATCTCGAGCTTCTGGCGCAATTCCGGCTCGGTGTAGCGGCGCTGGTGGTCGTTGATATCGTCGTTGTAGCTCCACAGCCACATAAAGGCGGGCACGGTGATGATCACGCGACCATCGGGCTTGAGGACGCGTCGCACTTCGTTGAGTACGGCCAGTTCGTCGGGGATGTGCTCAATCGTATCGAGCAGCGCCACAAGGTCAAAGGTGTTGTCGGCAAAGGGCAGCTCGCTGCCCGATCCGCGCAGCACTTCCAGCCCGCGCTGCTGCGCAACGGGGAGTGGGCGCGGGTTGAAGTCGAGTCCCGTCACCTGGCCGTAGTGGGACAGGTGGTGCGCCATGTTGCCTGCGCCGCTGCCAATGTCGAGCACGCGCCGCCCGCCGCCGCCCGCCGGGGCCGCGCCAATTTCGGCGTCAAGATACTTCTGAATGGCACGCGTGCGCCCGGCGAACCAGGCGTGGCGGTCTTCCTCAAGAACGGTCAGGACGGGTGTTCCCATCGCTTCAATGTCCACTCGTTGTTTGCGCGGTGGTGTGTGGAGGACGAATTGATCATTGAAGATTGATCATTAGTACCCAGTTGACTGGTTAGGCTGATGATGGCGTGAGACACACGGAATCAACCAGCCAGTCAACGTGTAGCGAATCATCAATCGTCAATGATCAATTGTCAATGATCTCTTCTCCTCTTCACTCGCCGGAATCGTCACTGTTGCACTCTCGCCCAGAATGTCGGTAATGCGCACGGCCACGGTGGCCGCGGTTGCGGGCACGTCAACTTCATAGGAGCCGGCCACCGTGCGGTTGCGACGGGACGGCGCATCGGCCAGCGCAGCGCGAAAGACGCGGCCGTCATGGTCCGGGTCTATCGCCACACGCTCCACCACGGCCCGCCAATCCACTGGCACGGCGGGCAGCAATTGCTCGAGGCGCACGGAGCTGTAGCCCGCAATGTCGACCCGTATTCTAGCCGCGCCTACGGCGTTTCGGGTAATCAACAGGTGCGCTTGCGGCGCGGGGCCGGCAGCCTCGGGGGCTTCGGCAGGCTGCGCCACCAGCAGCGCGGCGTGCGGCGGCGGCGCATTGGGGTCGTCGCGCACCTCTTCGAGCACAAGGCCCGAGACGCGCTGCAGCGCAGTGTCCACGGCGCGCGGGCTCGCGTCGCAGCCCACCCAGCGCCGCCCCATGCGCTGTGACATCACCAGCGTTGTGCCCGAACCCGAGAAGGGATCCAGCACCCAATCGCCCGGGTTCGTCGCCACGGCGATGATGCGTTCGAGCAGCGCCGTGGTCTTCTGCGTAGGGTAGCCGGTGTCCTCGGCGGGCGTGGTGCCGAGGCCGGGGATGTCGTCCCAGACGTTGTCCACGGTGCGTTCAACCAGGTGCCGTCCCTGCCCCAGGTCGGTGAGATAGTACTTGACGCCGATATTGCCCCCGTGCGAACAGGTGATGCGACGGTGCTCGTCATCCACCAGAATCGCGCCACCATAGGGCGCGTAGAGACGCCCCTCGCCGTGCAGCCGCTTGAGGCTCTCAAAGGTATAGGCGCCGGGGTCCGATGTGCGGAAGAAACCTCCGTCGTCGCGCATAAACTCGGCGGCGGCCTCGGCTTCGCTCAGCACCAGGCGTCGTTTGGGCGCATTCCAGGTGACGGCGGCGCGCGCATTCTTGCGGAAGATGTGAATCGAATGCGCGCTGTGGGGGAAGTAGTGCGCGCCCGACTTGGCCCCGCGCGCCGTCTGGCTGCGCCAGGTGATTGTGTTGAGCCAGTTCTCGGCGCCAAAGACCTCGGCCAGCAGCGCGCGCAGGTGGTGTGTGTGGCGGTGGTCGCAGTGAAGCCAGAGCGTGCCGTCGTCGGCCAGCAGCTCGCGCAGGACAACGAGGCGGTCGAGCATGAACTGGAGGTAGTCCGCATCGTTCATGCGGTCTTCGTACTCGGGCTGGCGCAGGATCACGCGCCGCGAGAGCTCACGCGGCCCGCGCAGCCGCACCTTGCGCGCCCACTTGACACCGCTGCCATAGGGTGGGTCGGCATAGATGAGCTTGAAGCGCCCCGCCTCGCTTGCCGCCAGCGCGTGCAGAATGGGCAGGTTGTCGCCCAGGAAGAGACGGTTCCAGCCTGAGGCGAGCGCGTCGTCGTCGCGCAGCGGCACGCGGCCATACGGCTCGAAGGTTTCCTGGAGCACGGGGCGCGCCGGCTCTACCGGCAGCGGCGCGCGCTTGTTCGGCCAGGTGAGTGTGGGGGCGCTGGGTGCTGCGGGCGTGCGGGGCATGGCGCGGGCCGGTGGGGTGGGCGGGTGGCAGGTGCACTCATTTTACCTGCAACCAGGCCACGGGCAAGCACGCCCAATGCAACTCGACGTGGAGCTTCCTTTAGCGCAAGCCCCACGCCCATGGTCGACTTCGATCAGCGGTCCATACTTGGTTGCCGCCGATTACTCAATCTTTGTCCACGTGCCGCAATCCTGCGAGCGAAAGCCGGTATCTTCAGCGCGGATGTCAACAATCGTGCCGCCTACAAGGAAATCGTTGGCGTGAATGTCGCGAAACTGTCCCGTGAAGTTCGAAAGCGTCTCCCAGTAGCAGCCGTCGCTGCCGCTTGCCTGCCATGTGCCGGGCGCAATATCCTTGCCCACAAAGTAGGTGCCGTCGCCGAAGGGAGCAGCCGGGTCGGAGCGAAGTGGAGAAAGGTCAAGCGTCCACGTGCCACAGCGCGTCGAATAGAAACCCTTGTCCGTAGCGCTGATCGAGACAATTTGCGGGCCGGCGCTGAACTCGTTGGCTATGATATTGCCCAGCTTGCCGGCGAATCCGTTGAGACGCTCCCAATAGCATGAGTCGCTGCCCGGCGCACGATAGGTGCCGGGAATGACATCCGTACCCACGCGCTTCATGCCTGGCCCAAAGGTAGCAATCGGCGCTATTGGCGCGGCGGGCGCGGCCGCAGCCGCATCATCGAGCTTGAAGACACGAATGTGATAAGGTGTGCTGTCGGTTGCCACCCAGAAGAACTGTTCCCACTCGATCACATCACGCACAGTGGCGGCGTACGGCAGTTCTACGCCCTTGTCCAGAATGCCCAGCAGCTCAGTGTGCTTGTAGAACTTGAGCGAAGCCGAATCCCACTCAAAGCGATAGCTGCCCCCCTTGCTCGCCTTCCATTGCACGGCCACATCGCCGCGCCTGTCGGCCTTGATGGAATCGGCGCAAATCTCGAGGCCGAGATTCGACGTGTCTACGTAGCAGCGGTCGGGGTTCTCCTGGCGCATGTTTTGCCAATTGAAGTTGTTGCGCCCCTCGCTGAAAAGGTAGGCCCAGAAGTTGTGCTCTTTGCCGCCGGGCCAATCAGAAGTCGAATTGGCCGCGGGTGTGCCGCCACCCCCAGATGCTGCGGCGGCGACGGGCGCGACAGGAGCAGCGGCCGCAGCTGCAGCGCTCGCTTCGACCGGCGCCTGCGGCGCGTTATTCACGAGCTGCGCAAAGATCCACGAACCGTCAGCCAGCTTGTACCACGTGCCGTCGGCATTCTGGGCAACAATCTCGAGCGACTGACCAGTCGAAGCACCGCCCACAATTGCGAAGGTTGTGCCGGGACCGGCGCGCAGGTTGGCGCCGCGCGCGGCGGTGGCGTCGCCCGCAGGCGATTGCGCCGCAAGGGGCAAAGTGGGCATCATGAGAAGCAATGTAGCAAACAGAACAAACAGCAACCGCGCACGCCCAGCGATTGAGAACATGGGGATTGCCTTTCTCTGGACACTGCGAATACCGAAGGATATTGGGTGTTCCGACGACCTGGCGCAATGCGCGAAAGTGTGGCAATTGTGCTGCAAAGGGTGCCCAACGCAGGTGCTATCGTCGCGCAAAGTACAGCCCCCACACACCCTTGCCGTTGCGCGCGCACCACTGCTCGCGGTGCGTGGGCGCATATGGACCAAGGCGTGCGGCCAGGTCGGGATCGTGGGGGGCGAAGGCGTTCTGCTGCTCCACCAGGTAGCGCACGAGCGCGCTGTATTCTTCAACGTCGCTCTTGAACTGCAGCAGCCCGTCGGGGCGCAGGGCGCGCGCCAACAGGTCCACAAAGGGGGGCGAGAAGAGGCGCTTGACGCGGTGGTCGTTCTTCCACCAGGGGTCGGGGAAAAGAATGTGGATTGCATCGAGGCGACCATCTGGAAAGAGGCGCGGCAGGTTGAAGCGCGCGTCGTCGTCGCTGAGCCAGACGTTCTCCAGGCCCAAACGCGCAATGCGCGCCAGCGCCAGGCGCGTGGCCTTGGTCTTCGTCTCGTAGCCGATGAAAAGGGTTTGGGGTAGGCGGGCGGCGCGGTCGAGCAGAAAATCGCCGCGGCCGAAACCGATTTCCACCTCGACCGGACAGCCCGCAGCCAGGGCGGCGCGCAAGCGTACGCCGTTGGCCGCGCGCCCATCATCCAGTGCCAGCGCGCGGAAAAAGGGCAAGTCAAGCCCCCACGGCGGCAGCAGGTGCGAATTGGGGCGGAAGCGGGGGTCGCCGCCAATCAGGCCGCGACCCGCCTCCCAGTCCGCATAGGCCTGGGCGCGTTCGCTATCGCTCAATTCCTCCCACGCAAAGTCCATGCGTCCCTGGGAGAAGTGGGTGGGGCCGTAATCAAGCATGGGGTTGGGGTGTACGTCAATCATCAATGAGTCTGCTGAAACAACGTACGGTTGCGAAATCGACGGATGAACAGAAT
>CAYRVP010000081.1:0-18467 GCA_964427845.1 uncultured Caldilineaceae bacterium
TTCGCTGCGCGCGTCGTCCGCCCAGCGCGGGGCCATGGCCTGCAAGCCGCCAATTACCACGCGGTTGCGCCATTGCTGGCGTTCCTCAAGATCCAATACCCGCTGCAAGCGGTCTACCGCCGACGTCGCCACAGATGCTTTCCTTGCCCTTGTAGATTCTCGCCGCTTTGCGTCAAGCCGGTTCGCTGACTAATCTAAAACCGTATTGAAAACCCGAAGCCACTACCACTTCACAACGCAAGTGCGCGACGTGCGCAAGGACGCAAGAATGGCAATGGCAAGCCCAACCCCGGGACATGTGCATAGGTGCCCAATCTCGCGCACACAGGTGCTTTTCTTGCTCTTGTCGTTCCTTGCGTCCTCGCGCACCTTGCGCCCTCGCGTTGAAACTGCCGCGTTCACCGCGAACTCACTCTAGAAGCTGCCCTCGTGCACAACCACGCCCAGCACATTCGGCCCCAAATAGGCGGCCATACTCGGTGGGTAGCTCACTTCCTGCACAGGCGTGCCGGGCAGATGCTCGTGAAGGCGCTCGATCAGCTTGACGCGCGGCTTCTCGTAGTTGTGCTGCAGCACGCCCACGTGGTTCACCCTGGCAAATTCCGCCACAAACTCGAAGAGCTTGTCCACCACCTCTTCGCGCGTCTGCACCTTCTCCAGTGTTGCCAGCGCGCCATCCTCCATCATCAGCATCGCCTTGATGCCCAGCATGGTGCCCAGCACACTCTGCGATGCGCCAAGCTGCGCGCTGCGCTCCAGATAGTTCAGGCTCTCGGAGAAGAGCGCCACGTAGAGGTGCGGCACAGAGCCGTTGACAATGCGCGCAATCTCATGCAGCGATGCTCCACTGGCCGAGGCCTGCGCCGCCATCATCACCAATTGCCCCAGCCCGTAGGAGGTGCTCTGGCTGTCAATTACGCGGATGCTGTAGCGGCCACGCAGCATGTCGGCCGCCCGCCGCGCCGCCATATACATGGGGCTCAGTTGGCTGCTCATGTGGATCGAAACGATATGCTCGGCCTCGTTGCCCGGCGTTTGGTAGACATCGAGAATGGTGTTGATGTCCGCCGCCAGCACCTCGGGCGTGGGATTGCTGCCGCTCGCCTGCGCCGCGTTCAGTTTCTGGAACATCATCTCGGCGGTAAAGTCGCTCCCCTCCTCAAAGACCGAGCTGCCGATTTTGATGCGCTGCGGAATCACTTCCACAGGGAACTGTGCGGCAATCTCCGGCGGGATAAACGCGTTTGAGTCGGTGACAATGCGTACTTTGCCCATGTGCTGTCGGCTTTTCCATTGTGGATGCGGGCCTTGCAGGTCCGTTTCGGCGGCGAATCAGGGGTCGCGGCGTGTTTGCGCTTCAACCTGTTCAGGATACCCGCATAGCCCCTGCGATTCAAATTCTCGTGAAAGCGACGCGCCCTGATGGCTTGCAGAGCAAGCGGGTGCGCTTGACTGTCACATATCACCGCGACCTGCTCGAGTTTGACACGCAGGCGCTCCTCGGTTACGATGCTCAGGTTGAAGACCAACTGGAATCCGGCGCGCAGCTGATGCAAAGCCGCTGATTCTTACCGCAAAGTGTTTGCAGGAGGATGCCATCATGGCTAAGTGCGACAATTGCAGCCGGCCGCCGCAGTATGGGAACAACCGCCCCTGGTCCAAGAAGGCCACGCGCCGCCGCTGGAACCTGAATGTGCAAAAGGTGAAGGTTCTGGAGAATGGGCGTATCATCTCGAAAACGCTCTGCACCTCCTGTCTGCGCACCGCGGCCAAGAGCGTGTAGCGCTGGTTCGGGTATCGTCTACAGAAGCGTCGCAAGAAGCAGCGCCGGCCTGGTTTTCAGGCCGGCGCTTTCTTGTTTACATCGTGCACACCGGTGACGATGCGTTTATTGTGCGCCCAGCCGCTGTGCGCGCCGCAACTGCCCACAGCCCGCATTGATCTCAATCCCCCGCCGCAAGCGAATCGTCGTCGAAATACCCGCCTCGCGCAAAATCTCCGCAAAGTTCTCGGCATCGTAGCTGGTCGAGGGCTGGTAGGGGCTGTCGGGAATCGGGTTCAGCGGAATCAGGTTCACGTGGCAGAGCATGCCGCGCAGCTTGCCCGCCAGTTCCTGCGCCAGTTCCGGCGTATCGTTGATGCCGCGCATGAGCGCATACTCAAAGGTTACGCGCCGGTGTGTCCTGTCGATGTAGCGGCGCACCGCGTCCAGCAACTCATTCACCGGGTAGCCGCGGTTGATGGGAACCAGCCCTGTGCGCAGCGTGTCGTTGGGTGCATGCAGACTGACCGCCAGGCCAATCTGCAACGCCTCGGCCGCCATCTTGTCAATCTGCGGAACCAACCCCACCGTGCTGAGCGTAATGTGGCGTGCGCCCAGGCCAAACGCGCCCGCGTCCGTCAGCCTGCGCAGCGCCGACCACACGTTGTCATAGTTGTGCAGCGGCTCGCCCATGCCCATGAGCACGATATTGGTCACCGTGGTTGGGCGCTCGACCGCGGTGAACGGCAGCGCGTCGGGCGTGGCCAGATAGCGCGCAAAGTGGAGCACCTGCGCAACGATCTCGCCCGACGAGAGATTGCGCGCCAAGCCACCCTGCGCCGTCGCACAGAAGGTGCAGCCCATGGCGCAGCCGGCCTGGCTGCTGATGCAGAGCGTGCGCCGGTTATCATAGAGCATGAGCACTGCCTCAATGCTCTGGCCGTCGGGCAGGCTAAAGAGCACCTTGAGCGTGTCGCCCGCCGCCGAGACAACCTCGGTCGCTGTCTGCAGCGGGTTGATCGTCGCCGCCTCGTGCAGTTGCGTGCGCAGCCCAAGCGGCAGATCGCTCATCGCGTCAAAGTCGGCGGCAAAGCGCTTGTAGATCCACTCCCAAAGTTGCCTCGCACGGTAGGCGGGCTGGCCGAGGCCGCGTACAAAGGCCTCCAATTCGGGCAATGTCATGTCCAGCAGCGGCGTGCGTTGCGCGGCGACTGCGTCCGATACTGGCTGAAGCGGAATCTCATTCATGCGCCCATTGTAGAGCCAAGCGCGCATTGGCGAAAGAAGCGCGCTTCCCATGTTCGCCAAGCGCGCCCGCGTCATTTTTGCAGCATCGCCCCGTTCGGCCACAATACGCACACTGTGCAAACTACCGGGTGAACACGCATGAGTACGCCAGTCATTGCCTTCTCGACGCTTGAAACGCCACGCCTCCGGCTGCGCCACTTTGCCCAAGCTGACCTGTTCAGCCTGCTCGCCTACCGCAACGACCCCGACGTCGCCCGCTACCAGTCCTGGGACTCGATCAGTGAGGCCGAAGCGCGCCACTTCATCCACGAGATGAGCATAAGCCGCCCTGGTGTTCCCGGCGAGTGGTTCCAGTTTGCCGTTGAAGTGCGTGCCGGCGGCGCACACATCGGCGATTGCGCCCTGCACACGCGCGTCGACGACCCCCGCCTGGGCGAGGTTGGCTATTCGCTTGCCACGCCCTGGCAAGGTCAGGGATACGCAAGTGAGGCGCTGCGCGCCGTGCTCGACTTCGCATTCAGCGAACTGCATATGCACCGCATCAGCGCCACCGTGGACACGCGCAATGCACCCTCGTTCGCGCTGCTCGAGCGCCTTGGATTCAGGCGCGAGGCGCATCATATCCAGTGCGCATGGTTCAAGGGCAGTTGGTGCGACGAGTACGTTTACGCCCTGCTGCGTGCCGACTGGCAGCCATCCCGCGCCTGATTCCCCCGCTGCCGCACGCCGCCGGTCCGCCAGAGGAGCCCACGCATGTCAAATTTGCACCGCGCGATTGAAATTGCCGTCGAAGCGCACGCCAACCAAAGCGCGCGTGACGGCCTGCCCTATGTGCTCCATCCCCTGCGCATGATGCTGCAAATGCGCACCGACCCCGAGCGCATTGTTGCCCTCCTGCACGATGTGGTGGAGGACAACACCGACTGGCCGCTCGCGCGCCTCGCCTCCGAGGGCTTCGACGCCGCCGTTCTGCAGGCGGTGGATGACCTGACGCGACGGGATGGGGAATCCTACGAGGATTTTGTGCGGCGCGCGGCGCAGCGCCCCCTGGCGCGCACCATCAAGAAGGCCGATTTGCGCGACAACATGAACATCGAGCGCTTGCCTGATTTTGACGAGAAGGACGCGCAGCGCCTCAAACGCTACCACAAGGCGATAGTCTATGTGATGGAGCTTGAGGGTCACACCCCCGCGGGCGAACCGGCCGATTGAAAGAGCGCCAGCAGCTCGGGCAGCCCGGGCAGGATGAATTGCGGCGGCAGCGTTTGCGCGCGGAACTCCGCCTCGCTGCTGATGCCAGTGAGCACGCCCACGGTGGTCAGCCCCAGCGCCGCCGCACCGGCAATGTCGGTGTCGTAGCGGTCGCCCACCATCATGGTTGTGGCCGGCGTGGAGCGCACCTTGCGCATGGCTAGTTCAAACATGGGCAGATTGGGCTTGCCGATGACAATCGGCTGCACGCCCGTGGCGGCCTGCAGCAGCGCGAGCACCGCACCCGCGCCGGGAATCTGCCCGCGTTCGGTGGGAAATGTCAGGTCGGGATTGGTGCCGACGAAGCGGGCGCCGTTGCGCACCGCCAGCGCGGCGTCGGCCAAATCGTTGTATGTCAGGTTGAAGTTGGCGCCGGACACCATCCACGTGGCCGCAAAGGGGTCGGTCGTGAGCGTAAAGCCGTGCAATACCAGCGCCTCGCGCAGCCCCTCCATGCCCATGACGAAGACCGGGCCCTCCGGCGCGCCGTGGTTGTGCACCTGGTCGGCCAGCCACGCGGCGGTGGCGTCGGCGCTGCCCAGTATCTGGCCGGGCGGCACATGCACACCCATGCGTGCGAGTTTGTCGGCAAAATGCGCCGCCGAAAGCGAAGCGTTGTTGGTGACGCACAGGCAGCGGCGTCCGCTTGCCGCCAGCGTGTCAAAGAGTTCCTGCACGCCGGGCAGCGGCCGGTTGCCTACATAGAGCACCCCGTCCATATCGAAGAGCACAGCTTCAATCTGCTGCAGGTTGGGTGCGCCCGCCGGCGTGGCCGTTTGCGTTGGGTCTTGCTCGCCCATTGTGAATCCAGTTCCAGTGTGCCGCAAGCGGGCTCGCTCTGCCCCGCCGCAGGTTTACAGTCTCCTCAGGATACCATTGGCCCCCTGCGGATGTGGAATTAGCCTGTCGCGGAGAGTACGCGAAATTTCGGCGTCGAGACGGCGTACGCAAGTCATGACAATCGTCACTTGCGTCTGCGCCTCACGTGGATTACGTTATCAGCAGCGGCCGTAGCCTCCGGCAGCTCGCTAAGGGACCCCTTACCATTTACGACTTACCACTAACCTTTTACCATTTACCACTTCAAGGAGCGATTCCTATGACAGCAGTCAGCAAGCCCAGGATGAAGATCACCTACTCCACCATGTCTGCCGACAACGAGGAATTGCAGACGGCATTTGACGCCGCCCTGGATCACGTACAGGCGCACATGCTGGGGGCCGAGATTCCCATGTTCATCAATGGCGAGCAGGTTCTGGCCGCCGAAAAGACGCGTTGCGTCAGCCCAATCGACACCGCAATTCACCTTTGCACGGCGCAGAAGGGCAGCGCCGACGACGCCCGCGCCGCCGTCGCCGCGGCACGTGCAGCCTTCCCTGCCTGGGCCGCCACCCCCTGGCAGGAACGCGTCGCCGCGATCCGCCGCGCCGCCGACAGCATGAGCGACCACAACTTCGAGCTTGCGGCCATCATGTTGCTCGAAGTGGGCAAGAGCCGCCTCGAGGCACTGGGCGAGGTCGAAGAGACCGTCGATCTGCTGCGTTACTACGCCGACGCCATGGAGCAAAACGGTGGCTACCTGCGCGAACTGGGCAAGCTCTCCGCCAATGAGCGCAACCATAGCGTGCTCAAGCCATACGGCGTGTGGGTGGTCATCTCGCCCTTCAATTTCCCCATGGCGCTCTCGGGCGCGCCCATCGCTGCCGCGCTTGTCACAGGCAACACGGTCGTCTTCAAGGGCGCCTCCACAACCCTATTTACAGGCTGGAAACTGGCTGAACTCTTCGCACATGCCGGGCTACCGGCGGGCGTCTTCAACTATGTGAGCGGCCCGGGTCGCAGTGTGGGCCAGGAATTGCTCGACAACCCCGCGATTGATGGCTGGACCTTCACCGGTTCCTCCGAGGTGGGCACGCAAGTTGCGCGCAACGCCATGGCCGGCCGCTACCCACGCCCAGCCATCATTGAAATGGGCGGCAAGAATCCCACCATCGTCACAGCCCAGGCGGACCTCGAAAAGGCGGCCACGGGCGTCGTGCGCTCCGCTTTTGGCCTCAGCGGGCAGAAGTGCTCGGCCTGCTCGCGCGTCTATGTGCAGGCAAGTGTCTACGACGCGTTCCTCGAGAAGCTGCTGGCCAGGACCGCGGCACTGCGCGTGGGCGACCCGCGCGCCCGCGACGCATTCATGGGCACCGTCATCGACAAGCACGCCTACGCCGACTTCCAGCGTTACGTGGCGCAGGCGCGCGCCGAAGGCCAGCTGCTCTTTGGCGGCGCCATTCTCACCGATGGTCCCATGGCCAATGGCTACTACGCCCAGCCAACCGTCATCGCAGGTCTGGCCGAGGAGCACACGCTGGTCAAGTCGGAGCTCTTCTTGCCCATCCTTTTCGTCGCACCTGTAGCCGACTTGGTCGAGGGGTTGACGCGCGCCAACGCCACCGACTACGGCCTCACCGCCGGCATTTTCAGCGAGGACGCCGACGAACAGCAGCGCTTCCTCGACACGATCGAGGCAGGCACAATCTATGTGAACCGCGCCGCCGGGGCTACCACCGGCGCATGGCCGGGTGTGCAGGCCTTTGGCGGTTGGAAGGGCAGCGGCTCCAGCGGCAAGGGCGCCGGCAGCTTCTACACGCTGCCCCTCTACATGCACGAGCAGAGCCAGACGGTGATTGGCGCGTAGGCAACGCCCGTCCTGCCACATGCCGTGGACCCTATATCGGCACCGCGACGGCCACCGGTTGACATGCCATTTGCCCATGAGCGATGCAAGCACACCCGCAGCAGGCATCCCGCCGGCCAAGGCGGGCTCCTGGAAGCGTACTGCCCTCAACGCGGCCGTCGAGGCCGACAGCCGTTTCGACGCCCTGCGCCGCCGTTTCTATCAGCGCATGGGCGTCGAAACACCCTTCACCATATGCGCCTATATAGGCTATGGCGCGCTTGACGAAAGCGGCAACGCCACTGTCAAGCTGCGCGGGCGTGTGCTGGCCGACCCGCCCGCGCAGCCGCCCCCTGAAAACGAAAGCGTCTGGGCGAATCTCCTCGCCACCTATCGGCGGCTGCAGAACACTCAGGTGCCCGGCGCGCGCCTGCAGATTTCGCTGGGCGGCACAGACTTCGAAACCGTAACCGACAGCGAAGGCTACTATGCAGCCGAATTTGCACCGGCGCAGGCCACCGCTTCCCCATGGCTCGCGGGCACGGTGCGTCTTCTCGAGCCGGCAGCCGCGCAGCCCATCACGGCGCCGGTCCACGTCATCATCCCGCGCAACGCCGATTTTGCCGTTGTCAGCGACATCGACGACACCATTCTGATTTCGGACGCCACTCACTGGTTGCGGGCTGCGCGTCGCCTCTTTCTGCAGAATGCGCGCAGCCGCCTCGCCTTCTCGGGCGTAGCCGATTTCTACGCGGCGTTGCAGCGCGGTGCAGGGCCCGCCTCCTTCAATCCCATCTTCTATCTCTCCGCCAGCCCATGGAATCTGTATGAACTCCTGACCGACTTTATGGCCTTCCACAACATCCCTCGGGGGCCACTCCTGTTGCGCGACTACGCGCGCTACGAAGCGGAGCCGACAGGCTATACGCTGCCAGGCGAGCTGGGTGCGCACAAACTCCTCTACATCGAGCAGTTGCTGGCCGACTTTCCACGATTGCCCTTCGTGCTCATAGGCGACAGCGGCCAAATGGACCCCGAAGTCTATGCCGCGGTGGCTGAACGCCACCGCGACCGCATCCGCGCCATCTATATTCGCGATGTGGACCCCGGCGCGCAGAGTGCACGCGACATCGAGGTCCAGCAACTGAGCCGCGAACGAGCCGTGCGCGGTGTGCCCATGCTGCTTGTGGATGATTCGGCCGCCGCACTCGCGCATGCGGCGCAGCTCGGCCTGGTGCACGCCGCTGCCTGACGCCACGCCACGCGCTGCAGGACGAACAACAAAATGCCCGTCCGGAATACACCGGACGGGACCTTTGTTGTTTCACAGAAAGGGGATAACACACGTCGAGCCCGCCCTCGGGGGAGGGGTCGCAGGAGCATCAAGGCGCCGTGGGGAAACACCCTGTTATCCTGCAGCGCGCTCGACGCGTGCCTACTACTTGAATCGCAGCCTGCGGCCAAATCCTTCGCGCAATTCCGCACTTTTCCAAAATCTCGTGAAATTGCGAACAATCCGCAGACTGCTTGCGGGAAGACGCACGCGGCGGCGCCATCAATCCGCCGCAGGGGCTGCGGCCGAGGGCCTCGGAACCGCAGCGCGCAGCGTCGTCCCCTGGCCTGGCGCAGACTCCAGCATGAAGTCGCCACCCAGCGCGCGCATGCGCTCCTCCATGCCCACGATGCCCAAATGGCCCGTGCGCGCCATCTCAACCCACGCCGGAGGCACTGCAAAGCCGACACCATCGTCCTTGACGGTCAATTCAACGCGCTCGGGCGTGCACGCCAGTTGTACTTGCACTGCTGTGGCGTGCGCGTGGCGCTGAATGTTGTAAATGGCCTGCTGGCAGACGCGATAGATGGCAAGGCTCACCTCATCATCAACCTCCGGCTCTTCCTCCGGCACGCTTGCAGTGTACGACAGATCCGGGTCACGCAGCTGCACCTGCTCGACGAGTCCGCTGATCGCTGCCGCCAGGCCAAAGGTGTCGAGCAAGGGCGGGCGCAAGTCACCGGCGAAGTTGCGCAACTCCAGGTTGACTTCCTGCAGGCGCTGGCGGATTGTTGCGAGCTCGTCGGCAACGGGGACCTCGCCCAACCTGCGGCGCGCACGGGCGAGTTCAAAACCAATCGTCGCAAGCTCCTGCATGGGGCCGTCGTGCAGTTCATGCGCCAGGCGCATGCGTTCCGTCTCCTGGCTGCGTGTGAGCAGCCGGCGAATCTCTTCAAGCTGGGTTTCGGCCTGGAGTCGTTCTTCGCCCTCGCGCCGCAACAATGCATTGGTTACGGCGAGTTGGCGCGTACGCAGGTCAACTTCTCTCTCCAACTCTTCATGCGCGTGACGAATCACTTCTTCGGCACGCTTCTTTTCCGTAATGTCCATTGCCACGCCCAATATGCGCTGTCCCGAGCGCAGCGTGTGCAAGTGACCCACAAGTTCGACCCAGCGCTCTTCCTCACCCGGCGCGTTGACACGCAGCGCCCAGCGGAACTCGCCGTCGCGTTGCGCCATGAGATCCAGCAGCGCGGCGTAGGCGTACTTTGCGTCGTCAGGGTGCAGCCGTTCGCCAATACCCGCAATGGGGATGGCCATCTCTTCGGCATCTGTCTCGAATCCCAGGAATTCGCACAGCCGTCGGCTCATCACAATCGCTTCGCCCGCATCCCATTCCCACATCCCCAGCACGCCACTGCGAATGGCCAGCCGCAGCCGCTCTTCACTGATCGTGAGCGCCTCCCTGATGCGCTCCTGTTCGGTAATGTCGAGCGAAACGCCACCCACGCAGCGCTCGCCCGTGGACGTACGCATGGGGAACTTCACCGCCAGCATGTGGTGCAGGCCGTCGGCGATTTCGATGAGTTCGCTAAACTGGCCCGGCCGACCGCTCTCCAAAACTTCCTGGTCGTGCGCCCGCAGCGCACTTGTGTCCAAATTGGGGAAGGCATCGGCATCGGTTTTGCCCAACAACTCCTCGGGCGGCAGATTGGCCGCCAGCGCAGCCGCACGGTTTACATAGAGGAATCTGCCGTCTACGTCCTTCATGTACGCCTGCGGGGGCATGTTCTCCATGAACGCGGCAAAGCGCGTTTCGCTTGCAGCAAGTTGTTCGAGCAGCCGCTTTCGTTCCGAGAAATCGGCAAAAACAGCCACACCCCCACGTACATTGCCGCGCTCGTCAAAGAGGGGCTTGGCGCTGCCGAGCAGTGTAACCACAGTGCCGTCATCGTAAACATGCTCAAGTTCAACACCGTTGACTTCGACTCCATTCCGCACCGCAAACTGCATGGGCAATTCGTCCGCTTCGGCCCTGCGCCCGTTCACGCGGGCGTAATAATGCATAGGCAACCCCTGGTCCTGTGCACTCAGCGAAAAATTGGCGCCGGGCGCAACGCGCATCATCTCGGTTGCCATGCGGTTTCCCGTGATCTTCTCGGCGCGCGCGTCGTGCGCAAAAAAGACCGATATAGGCATGATGTCAAGCAGCGTCTCAAGCTCCTGCGTGTGGCGCGCCACCTGCTGCTCAGCCGCCTTGCGGTCATGCACATCGCGCAACGTGCAAACCCACTCGCTCGCAGCCCCATCCTCATCGGCAATGGGCACAATACGCACTTCACACCAGCGCCATAGTTGCGTCGCCGCCTCGATAAAGCGCCCCTCGGCACGCTGCATCAGGTTGCTGCCCAGTGCCGTACGCACCGCGAACTCGACAGACGACCGATCGTCGGGATGTACGAGATCGATCCATGCGCCCTCTGCATAGTCGGGCCAGCGCTGCCCCGAAAAACGCTCCCAGGTCGGCGCCTTCTCAACGACGTGACCGCTGCCGGTCGCCATGCGAAAGACGCCTACCGATGTTGATTGCACCAGCGTGCGGTAGCGGCGCTCGCTCGCATGCAGCGCCTCCTGTAGTCGTTGAGTGGGCGTCACGTCCAGCGCGGCAAGGTTGAGACCCACCACCGCGCCGTTTTCGTCAAGTGTGGGCTCAAGCGTCAAGTCATAGACGGCAACGCCACTGTCGGGCTGCACGTCGCGGTTGATGGCGCGTTTCCCCTCCCCCGTGCGCACGACTTCCGCCGCCCATGCGCGCAGCCGGTCTACCGCGGCCGAAGGCGCGCTGGCGCCCAGGAGTTTGCCCACGAGCTGGTCGGGCTGCAGTGTCTCGATGCTGCTGTGCACCCACTGATAGCGCAAGTCGCAGTCCAGCCGCGCCAGAAATATGGGCGTACTCTCGAGTACGGTACGGAAGTGCGCCGCGCTTTCGTTCTGCGCATAGACGGCTTCGTCACGATCTCTCAGGATTGCGTCTGCGCGTGCCACAGCCTCGGTATGCAGCCGACGGAGCGTGCGTTCCAGCCAATAGGGTGTCAGTTCAGCACGGGCAACCCATTCGTAAGCACCGCCGTCCACGATAGCCTCATCCATGCCTGCTTCGGTGTCATCGCCAACAAACAGTGTCGGCAGCGCGCCGGCAAGGGCGCGCACGGCGGCGCCGGACTCGGCCGGCAGCCGCCCCGCCCAGTCAATCACTACAACGTCAACCGCAGCGACATCAATTGCGATCTGCTCCAGCGTCTCTATTCGTTGCTGCGAGAGCGTACAAAAGTTGCGGCCAGGCACGCGATCGGGCAGGGCAGCAGGAATATCGTGGTTGGCCACATGCAGCACACGCAGCGGTTCGGCTTGCGCTTGCGCGCCTTCGGCAGTCTTGATGGGGCTAATCATCTTTGTCATCCTGTCATGCGGCATCCATGAAGTGGGCAACGTGTCGTTGCCGACAGGCGCTGCAAGAGCAACGCGCCAAACGCGTATGCGCAAATTCTACTGTTAACTTGCGAAAGGTCAAGACAGCGCCGGCAGCGCTGAAGCGCCAAAGGAGTCAACCCTTGACGGCGCCCGCAGTCAGCCCTTTGATGAACTGCTTGGCGAAGATCAGGTAGAGGACCAGCAGAGGCAGTGCCGAGAGGGTGAGGACGGCGAGGATGTTTGTCCAATTGGTCTGGTATTGGCCGAAGAGCAGCGTGACGCCCAGCATCACCGTGCGCTGGCTCTCGGCGCGAATGAATATCAGCGGAAACCACAGATCATTCCAAATTGGGATCAGGTTGAAGATCGCCACCGTGGCCAGCGCGGGGCGCACAAGCGGCAGCATCACCGACCTGTAAATGCGCCACTCGGATGCGCCGTCAACATAGGCCGCGTCGCGCAGTTCCCCCGGCACGCCGCGCATGAATTCGGTGAGTACAAAGGTCGCAATCGGCAGGCTCATGGCCACATAGACGGGCAACAGGCTGAGCACGTTATCCGTCAGCCCGAGCCGCTGCACAATCTGGAAGAGATTGATTGTGCCCAGACGAATGGGAATCATCAGCCCGGCGATGAAGAATACGTAGGCCAGCCGCGACCAGCGCGAGTTCCACGACGCCAGCGCGTAGGCAGCCAGCGAGCCGAGAAAGAGCACCAGCACCAGCGACAGCAATGTGATGAAGAGCGAATTGCGGAAGTAGATGTCAAAACGCCCTGCGCTCCATGCGTTGGTATACCCCTCGAAGGTGATTGTTTTGGGCAGCCCAAATGGGTTCTTGAAGATATCCAGGCGCGGCTTCACCGAGTTGATGACCATCGTCCAAATCGGGAAGAGGACGACCAGACACCACACAATCAGGATGGCATGTTTTGCAAGCGCTGCGGCGCTGAATTTGCGCATGAAGAAGTTCCTGCTGCGCGATCATGGTTCGGGCCCGCGCACCACACCGCTGACGGTAAGGCGTCGCTGCTACGCCTCGGCGCTGCGCCGGTTGAAGATGAGCCAGATTGAGACACCTGCGAGCAAGATGAAGAAGGTGCATGTTGCCACGGCCGCGCCCAGCCCCATATCGGGGCGGGCCACTGGGTGCTCACCCGCAATCGCCGTGCGATAGAAGAAACTCGCGATCAGGTCGGCCGAGTAGAGTGGATCACCGCGCGGGCCTGTCATGGCAAAGACCACGTCGAACGCGTTGAAGTTGCCCACGAAGGTGAGGATGCTGACAATGCCAATCACAGGCGCCAGCAGCGGCAGCTTGATGCGCCAGAAGACATTCCACGCCGACGCGCCATCCATGCGCGCGGCCTCGAGCAACTCATCGGGAATGGCCAGCAGCCCGGCCAGCAGCATCATCGTGGGCAGCCCCACCCACTGCCACGAGGAGACCAGCGAAATCACAATCAGCACCACCTGCGGGTCGCCCAGCCAGGGGCGCGCCCACGCGCCCAGCCCCACCGCCTTGAGCGCGTAGTTGACGGCCCCCCACTGGGGATTCAGAATCAGCCGCCACAGAAATCCGGTGACAAGCACCGCCAGCGTGGCGGGGATGAAGATGATTGTACGGTAGGTGTTGTGACCGCGCAGCCCCGTGGCCAGCAGCGTGGCAAAGAGCAGCCCCAGCGTGTTCTGCACCAGCATATGAATGAAGAAGAAGACGAATGTGTTGCTCAGCGCATTAAGGAAGCGATCGCGATAGTAGGGCACCGTGAAGAGTTGGCGATAGTTATCCAGCCCCACAAAATGGTCGGGCGTGTAGCCGCTGCCCGTGTAGAAGCTGAGCCGCAGCGAGTTGAGCAGCGGCCACGCCATGAACGCGATGTACACCGCCAGCGCAGGCAGCAGGAACAGAATCCACGCGCGCACGCGGCCCGAATAAAGGGTTGCAGAGTTGGAAGGTTTAAGGTTTAAGGGTTCGTGCGCTGGACGACCCGTCGTTGATAGCATCGCGGAATTTGGTTCCTGGGACTGGCGCCGTTTGCAGGTAGTCCGTAAGTCCCTGCAGCATGGCCGAAATGCGCCTGCACTCACGAGCAAGCGCTTCGTGTTCTTGCACCGAAATATAGTTCACGTCGGCCGCCACGTAGAGCAGCGACCTCACCTCGCCTATCGAACCCTTGGCGATCGAGAGAAACTGAATAACTCGCGATTGCCGTTGCGCTCGAATCCCTCGGCAATGTTCGCCATCACCGACACTGCGGCGCGACGAACCTGGTCACGCAGCGCGTAATCGCGCGCGAATTCGCCACGACTGGAGCACGCGTACAACGCACGGACGAGGATACGTGCCGTCTTCCAGGCTTCTATTTCTTCAAACGAACGAAACGTGCCCATGCTGCCAAGTCATCAACCCAAGGAACGCTGTCGAGGTCGGGTTGTGCGGCAGTCCACTCGCGCTGCCGCCGCACAACCCGAACCCTTAAAGCCTTGAACCCCTAAGCCCGTAAACTCCAGTTACTGTCCGCAAGTCTGCGCCGCAGGCAGCCACTCGGCAAGCCCGTTCTGCAGCGCATCAGCAGCCTCTTGCGGCGTCATCGTGCCGTTGATGACGGCGATTGCGCCGTCCTGCATCAGGGTATAGCCGTCAGGCGTGCCGTCGAGCAGACCGTCCCACGCCCAGCGTACGTCGGTGCCGGCTGCGTCCTTGTTCAGCGCCAGGAACTCGGCCGCATGCGCGTTGGAGACTTCAGGCGCCTGCAGGTGAATCGGGAAGAAGCCGGGCAACTGGTCGGCCAGCATCTTGGCAAAGGTCGGGCCATTGAGCCATTGCAGGAAGGTCATTGCGGCTTCCTTGTTGGCCGATGCGGCGTTGATGCCGATGCCGGCGTCCAGGTGGAAGGTGACGTAGCGGGGCTGCCCCTCAAGCGGCGGCGTGGCGAAGACGCCCCACTCAAAGTCGGCGATTTCCTTCTCGAAGACGGGAATGTCCCACGAGCCACCCATCCACATCGCGGCCTGGCCGGTCTGGAAGAGCGCCTGGCTGTCGTAATAGACCAGCGCCTCCTGGCCATCGGGCAGGAAGGCAGCAATGTCGGCCACGGCCTGGAAGGCGGCCACGGCGTTGGCGTCGTTGAAGCAGCGTTCGCCATTCAGATAGGCAACACGCCCTTCGCGCCCGCCGATGAAGTTGGGAGCCAGGTTCATGAAGACGATTTCGGCAATCGTCCAGGTATCGCCCGAGGCGTTTGCAATGGGGATGTAGCCGGCATCCTTGATGGCCTGCGCGGCTGCAATCAACTGCTCCCACGTCTGCGGCACCTCAATGGCCAGTTGCGTGAAGAGGTCCTTGTTGTAGTAGATGCCGTGCGACACGGCAATGATCGGCACGCCGTAGGGTTCGCCCTCAACCGTGGACCACGGCACCAGGTTCGCCTCGCCATAGGCAGCAACCAGATCATCCGTCATGGAATCCAGCGGCTCCACAAAGCCGTCGGCAAAGAGCAGACGCGAATTGGTGTACGAGCGCAGGTACATCAGATCGGGGCCCGTTCCACCCTCAAGCTGGGCGCGCAGTGTCGTGTTGTAGTCCGGCGGGTTCGTCGGATCGAACTTGACGGTGATGCCGGGGTTCTCCTCCGTGAATGCGGCCAGGATGGTCTCCATCTGCGCCACGTCGTCCACACGCCACGAGCCAAGCACAAGCTCGGTTGCGCCGGCGGCGGGGGCGGCTGCAGGAGCCTCGCCTGCTGCCGGAGCAGAGGGCGCGGCCACAGGCGCAGCGCAGCCTGCCAGCAAGGCAAGCAACAACGTCAGGGCAAGCACTTTCTTCAACATGGACTCATCTCCTTTGGATGGCAACAACGGTTCAAAGGTTTGTACGTTCAAGGGTTCAAGAGTTGAAGCCCAGCAACGCGTATTTGTGCTTCAACCCAAAACCCGTAACTACCTATCGTAAACGCCCAACTCCTCCGCAATCGGCGTAAGCAGCTCAAGCTTCCACGGCTCGACTCTGGGCGAAACCGAGCAGGCAGTGCTGAGGATGTAGCCGCCGCCGGGCTTGCCCAGGCGCACGCGGTTGGCGGCGTGGTCAATCACGCTCTGTGCATCACGCGCCAGCAGCAACTCAACCGAATTCATGTTGCCTTTGATAAAAACCCGGCTGCCAATCTGCTCCTTGGCGGTGGCCAGTTCGGTATTGCCCAGGGGCGGCGGGTCCAGCGTGTCCACCCCTTCCGTGCCCGTCTCCAGCATCAGTTCCAGGCGGTCGCCGATGCTGCCGCACGTATGCGTGTAGACGGGCACGCCCTCCGCCTTGACGGCGTCGGTCAGACGGCGCTCATAGGGCACGACAAACTGCTTGTACATGCGCGGCGACAGGAAGGGGCCGCCCACAAACGCCGACGAAATCAGCACCGCATCCACGCCGTGGCGCGCTTGCGCCACCGCCCACGTAACCGCAGCGACCGTCAGCCGGTCGAGCAATGCGTGCACCTTGCCCGGATCCTGGATGAAGGTCATCAGCGCCTGCTCGTAGCCGAAGAGCTCCATGTAGTGAGTCAGCGGCGAGAAGACCTCGCCATGCACCGATACCTCGTTGCCTACGCGCCTGCGCACCGCATCGATTGTGTCAAAGAAGTAGGACGGCGGCTCAGTAAGCGGCCCCGGCTTTCCCTTACCTTCAATCCAGGGAATGTGCTCGGTGCCCCAGGTGTACCCCTTGAGATTATCAATGAAGTCCAGGTCATCCGGGTCAATCGTGGCGAAGTCTGCGCGCAGCGGCTCATTCTCGTCGCCGGGATAGAACTGCGCATTGTCATCGTTGGGGATAAAGATGCGGTCGTTCGTCTTGAGCGTCAGCCACTGGCCGTCATCGTTCCGCGTCATCGTGCGCACGTTGCGCTCGAGCCAGCCCTCCGGTCGCCCCGGCACGTTGATGAGGATGCCGTCAAAGCGATAGCGCCGCTGCATGCGCACCAGCGCCTCGGCAAAGCCCTCGCTTGTAAACCAGATCTCTTCAGCGGCAACGCCGCTGTGGAGAAAATAGTGGCCCACAGCCAACTGACACATCACCGGCACCCGGTCGGGCTGCTGGTGGCGCATGGCCATCGCCATTCGTTCGCGACTGTTCATGGCTAACCCGGCTTGCTTGGTGTGCTTGTGGCGTGCCGACGCATGACGAACGGGTGCGTCAAATCAACACGCTGCACGGTGCTTGTGAGGATGAATCGGCTTTGGGAAAGGGTATGCGCCCAGTATATCACAGCGTCGCGCACAAACCGTGCCACATCACCGGCGCATCTCCGCATGGCACGGGGCCGGTGGTGTCGTACTGTTGTGGCATCGTTACGACTCTTCAGAGAACGCAGGCACAGTGTGAGGTTTCCCCAGGCGCGCGCCCTGTGCGACAATAGGCTATTGCGCATCGACCACCCGCCTGGAGAGTCTGCTCCGTGTCCACTCGTTCAACCACCGCGCGCACCGCCGCCGAGCCCGCCGCTGACCCGGCCACACTGCGTCGCCAGTTCACGCTCGATCCATCCATCCATTTCCTCAACCACGGCTCCTTCGGCGCCACACCGCGCCCCGTGCAGCGCGCCGCCAATGCTTTTCGCTCCCGCATGGAGCGCCAGCCCGTCGCCTTCCTCCAGACCGACCTGCCACCGCTGATGGCCCAGGCCCGCGCTGCCCTGGCGAGGCTGCTTAATGCCCAGTCCGATGACGTCGCCTTTGTCACCAACGCCACAGTGGGCGTCAATATCGCCGCACGCGCGCTCGAGCCCCACCTGCAACCGGGTGATGAGGTGCTTTCGACCAACCATGAGTACGGGGCTTGCAGCAATGCCTGGGAGGCCGTCTGTGCGCACACAGGCGCACGCTATGTGCGCTGCCCCCTGCCCATGCCCGACGAGCCCGGCGGCGATAGCGCAGCGCTCGTCGAAACGCTTTGGAGGCGCGTAAACGATCGGACTCGCGTCCTCTTTCTCAGCCATATCACCTCGCCCACGGCGCTGCGCCTGCCCATTGAACCCCTGCTGGCGCGCGCCCGCGCCGCCGGCATCTATACGGTGATCGACGGCGCACACGCCCCCGGCCAGATTGCGCTCAACCTCGCTGCGCTGGGCGCCGATTTCTACACGGGCAACTGTCACAAATGGCTCTGCGCGCCCAAGGGCGCGGGCTTTCTGCACGTGCGTGCAGACGTCCAGCCGTTGGTGCAGCCGCTTGTCGTCTCGTGGGGCAGCGGCCCCGAACGCCAGCGTTTCTCGGGCAACGACATGCAGGACGCGTTGGGCTGGAGCGGCACCAACGACTTCTCGGCCTGGCTGGCCGTACCCGCCGCCATCCACTTTGAGGAGAAGTGGCGCTGGGATAGCATGCGCACGCGCGCGGCTGCGCTGCTTGACGTTTGGCTGCCGCGCTACGCCGCGCTGGCCGGCGCGCCGCCGGTCTATGCGCCCTCTGAGCCGTCGCTGCGGCCGCCGCAGATGGCGGTGTCGCCGCTGCCCGCGCATGTCGATGCTGCCGTACTCAAGTCGCGCCTGCTTGACGAATTCGCCATCGAGATTCCTGTCATCACCTGGCGCGATCGCAAGTTCGTGCGCGTCTCTGTGCAAGGCTATACCACCGAGGATGACCTCGGGGCGCTCGAACACGCCTTGCGCTCGCTGCTTGCAACGTCGTGAGAAACGGCGTCACGTCGGAGATGTGACCAACGGCAACAGCGCTTTTCACCCCTCTCCGCATGGAGAGGGGCCGGGGATGAGGTGTGGTTGTCGCTGCGTTCCGAGTCGCTTTCGCT
>CAYRVP010000082.1:0-18466 GCA_964427845.1 uncultured Caldilineaceae bacterium
CTGTGGCACCCAGTTGTGGGGTGGGGCTTCTCTTTTAGCCCCGAGACGCCACCCGTCGTGACGCCCTGGTAGAGGGTGACCTTTGATCCGATCTCCGCCGTCTCGCCGATCACCACCCCCATACCGTGGTCGATGAAGAAGCCCGGCCCAATCGTCGCACCCGGATGAATTTCGATGCCTGTGGAGAAGCGCCCCAAATGCGAGACGAAGCGCCCCCAGAAGCGCCACTCGCGCTGCCAGAGCCAATGCGCCAGGCGATAGAACCAGAGCGCATGCAGTCCCGGATAACAGAAGATAACCTCCACCGTGCTGCGTGCGGCCGGGTCGCGCTCAAAGATGACGGCAATGTCGCCGCGAAGTCTTTTGAACATGTCTCTTTCCAGGAACGTATGACGCAAAGCAGGTGCGAAGCAAAGGCGCAAAGAAGAACAAGGGCAAGGAACGGCATAGGAAGATAACATAGAGTCAATCGTCCACTGCTATTGACTCGTCTTTGCGTTCCTTGGCGTCTTTGCGCCTTTGCGTCGGGGTTGGCACTTTGCGCCATTGCGTCGCGTTGGCTCTATCCGCGCAGATCCGCAAAGAGGTCGGTGCTCAGATAACGCTCGCCGTTGGACGGGATCACCACGACGATGAGTTTCCCCTTATTCTCCGGGCGCTCGGCCACCCACTTGGCGGCCTGCAGCGCTGCACCCGAAGAAATGCCCACAAGCAGGCCCTCCTCACGCGCCGCGCGGCGCGCCATCTCGAAGGACTCCTCGTTCGTCACCTGAATCACTTCGTCGATAATGGCCGTGTTGAGCACACCAGGAATGAAGCCTGCGCCAATACCCTGAATCTTGTGCGGACCCGGCTCACCGCCCGAGAGCACGGGCGACCGGGCAGGCTCCACAGCCACGACGCGCACCGAAGGGCGGCGCGATTTGAGCACCTCGCCCACGCCGGTGATTGTGCCGCCCGTGCCCACGCCTGCCACCAGGATGTCAACCCGCCCCTCCGTGTCGCGCCAAATTTCCTCGGCTGTGGTGCGCCGGTGGACGTCAGGGTTCGCCGGATTGGTGAACTGCTGCGGTATGAGATAACGCGAGTCGGCCGCGGCCATCTCCTCGGCCGTGCGGATGGCCCCCTTCATCCCCTCGCTGCCGGGCGTGAGGATCAAGTCGGCCCCGTAGGCGCGCAGCAGCATACGCCGCTCCATGCTCATGGTTTCGGGCATGATCAATGTGCAGCGGTAACCACGTGCGGCGCAGACGAATGCCAGTCCAATCCCCGTGTTGCCGCTCGTCGGCTCCAAGAAGATCGTCTCGGGCGTCACTCGTCCGCTCGCTTCGGCGGCCTCCACCATGCTCAACGCAATCCGATCCTTGACGCTCGATGCCGGATTGTAGAATTCGAGCTTGGCCACAACCGTCGCGCCGGCGCCTTCAATAAGGCGATTGATGCGCACCAGCGGCGTGTTGCCGATCAACTCTGTGACGTTGTTGGCGATAGCTGCCATCGTTGACTCCTCGTGGATATGGGGGGTGAGATGATGGGTGGATTGGTTGACTGGCAAATAGCACACGGGTGCAGGGTCAGCAACAAGTCAAACTTGCTAACTCATGATTGAAGATTGGGAATTTACCACCTACGCACGCCCCGCTATTCCTCTTCGCTCGCGCGGGCGGCGGCGATGAAGGTCACAATCTGCGGCCCGGTGCTGGCCAGGCCGCTGGTCTTGTAACCGGGTACCGCTTCGAGCGCATCAAGCGAAGCCGGTGCGAGGCGGGCGATCTCCTTGAGCAGCGTGTTCGATGCCAGGTCGCTGGCCCGGCCGCGCGCCGCCACGGCCTGCTTCTGGCGCATCTCCTGCAACTTCATGAAGATCTTCCGCTCAAGACGTGGCGTTACGTTCGCCGCGGCGGCGCGCTTCTCGGCCGCATGCGCCTTGTTTTCGGCCTGCGCCGCACGCTGCACCTGCAGCAACTGCACATCCTCCCGCCCCGACGGGTTGAGTTTAATCAGATCCATGATGGTAGGGCCGTAATGCTCCATACGCTGTGCGCCCATGCCCGGCAGCGTCGCCAGCGCCTCAAGCGAGGCGGGCCGCATCTCGGCAATCTGCAGCATCAGTTCATTGCTCATCACAATGTATGGGGGTTGACCCAGGTCCTCGGCCAGCCGCCGCCGCCACAGCCACAGCGCCTTCTGCAGCGCAGTATAGGTGATCGTCTCCGCGTCATCCAGCGCGTTTGCGTCGCTTTCCTCGTCGCCCTCCTCGGTGGGCGGGGCATCGCCGTAAGCGGCCATTTCGGGATGTTCGGCCAGCCACGCATCGGCCTCGGCGCGTCCGCTGAGTGTGGGCGCAAGCACATTGTAGCCCTGGCGCTCATATTGGCGCAGCTTGCCGCTCTCGAGCAGGTCGTCGACGTATTCGGCCACACCACCTTCGCCCAACCCCTTGAGTGCACCGTGGTGGCGCGCCTTGTCGGGCGTGACCGGCGCACGCAGATGACCCACCAGAATACGCGCCAGCCCGCCGCGCCCCACCGGCCGGGCCAGGCTCACCAGGCAATCGATGATCATGGGGATGATCTCGTCATCTTCGGGAAGCGGGTGGTGCGTCTCGCCGGGGGTGGGAATAGCCGGACGAATCCCCGTGCAAATGTCGCAGACCGTGCACTTGGCGCGTGGCGGGCTGCCGAAGTGCGCGCTGATGTAGCCGTGGCGGCAGCCGTCGGTTGTGGCATAGCCGACCATGTCATCAATGCGGCGCTGGCCCAGCGCCTGCGATTGCCCCAGCAAGCGCTCCAAGCGGTCGGACAGGTCCGCCGGGCGCGGCGGCAGCGTAATCGACATCGCGCGGTGGCTGCGGCTGATCTTGAGATAGCCCGCCGTCTCCCAGTCGAGCAATACACTCTCCAGATCGTCAACCGTCCAGCCCATGAATTGCGCAATGGCGTTGACCTTGAAGGGCGCGCTCTGCCCCGCCGCCAGGCCCAGGCCACGCAGCAGGTCGAGAAAATCGGCATCATCGCGCGCAGCCGCGGGCAGTTTGCGTGGCAATGACACGTTGACCTCTTGCGCCACGTCAAAGCTGCGGCTCAACAGGTCGGCGCGCTCGAGCAGACTCACGCCCACGCGCACGGCCGTCTCGTCCCCATTGAGCACGCGCTGCAGGCGGCGTGCATCGACTGCACCGACCAGCGTCTCGCTGCGCTCCTCGTCGCCCGCGCCTAGTTGCGCAGCGACCGCCGCGTAGACGCGCTCGAGGAACTCGACGCCATACTCGTCGGCGCGCGCCCAGCGGCGCAGGTTGGCCCAATCGTTTGTGCTGTAAAAGAGCACACCCTGGCTCGGCTGGCCATCGCGCCCGGCGCGGCCCACCTCCTGATAATATCCTGCCAGGCTGCGCGAAGGGTGAAAATGGACAATGAAGCGAATATCGGCCTTGTCGATACCCATGCCGAAGGCGACCGTGGCAACCACGACGCGCGTCTTGTTGGCCATGAAGCGGTCCTGGATCGCACCGCGGTTCTCCATGCCGGCATGGTAGGCCTCCGCTGCCACGCCCGCGTCGCGCAGTGCGTAGGCCAGTGCCTCGGCCTTGTGGCGCGTGTTTACGTAGATGATGCCGCTGCCTGAAGTCTCGACGGTGAACTTGAGCACCGCCTCCAGCTTCTCCTCCTCATTGTTGAAGCGCAACGCGGAGAGGTGCAGATTGTCGCGGAAGATGTCCAGCGCAATCACATGCGGCGGCACGCCAATCTGCAGCGCCGCAGCGGCGCGCTCGGCGGCGTTTGCTGCAGCGCCTGCGTCCGGCGCGCTGTCATTGCGCATGTACTCGATGATCTCATCGCGCACGCGCGGCGGCGCCGTAGCGGTCATCGCCAGCGTAGTGGGGTTGCCCAGTTCATGGCGCGCCTCCTGCAGGAAGAGGTAGTCGGGGCGAAAGTCGTGGCCCCACAGGCTGACACAGTGCGCCTCGTCTATCACAAAGAGGTCCAGCCCGGCGTGGCGCAGCGCGCGCAGGAACTCGCGCTGGCGCAGCCGTTCGGGCGCAGCATAGATCAATTTGTATTGCCCCTGCGCCACACCGGCCATGCGTTCGGCAATCTCATCATCGGTCAGCGTGCTGTTGATGAAGGTGGCGCGGGCGCGCGACGCCGGCGGCAGGCTCTCCACCTGGTCCTTCATGAGCGCAATCAGCGGGCTGATGATGAGCGAACTGCGCGGCAGCACAAGCGCGGGCAACTGGTAGCAGAGCGACTTGCCCGCGCCTGTGGGCATGACGGCCAGGATCGATTCGCCACGCAACACCGCCGCCACCGTATTCGCCTGTCCGTCGCGCAAAGAGGTGAAGCCAAAGTGGCGCGTCGCCTCAAGCGTCACGCGCCGTTGCTCGTCGCGCGTGACGGGCACCGAATCGGGGCCGTGAATGTTACGGTAGATGGCGGCGCTGTCTACATATGCACCCGGGGTCAGCGAGGTATAGGGGGCGAGCAACTCGGCCAGGTGTGCAAAGTGCAGTTGCCTGCGCCGTTCGCGCTCCAGATGCACAGCCGCGGCGCTCTCGCTGCGGCCCAGCACCTCAAGCAGCGCTGCCAGGCCAGCCAGGTGCGCGTCGGGCAGGTTTGCAGGTACGCCGGGGCCGAGGCGCTCGGCCATTTCGCCGGCCAGGGTGGTGTCGCCGCTCTCAAGCGCGAGCCGTGCCAGCGTGAGGGTGGCCACGGGTTCGCCGGGCGCATAGGCAAGATAGGCCTCAAGCAGGGTGTGCGCAGCCGCAAATTCGCCTGAGCGAGCCAGGACCGTGGCTGCGGCGACCTGTGCCGTCAGCGACTTGGGGTACGTCGTGGCAAGTTCATCGGCGATCTGGCGCGCATGCGTTATCTGCCCCAACGCCTGGAGCACGCGTGCGTCAAATGCCTGCCCGGCAATGGTGCTGCTGCGCCGCTGCCGTCTCTCATTCGTCTGTTGCGCAAGCGCGATGTCGCCCAGCGCTTCGTGGGCGGCCGCCTGCACGTCGAGCAGATAGAGCAGCGGGCCGTGCGCCTCGCGCAGCAGTTCCGCAACCTCAAGCGTCTCTGCAGGCTCGCCCCATATCTGCACATGCTCGATGAGCAACTCACGTGCGTCCGGCGGCAGGTTCCCCAATAGCGCGTCATCGAGACCGAGCGCCTGGCGCACATTCCTGTGATCCGGCTTGTCCGTCCCGCTGCTTGTGGGCGAAAGTTCCATCGCGGCGGGCTCGTTTGCTTGTTTCAGGTTCTGCTGCACATTGCCTCCACCCAGCCCGACGAGCGCACGGCACGCTCTGTCGCGATCTGAGGCCCTATCCTACCACCGGTGCACGCTGCAAGCGAAGATGCGTATGTGGGGCGACGCGGGCGCGTCGCCCCGCGCCACTCTCTGACGGCGGCGCGCGCTTTGTCCCATTCCCTGCGCCTGCATATAATGAGCGGGATCGCAGGCCGGCAACGCCTTCGCACACGGGCCATGGCGCGGCAACTCTTGCCGTCACACAGGTTGATTGCCCAACCTTCATCGACTCGCAACTGAAGAAAGAAACCAACGTTATGACGCGCGTTTTTGTTACGGGCATGGGAGTGGTAACGCCCATCGGCAGTGATGTCCCCACCTACTGGGCAAACCTGCTCGCCGGCAAGTCGGGTGCTGCCAGAATTACGGGCTTTGACTACGGCGACATGCCCTACAACATCGCCTGCGAAGTCAGGGACTTCAACCCTGCCGACTGGATGGAGCACAAAGCGGCGCGGCGCGTGGCGCGCTCGAGTCAGTTCGCCGTAGCCGCCGCCAAGATGGCGCTCATCGATGCCGGCGTGGAGATTACGCCTGCCAATCGCAACGACATCGGCGTGCTCATGGCCACCGGCGGTGGCGGCATTACCGACCTCGAGAATGAATCTGTCGCAATGGCGCACCGCGGCTGGCGCTCGGTTGGCCCCTTCGCCGTACCCAAGACCATGGCCAACGCCGTAAGCTGTGTCGTCTCCATTGAGACCGGCGCACGCGGCCCCGTGATGACCAGCGCCGCTGCCTGCGCCAGCGGCCACTATTCCATGATCGAAGCCTATCACTTCCTGCAGCGTGGCGAAGCGGATTATTTCATTGCCGGCGGCGCCGAATCGGCCGTCTCACTCCTCACCATGTCTGCGTTCGGCCGCATGGGCCCTCTATCCAGCCGCATGGATGACCCCGAGCACGCCTGCCGTCCCTTCTCGATCGATCGCGACGGCTTTGTGGCCGCCGAAGGCGCGGGCGCGGTTATCATGGAGACCGAGGAACACGCGCGCGCACGTGGCGCCACGCTCTACGCCGAAGTGTTGGGTGGCCGCCTCACCGGCGACGCCTATCACATCACCGCGCCCGATCCCGAGGGCGACGGCGCGGCGCGCGCGCTCGCGGGCGCCCTCAAGAACACCGGTCTGCGCCCGGAAGACATTGACCTTGTCTTCGCCCACGGCACAGGCACTGCGCTCAACGACGCCGGTGAGTCCAAAGCACTCAAGCTGGTCTTCGGCGCGCATATCCACAACATGCGCATTACCAGCATCAAGAGCATGGTGGGCCATGCGCTGGGCGCAGCAGGCGCACAGTCGGCGATTGCCGCCATCATGGCGTTGCGCACAGGCAAGATTCCGCCCACTATCAACTACACGCCCGACCCCGCGATCGACATCCCGATTGTGGGCAATGTGGCGCAGGATGTGCCGAATGCGCGCACGGCCATTGTCGACGCCTTTGGCTTCGGCGGGCAGAACGTTGTTGCCATCTTCAGGAAACTGGACGAGTAAGGCCGCAGCCGCCGCCACCTGGCGGATCGACCGGGAGGTCACGCGTGGTCCGCACCATGCCGCAAGTCCACAATGAGGATATTGACCTCTACATTCGCACCTATTACTCGCTCCTGCGCTCCAGCGAACCCATTCGCATCCGCAGCCTCGAGGAGACGCACGCCGCCATGAACTCGAGCCTGCACCAGCAGGCGGGCAGCAACGAGATTGACATTTCAGCGCTCTCCTATTGCGCGCTGCGCCTGCCCGACGTCATGCCGCAGGTGGACCTGCTGCTGCTGGGACAGATGGCCGACGTCTTCACGCGCGAAGGCTACGAGAATGTGGAGCAGTGGCGCCCGGTGAAGGCACGCGCCCGCCGCCGCAAGTTCTACTATGACGAGGAGGCAGGCCTGCTTGCCGCCTTCATTGCGTCCGTGAGTGATATCGACGACCTCATTCCCTGTCTGACCACGCTGCAGATTGAGTGGAACAAGATCCACTTCAAGCTTGCCGCCGACGCCGTGGGCGCGGCGCTGCAGGCCTTGCCCGAGGAGACGGTTACCCTAGAGGAACCCCTTGCTTCTGAGGTGCAGCGCGCATTGGGGCTGACGGCCGAGGATTTTGCCAAGATTGCGCAGGTGTGGGCAGGCGCCACACTGGTTGACAACCTGCGCCACGCCGCCGCAGCGCCGCTGGACATGCGCGTGCGCGTCCTGGGCAGCGGCCTCAGCGACTATCGCCGCAGCGTGCAGCAGTGGTGGCGTGCGCTGGTGGCCGAAAGCGGCGCCATGGACCTGGCCTCGCGCCCCATCTACTTCATCAGCAGCAACGTGCACAGCATGGTCAACCTGCTTTCGGGCTATGTGCCGGCGCACCGTGAGCAAATTCTGCGCTTTGTGCAGCAGAACAACCCCGAGGACCTGGTTGAGGAACTGGAGCGCCTGCCTGCCGCCGACAACGGCCACCTCATGAATTTGCTGTACTATGCTTCGCGCCAGTACGCCGCGTGGAGCGACAGCCGCGTCACCGCCCTGCGCATGGAGGAGGAGGTGGGCATCCGCCGTGTTGCCGAGCCTCACTGCCTTGACGTCGAGGCGCAGGTCATTGACCTGAGCAAACTCGACCCGGCGCGCATGGACCCGCGCGTCACGGGCTGTTTCAGCGCCGAGGAACTCGAACTGCTTACGCAGAGCGACGCGCTCATCTTCAACATCGATTATCCGCTGGGTATGGCGGCCTATCACATATTCAGCCAGGTGAGTACGGCGGGCGGGCGCATTCTGGGCGTCTACATTCTGGGCAAAGCCGCCACACTCAACGGCCGCGTGGGCGATGTGATGATCCCCAACGTGGTCTACGACGAGCACTCGCGCAACTCGTTCCTCTTCCGCAACTCCTTCACTGCACAGGACATCGCGCCACTGCTCAACTACGGCACCGTCTTCGACAACCAGAAGGCAGTCACCGTGCGCGGCACCATCCTCCAGAACCGCCGCTTTATGGGCGTCTTCTATCGCGAAGGCTACACCGATATCGAGATGGAGTCGGGCCCCTACCTGGCGGGCATCTATGAGGACGTCTACCCGCAACGTTACCCCATGGACGAAATCGTCAACCTCTTCATCAACGTGCCATATGACATCGGCGTGATTCACTACGCGTCGGATACACCGATTTCGCGGCGGCAGGCGTTGCTGAGCAAGAGCCTGAGCTACTTCGGCGTGGACGCCACCTATGCGGGATCAGTGGCGGTACTGCGGCGCGTGGTGGGACGTGAAATCCGCCGCCAGCGCAAGGTCGTGCGCGAGCAACCTGCGCTGGTGCGGGCGTGACCATGGCGACAGTGAACACGCGGCCCGCACACCGGCGACCAATCGTGATGAGCCTATGAACATCTCGGAAACATCGGGCGGCACACAGAGCACAAGTGGCCGCACCGCGCCCGGCAATGTTCCGCTCGTGCTCGGTCCCAGCAAACCGGCCGCCTACTTCCCTCAGCGCAACGCCAACTGGATCTACTGGCTTGCCTGCATGTACCTGCGCATCTACTACCTCTTTGCGGCGCAGGTGCGCGTCGAGGGCATCGAGAATGTGCCGCGCAAGGGGGGTGGCGTGGTCGTATGCAACCACGGCCCCGGCAACGATTACTTCCCGCTCGGCATCTCGCTGCCGCGCATGCCCCGTATCATGGCCAAGATCGAAATCTTCCAGTGGCACCCAATCCTGAACTACATCATGACCACGGGTGGCGCCATCCCTGTTGACCGCGGTGCGGGCGACAAGGAGGCGTTGCGGACGTCTCTGGAGGCGGTGCGGGCAGGCGAATTGCTTGCCATGTTCCCCGAGGGGCACCGCAGCGATGACGGCAAGCTGCAAACAGCCAAGACGGGCGCAACCCGCATTGCGCTCGAAGCCAACGTGCCCGTCATTCCCGTGGGTGTGATTAACGCCGCAGCAGGGTGGGACAACTTCCCCCGTTTCTGGAAGCGCCCCGTGGTGCTGGTGCGGATTGGCAAACCCTTCGTCCTCGAGGGCAAGGGGGGGCAGGACCGCGCCGCCGTGGTGGCCGGTACGCGCCGCATCATGCTGGCAATTGCCGAATTGCTGCCTTATGACATGCGCGGCGTCTGGGCGGATGGTGAAGCGCACACCACGCGCGCCGAACGGGCACGTGCACGGGCGCTGAGTGAGAACGCTGCGGGCGACAACAGTGCCAATGCTGCGCAATAAGCCACGCCGAACTCCACTCCGCGCTTAACCTAGGTTAACGCTTCCCTATAGCCCCCTTGCCCGAATCGGTGACCCGCACCGCATCGCCAATTGCCCTTATTCCCTCCAAAGCAGGTCATTTGTCCCTTGTCAGCGGCGCGCTGAACCGCTATTGTGTGCGGAGTCGCGCGTCGCCACTGCGCGCGCCAGCAGACTCAGTCGCGCGTCGCCACTGCGCGCGCAAGTCAACTCAAGTGCGAGTCGCCGTTACGAACAAGCAGCCGCGTGACGCAATCTCAACCCATGCCGGCGGGCAACGGGCTTTTGCGGAAGGATGCATCTTGACAGTCACCACACTCAACCTGCTCGGCCAGGGTGATTCGGCCACAATTATCAGCATTGGTGCAACGGGCGCGCTGCGCCGCCGCTTTGCCGAAATGGGTCTTGTGCGCGGCGAAACCATTCGCGCCGTCAGAATTGCCCCTATGGGCGACCCGGTCATGTACTCAATCAAGGGTTATCGTCTGGCCATGCGGCGTGAAGAAGCAGCCCAGATTCACATCGAATCCGCACAGGATGTACACTCCGGGAGCAGTCGCTAGCATGCGCGAGCCGTCCGCCGGTTCAGCAGCCGCATCGCACCTCCTCTCGAGATTGACCATCGCTCTCGCCGGAAACCCCAACGCAGGCAAAAGCACGCTCTTCAACGCTCTCACGGGCCTTCGCCAGCATGTGGGCAATTGGCCCGGCAAGACCGTCGAGCGCCGCGCGGGCGCCTTCCGCGCCAACGGGTGTGAGATCACCCTTGTCGACCTGCCCGGCGCTTACAGCCTCAGCGCACACTCGCCTGAGGAGATTGTGGCGCGCGACTGCCTCGTGGAGACGCCACCCGACGCGATCATCAACGTACTTGATGCGACCAATCTGGAGCGTAACCTCTACCTCACTGTGCAGTTGCTGGAGATGGAGACGCCGGTCGTGATCGCGCTCAACATGGCCGATTCACTGCGCGCGCAGGAGGCGACCATTGATGCGGCGCGCCTCTCCACGCTGCTGGGCGGCGCACCCGTGGTCCTGATCAGCGCGGCGCGTGGCGAAGGGCTGGACGCACTGGTTGCGGCGACCGTGCGCGCTGCCCGCAAACCCGACGCGGCCCCGGCACGACCCGCGCCCGTGATCCCGGCGCAGGCGGTGCGCGCATGAACGTTGCCACGCGCAGGCTGCCTGCTGCAGCACCATTCCGCGTTGACTACGGCCCCGCTTTGGAAGCGGCGCTTGACGACGTGGCCGCGCAGCTGCTTGCCGTGCCCGAACGCGCGGCGACCTTGCCTGCGCGCTGGACGGCGCTCAAGCTGCTTGAGGGCGATGACAACATCGCCGCACGCGTGGCTGCACTGCCCGGCGGCCGGGTAATCGTTGATTCGGCACACGCACGCGCACTGGCGCTCAGCGACGATTGCGGCGATGACGTGGACATGCTCGTGGCCGACCAGCGCTACAGCGCCATTAATGCGATTGTGCGCGAGGTTGTGCGCCGCCCCGTAATTGAAACCCCCACACGCACACAGCGCATCGACGACATCGTGACGCACAGGTGGCTGGGGCTGCCCATCTTCTTCGTTATCATGTATGTCGTCTTCCGCCTGGTCATCGACGTGGCGCAGCCCTTGCTCGCCTGGGCCGATTTTGTGATCACCGGGCCGGTGGCGCACTGGCTGGCGGCGGCCATGACCGCGCTGCACGCACCGGCGTGGCTGCAGTCGCTGGCAATTGGCGGCGTCTTGGCGGGCGTGGGCGGCGTACTCGTCTTTGTGCCAGGGCTGGTCATCCTCTACTTCTTCCTGGCGCTGCTTGAAGACTCGGGTTATATGGCGCGCGCGGCCTTCGTCATGGATCGCTTCATGCGCGTCATCGGGCTTCACGGCAAGTCCTTCATCCCCATGATTCTGGGCTTTGGCTGCGCCGTGCCCGCGATCTACGCCACGCGCACGATTGCGGGACGGCGCGACCGTATTCTCACCGGACTGCTCGTCCCGCTCATGTCCTGTTCGGCGCGACTGCCCGTGTATGTCGTTTTTGGCATGGCGCTCTTTGGCGCACGCGCCGGACTTGTCATCTGGGTGCTCTACGCGCTGGGGATTGTGGTGGCAATTCTGGCAGGCATGGTGCTCACCCGCACCCTGCTCAAGCCCGATTCCACCTCCGCCTTCGTGCTTGAGTTGCCGCCTTACCGGCGACCCGCACTCAAGAGCACCTTCATCCACGTGGGCGAGCGCACAGGCGAATTCATCCGCAGCGCGGGCAGCCTCATCCTCATCATGTCGGTGGTGCTCTGGCTGTTGCTCAATCTGCCGCTGGGCGTGCAAACGCAGCGCGATTCCTGGTTCGGCCGCGTCAGTGCGACGATAGCGCCCGCCTTTGCGCCGCTGGGCTTCGGCACATGGCAGGCTACAGGCGCACTCGTCACCGGCTTTGCCGCCAAGGAGGTGGTGGTGAGCACACTCTCCACCATTTACGCCGGCGATGCGCTGGACAACGCACAGCCGGTCGTGGAGCCGGTCCACCTGGGCGAGGACCTGGCAGCCATCGCCACAGGCTTTGGCACAGCAGTATTGGATTCGGGGCGCGCACTGCTGACAATCATCCCCGGCGTGCAGGCGCAGACCGGCGCCCAGCCGCCCGACACGCGCCTGAGTGCGACGCTGCGCGAAACCTTTACGCCACTGGCGGCTTTTGCCTTTCTTGTCTTTGTGCTGCTCTACGTGCCCTGCGTGGCCACGCTTGCGGCTATTCGCAGCGAGTATGGCGGGCGCTGGGCCGTCTTCGCCGCTGTCTATCAGACGATGACCGCCTGGGTAGTGGCGCTGCTTGTCTACCAGGGCGGGCGGCTGCTGGGCTGGGTCTAGGAGGCATGCGATGCTGCGCGAGCTAATCACTCTAGTTGACGCGAGTGATGGCTGCCTGAGTATAGGCGAACTGAGCCGCCGGCTGCACGCCGAACCATCGGCCGTGGAGGGCATGGTGCAGACGCTGCTGCAGCGCGGCCGCCTGCTGAGCCTCGACGGCGCAGGCTCACTCCCCTGCGAGACGTGCGGCGCGAGCGAAGGCTGCGCACTCGCGTCCTTCCGCAACAAGCGCTACGTGGTTGCCCCGCGCAACTGACTGTCAGCATGCAGAGGCGCAAAGGGATTTTTCGAGTAGCTGAAGTGACATTGCAGTGAGTCCCAATCCCCTGCTGTAGGGACGCGCCTCGTTCCCATTTCTCGTGCCCCATCGCTGGAAAATCGAGCTTGTTGCCTGGAGTCGCACCTGAGGCACGGCTTCCGATTTGCGCGCATTAGGATTGTTTCTAGCACAACCAAAGTCGCGTTTGTGCCAGTTTATGCAAATTGGGCAAATTCGACTCTTCTCGGCGGCCCAAAGGGCATTTTGTAGCCATTTTGTAGCCACTTTGTAGCCACTTTGTAGCCACGAGATCAATACACTACGGCTTAAGCGCACGCCTCTGGCCTGCGCTTCCATCTACCATCAGTTCGGTGTCCGTACATGCCCCCAAGCGGGGAAGAAAGTCGAGGCTGACGTATGCAACGAAGGATCGTCATCCCAATAGTATTCGGTGTGCTGATTGGTGTACTCGCGATGGTTGCCGGTCTCTATGCGGGCGCGTCGATCGCCCAGGCCGCACCGGCCTTTGACTCTCCACTTCCGCTACCGCCTGATAATGACATGTTTGCAAACGCCGCACCGATCGATGGTACTCCCTTTAGTTCGGCGGTCAATGGCTCATTCGCCACGCTTGAGGCGAACGAACAGCAGCCCCAATGCACATGGTGGGGCGGCTGTCCGCCGATAGTCAACTCAGTCTGGTACCGAATCTCAACCAACACCCCTCAAAAGGTGCGGCTTACGGCGTACATGGATCCGCAATATGCCGGCGTGTACTGCTACTACAGGGCGTATGGCGAGGCAATCTGGGACTTGTCGGAATACAACTGCATCTACTTCGACGGGAGTTGGCCAGCCACTGAGGACCGGTGGGTCTACCCAGGCGAGGTATGGTATGTTCGTATCGGCATGACGGACCCGTCTCAGGCATTCAGCACCTGGTTCCATCTCGATGTGACGCAGGCACCGCCGCCTCAAGTGAGCATTGAGTACCATCCCAACCCACCGAACACGCTCTCAGTTGTCACATTCAGCGCGTACGTTGGTGATGAACCGGGCGAGACGCTTGTGACCTGGAGCTTCGGCGACGGTTCAGCCCCTGTCCAGCGGAGCCTCTACAATGGTGTATCCCACCAATATGTCAAAGACGGCGACTACATCGTCACGGCGCACGTTGTCACTCCGGACGGCCGTGAGGCCGAGGCTGCGACCACGGTCTATGTACGAACGCGCGATCTGTCTATCACCAAGTTCTCAGTGCCCAAGACGGCTTCCGTAGGCCAGATGAAGCAGATCGTGGTCGGCATCACCAACCCATACAACCCCGAGTATGCCACGGTCCGGCTCTATCGCGTGGACCGAAACGATTGGGGCGGCACCCAGTGGGTCCAGGTGGGTGAGGCTACGAACCAGTGGATCCCAGCGAGCAAGAGAGGAACTATCGACTTCGTGTTCAGGTATACCTTCACACCTGACGACGGCAGGCTCGGAAGTGTTGTTTTTGCTGCTTCCGTGGATGTTGCCAACGACGCCAACAACGCTGACAACACGGCCCAAGCGCTACCAGTGAAGGTGTCATCGAGTCTGAAAGCGGCTGAAACCGGTGATGGCGACATGATCGACCAGTTCGAGTACGTTGTTCCGCCTGCTCTTCTCTATCTGCCGCTAATTGAGCAAAGGTAGCGGCCAAGGCCGATAGCGCCTCGGGGGCCGGATTGGGACGGCCCCCATCTTGACTGCCCTGCAAGTGCGCAGACGAAATGGAGAGCAGAAGTATGCAACGAACAACGCGGAGGCGGGTTGCAACCTGTCTGCTGATCTGTACGTGCGTCGTGGTATTGAGTATGACAGCAGCCCCAGTCTGGGCAGGTCCTGCCGCGCAGACTGTGCCGTTACCGCCTGACAACGACTTCCTGGCCGGCGCAACGGAGATAACGCTGCCCGGCACCTACGTCATCGATGTTGACTTGGGAGGTGCTACATGGGAGGACGAAGAACCACAACCGGGTTGTGGCACCCCACCCGACGCTGTTGCTTCACGTTGGTATAGGTTCGTTATGCCATCCGCCGGAGGTCTACTTGTAAGCATCGATTCCACGGATCCGGCGTATGCATCAGCCATTGTAGCTGTGTACGAGCAAAGCGGCTCAGGATTTGACACTTTGGCGCAAGCAGGCTGTTCGACGACGAACTATGGCTGGGTCTTCCAGGGGACGGCGAATTCCCAATATGTAATACAGATCTCGACGACCGAACCCAGACTAGATTTCTCGTTCAAGCTCTGGTTTGGGAATGCAGAGCCGCCGCCGCCAGACAACGACTTTCTGGCGAATGCTACGGAGTTATTCCCGCCAGTATGGGGAGTCGATGTGAACCTCAATGGGGCGACCCTTGAGTTGGGCGAACCGCAGCCAATGTGCGGCTATGCGACGCACACACGTTGGTTCAGGTTCACCGCTCCGGCTGATGGCCGTGCCCGTCTTGCCTACGACTACATCATGCCGGAGAACACTGGCCCAATCGTCATGGGCCTCTATGTTCAAACCAGTGAGGGCTTCGAAGGCTTGACGCCGGTTGCATGTGGGAACGCAGGCTCGCTGTTCGCAAGTGTGACGGGCGGACTGACCTACTTCATTCAGATGGCCGCAGCCCCTGAGCCCTGGCAGTCACCGTGGACCTACTTGTGGGTGGACCTGATGCCGCCGCCACCCCCGCCGCCGACCAATGACAACTTCGCCGACGCCGAGATACACGATGGCCTCTTTTCTGCCCAAGTGGATCTGCAGGGCGCGACACTGGAAGACGGCGAGCCGCTGCCGTGCTTCAGCGCCGAGCATACAATCTGGTACAAGATCACATCCATGGTAGACAAGCAGTTCTTGCTCAACCAGGGATGGGATTCGTATGCAGGAGTGACTGTATACAGCGGCCCCACGTTAACCGAACTGACGTTCGAGAACTGCGGCAGCGAGATTTATACGCCTGTGGGCGTGCCTGCCGGCGCCACTCGCTGGATACAGATCAGCATGTCTGGTATCGGTGGTCAAGTCAATCTGGCGCTCGAGGACGCGATCGCCCCGGAAGCGGTCATCTATGCAAACCCAGCAGATGCATCGCGCTACGATGAAGTGGCTTTCGAATTGTGGGCATTTAGCTTCTGGCCCTACCCGTACGAGCCGTTCACCAGCGCTACCTGGAGCTTTGGCGACGGCTCGCCCACGGTTTCGGGCCTGAACGTGACGCACAAGTACGCACAGGACGGGCAGTACACTGTCAGCGTTACCGGCTCCACATGGGACGGTCGCACGTCGGTGGACCAGCAACTCTTCACGGTCGCCACCCATAATGTGAGCATCGCGCGCATGACCACGCCCAAGAGCGCCACTGTGGGCAATCAGAGCCAGGTCAATGTGGAAGTCATCGGGACTGACGGCCCGGAGAGTGTGACGGTCACGCTTTTCCGGAGAGATGCGAATCGCGGCGATATGCCTGTTGGCAGTGCGACGCAATGGGTTTCCGGCCTCAGGAAGAAGGGCACTGCCTTCGCCTTCACCTACAGTTTTGGGCCGGAGGACGCTCAAAATAGCCCGATACAGTTCCTGGCGGTGGCGACGATTGATGGCGGCTTGCGCGACGGCTTTGAGTCCGACAACGCCGCAATCTCGGCGGCGGTCGCCGTGAAGGCGGGGAAGGCTGTGGCCACGTCACCCGAAGAGATGCAGGATGAGTTCACCTTCACTGCATCGCCCACGCTGCTCTACTTGCCGGTTATCAGAGAGAGGTAGCTGACGACGCCGGCAGGATCCACAACAACACGATGACTTTGCAGATGCGCAGAGCGGAGGGCGAGGGCCCTCCGCTCTGTGACTCAAGTAATGTTCGACCTGCAGCAGTTCTAGAGCGAAGCCATGATCTCGTGCAGGCTCTCCCGGGAAGGGCGCAGTTTGTCGGCGGGCAGCGAGACCAGCGGCGTGTCCACAATGCCCAGCAAATCCACCAGGCTCGGCTTCTCCGGTTCAATGTAGAAGATGCCCGTCAGCAGCTTCTGCTGCGTGCGCGCATCCTCCAGCGTCTTGTAGGCCAGCATCTTGTCCGTGGGGTCGTAACTCTCACCCAGCTTCTTGAGCACAAGCCACGAGCCATCGTGCAGGCGCACTTCGGTCTCGTCGTCATACTCGTCAATCACAATCTCCTCGAAGTTAGGCACGAAGTTGAGTTCATGGATTGGAATCTCGTTCTCCTTGCCAAACGCGTAGGACTTGGTGCTATCCTCATGGTTGTTGAAGGTCACGCACGGGCTAATCACGTCGAGCACAGCCAGGCCGCGGTGGTGCATGGCCGCCTTGAGGAGCGCCTCAAGCTGCTTGGCGTCGCCTGCAAAGGAGCGCGCCACGAAGGTGGCATTCGCAGCCAGCGCCTCGATGCAGATGTCGAGCGGCATCAGTTCATTTGTGCCGGCGTACTTGAGCACCTGGCCGCGATCCGCCGTGGCGCTGAACTGTCCCTTGGTGAGTCCGTAAACGCCGTTGTTTTCCACAATGTAAACCATGTTCACATTACGGCGCACCATGTGCTTGAACTGGCCGATGCCAATCGAAGCCGTGTCGCCATCGCCGCTGACGCCGATTGCGTGCAGCGAGCGGTTAGCCATCAACGCGCCCGTGGCCACAGAGGGCATGCGCCCGTGGACGCCGTTGAAGCCATGGCTCTGGCCCAGGAAGTAGGCCGGCGTCTTGCTGCTGCAACCGATGCCGCTGAACTTGACGACCTGCGACTGTTCCAGCCCCAAATCCCACGCGGCATTGATGATGCGCGCACTAATCGAATCATGTCCACAGCCATTGCACAGGGTGCTGTTGCCGCCCTTGTATTCGGTCTTTTCCAGGCCGACGAGGTTCAGCTTCGGTGCTGCCGCCGGACGCGCCTTGGCGGCCCCCGCAGAAGTGCTTGTTTCGAGATTGCTGCTCATAGTCAATTCCTCCGCGTCACGCAGGCGCGCTACTTGTTGATCTGTTCGGTAATCCAGCGGGCCGACAGGGGCATGCCGTCGCACTTGCTCGCGCTGATGAGCTTGGCGGCGTGCATTGGCATCTCGCTGCACAGGATGTTGTGGAGCTGCCCGTCGAAGTTGTTTTCAATGACATACACAGTGTCGTACTTTGAAGTGAAGGAACGCAGTGTCTGGTTGATGGGCAACGCGCGCACGCGCAGGTAGCTCGTCTCGATGCCTGCAGCACGCAAACGGCTGCGCGCCTCCTGAACGGCCCCGTCGTTGCTCCCCAGGCTGATGATGGCGATGCGCGCGCCGGCCACTTCCTCCACCACCGGTGCGGGCACCAGGTCGCGTGCCGTATCAAACTTGCGGCGCAGGCGCAGCAGATTGTTCTCCCAATCCTCGGGCCTCTCCGAGTAGGTGGCGTAGGGCGTGTGGCCCGTGCCTCGTGTGAAGTAGGCAGCCATGGGGTGGCGCGTGCCCGGCAGCGTGCGATAGCCAATGCCGTCACCGTCCTCATCGAGGTAGCGCCCCCATTTGCCGGCGCGCGCCTTCAAGTCCTCGGCGGTGAGCACCTTGCCGCGGTCCAGCGGCGCTTCGGGGTATTCAAACTCGTCGCTCACCCACAGGTTCATCCCCAGGTCCAGGTCACTCAGCACGAAAATCGGCGTCTGGAGATGTTCGGCCAGATCGAAAGCAGTGCCCGCCATCTCGAACGCTTCTTTGGGTGTGGCTGGGAAGAGCAGCACGTGGCGGGTGTCGCCGTGGCTCAGGTAGTAGGTCGAAAGGATATCCGTCTGCCCGGTGCGCGTGGGCAGGCCCG
>CAYRVP010000083.1:0-17945 GCA_964427845.1 uncultured Caldilineaceae bacterium
AAAGGTGGAACGGGCCGTCATCACCGTCCCGGCTTACTTCAACGACAGCCAGCGCCAGGCCACCAAGGATGCCGGGCAGATTGCCGGCCTTGAAGTGCTGCGCATCATCAACGAGCCCACGGCCGCAGCCGTGGCCTATGGCCTCGACAAGAAGAACAACGAGACAATTCTCGTCTTTGACCTGGGCGGCGGCACCTTTGACGTCTCCGTGCTCGAAGTGGGTGATGGCGTCATCGAAGTCAAGTCCACCAATGGCGATACTCACCTGGGTGGTGACGACTGGGACGAGCGCGTTGTGCGCTGGCTGGCCGATGAGTTCCGCAAGGAGCAGGGCATTGACCTGGGCCAGGATCGCCAGGCACTGCAGCGTTTGCGCGAGGCGGCCGAGAAGGCCAAGATCGAGCTTTCGCAGTTGCCGCAGACCGAGATCAATCTGCCCTTCATTACGGCCGACAGCAGCGGTCCCAAGCATCTGGCTGTCACACTCTCCCGCTCGAAGTTCGAGCAACTGACCGCCGACCTGCTCGAGCGCACCAAGGCGCCTTTCATCAATGCGCTCAAGGATGCCAAGATCAAGGCCGAGGATCTGGATGAAGTGGTGCTCGTGGGCGGCTCTACGCGCATGCCCATGGTGCAGGATCTCGTGCGCAGCTTGACAGGCAAGGACCCGCACAAGGGTGTGAACCCCGACGAAGTGGTGTCCGTGGGCGCCGCCATTCAGGCAGGTGTGCTGGGTGGCGAAGTCAGCGACCTGCTCCTGCTCGACGTGACGCCGCTGAGCCTGGGCCTGGAGACGCTGGGCAGCGTGATGACTGTGCTTATCCCGCGCAATACGACGATTCCGACCAAGAAGACCGAGGTCTTCAGCACCGCGGCCGACAGCCAGACGGCGGTGGACATCCATATTCTGCAGGGTGAGCGCCCCATTGCCGGCGGCAACAAGACGCTGGGCAACTTCCGCCTGGATGGCATTCCGCCGGCGCCGCGTGGTGTGCCTCAGGTTGAGGTGACCTTTGACATCGACGCCAACGGCATTCTGCATGTGGTGGCCAAGGACAAGGCCACCGGCCGCGAGCAAAGCGTCAAGATTACCGCTTCCACCAACCTCTCGACCGAGGAAGTGGAGAAGCTGGTGCGCGATGCCAAGACCAATGAAGCCGCCGACATGAAGGCGCGCGATTTGGCCGAGGCACGCAACAATGCCGACAACTTGATGTACGTCACCGAGAAGTCGCTGCGCGACCTGGGCGACAAGGTGCCCGTCAACGACCGCGGCCAGATTGAGCAGGTAATCGAAGAGTTGCGCGCTGCACGGGGGACCGAAGATCTGAGCAACATCCGCACGCTCACGGACCGCCTGCAGCAGGCCAGCCACGCGCTTACGCAGCAGGCCTACCAGCAAACCGGCGCCGATGGCGATGGCATGGGCGGCATGGGCGGCATGGGCGGCGACATGGGGGGCAGCACAGGCAGTGAAAACGGCCAGACTCCCGACGAGGATGTGGTCGAAGGCGAGTACCGCTCCGTCTAGCGTGCCGGCAGTCCGGCAGGTTGTCAGAGAAATACGTTCAATGGGCGGGGCTCCGGCTCCGCCCATTGTTTAGGAGAAAGCATGTACGACATCTATGGGCCACCCAATCGGCGACGCCCTGCACCGCAGCAGATGGGGCCAACGCTCGATGACTATGAAAAGCTGCGCGCCGCCTTCCTGGATTTGAAGGCCAACGCCGACATACAGGCCAAAGAGCTGGCCGCACGCAGCAGCGAACTTGCCATCAAGAACGAGGCGCTGCACAAGCAGGGCGAGGACCTGAAACAGACGCAGTCGGAACTCATGTGGGCCAAGGCGGCGCTCAAATCCACCGAAGCCGCCACCGCCGAGCCCGAGCGCGAGCGTTGGCAGGATCGCTACACGCGCCTGCAGGCCGAGGTGGAGAATCTGCGCCGTCGCTGGGAGCAGCGCGCCACTGCCGAAATCGGCGAAGCGCGCCACACCATTCTGCGCGACATGCTCCCACTCGCCGACCATCTGGAGCTTGCGCTGCAGCATGCCGACGCGCTGCGCAGCGACCCGGCAGGCGGCGCCTTCGTGGGCAACATCGAATCCACGCTGCGCGCCTTTCTCGATACGCTGCGCCGCTATGGTGTGGAGCCGCAGGCGCCGCTGGGCAAGGCCTTTGACCCCGAACGGTATGAAGCCGTGGGTCAGGTCGTCTCCCAAACAACGCCGCCGGGCCACGTGGCGCACGTTGTCCAATCGGGTTACACTGAGGGCGACCGTTTGCTCCGCCCGGCGCGCGTGATTGTGAGCCAGGAGCGCTCGGCCTGACCAGGGCGCGCAAGGAGAATCAACCATGGCAAATGTGGACTACTACAAGACGCTGGGCGTCTCCACGACGGCGACCGAACAGGAAATCAAGAAGGCCTTCCGCAAGCTTGCGCAGAAGTACCACCCCGACAAGAACGCGGGTGACATGAGCGCCGAGCAGCGTTTCAAGGAGATCAATGAGGCCTACTCGGTGCTTTCGGATGAAGAGAAGCGCAAGCAGTATGACCGCTTTGGCGCGAACTGGGAGCAATATGCGCGCTCAGGTGTCAACCCCGACGACTTCGCCCGTTACGGCTTTGGGGGCCAGGGGGGCGCCGAGCAGGGTTACGGCGGCTTCGGCGGCCAGGGCGGCCGCCAGAGCATGAACATGAGCCCCGAAGAGTTCGAGCAACTCTTTGGCAGCGGCGGCGCGAGCGGCTACAGCACCATCTTCGACAGCCTCTTTGGGGGGCAGCGTCAGGGGCGCAGCAGCCGAGGCGGCATGGGCTTTGATACGCGCACAGTCACGCCGCCCTTGCGCGAGGTGGCTGTGCAGATCACGCTCGAAGAAGCGCTCGCAGGCAGCACGCGCCTCCTGCAGGAGCCCGACGGCAAGCGCATCGAGGTGACTATCCCGCGCGGCGTCAAGACCGGCTCCAAGGTGCGCGTCAAGGGCGAAGGGGGCATGGGTGACATTCTGCTGCGCGTGGAGGTGCTGCCGCACAACCTCTTTTCGCGCGAAGATGACAACTTGCGCGTACATGTGCCGGTGGATCTCTACACTGCACTCCTGGGGGGCGAGGTGCAGGTGCCTACGCTGGAGCGCCCGGTAGCGCTTACCGTGCCGGAGGGCAGCCAGAACGGGCGCACCTTCCGCCTGCGCGGCCTGGGGATGCCGCACCTGCGCAATCCCGACCAGCGCGGCGACATACTGGCCGTGGCCGACGTGCAGTTGCCCACCAAACTCAGCGCCAAGCAAAAGCAGCTCTTCGAGGAGTTGCGCGCGTTGCGAGAGTAGGCAGTGGAGAGTGGGGAGTGGGCGGTCGAGTAATTGATGATTGATGACTGATGATTGGCCCACTCGCGACTCGGTCACCGTGTGGGCCAATCATCAGTCATCAATCATCAATTACTCGACCGCCCACTGCCCACTCCCTACTCCCTACTCCCTACTCCCCACTCCCCGCTGCCCACCGCTGTTGCACCCGCCTCTGGCTGATGCTATCATTTGCACCACGCTGTGTTGCTCAATCGTCCCCACATAGCGCCGAGGAGAAATGCCCATGCAACGCGACGAATTTCGCCGGATTGTAGCCGACTCAGTCAACAAGTCTCTGACCGACAGAAGCGCGCCCTTCTCCAGCGTGCCGCAGGCGGACCTCGACCCGCTCATCGATGCCATCGCCGACGGCGTCTTTGCCGGGCTGGTGGCCACGCTCGACGAGCAAACGCCCGACTATATGGCGCCCGCGGCAGGGGCTGCTGCGGCATTACCCAGCACCGTGGAATGGCCGTTGCCACCCGCGCCCGTCAGCGACCCGCGCCAGGAGGCCACCGACACGAGCCGCGCCGCGTCCTCCTCAAAGAGGGGGGCGGAACTGCTCGACAGCGTGCCACCTGCCAGTTCCAACCAAGAGGTGCTCCTCTGGCGCGGTCGCCCCTATATGACCATTGGCCGCATCTACGAACTGACCTCGCAGCGGCTGCGCGTTATCCACGGCGTCGTCTCCAACCAGATCGAGGAGATCGAGCTGGTGCGCGTGCGCGACACAAAGGTGACACAGAACGTGGGCGAGCGCATGTTTGACATCGGCGACATCACAATCATCAGTGGCGATGCTACTTCGCCCGAGAAGATCCTCTACAACGTCAAGGACCCTGTCACCGTGCGCGAACTGATTCGCAAGGCCGTCTACGAGGAGCGCGAGCGGCGACGCATGCTATACCGCGAAGACCTTCGCGACGACGAACATGACTTGACCGCGGACCAGGATCTGACCTGATCGCGAACCGATACATCGCACACTCACTGCGCGCGCGGGCGCGCCAACCCCTGGAAAGCACTCGATTGCTGCATGGTTAACGTTGCCGATGTGATCACAGTGGCATGCCGCGCCGCCGACATGGTGCAGGCCATGCAAAACGCCGGTTTGCAGAATGTCAGGAGCAAACGCATTGAAACCGACCTCGTCACCGAGGCCGACATTGCCAGCGAGAAGCTGCTGCGCGCCGAACTCCACCAACTGGACGCCAACGCGGGCTTCTGGGGTGAGGAGAGCAATACGCGCTCCACACAAGCCACATATTGGCTCGTGGACCCCATTGACGGCACGGTGAACTTTGCCCACAACCTGGGTTACAGCGCCGTCAACATTGCCTTCATCGCACAGGATCAGACGGTGCTGGGCGTTACTGTACAGATGCCGTATCGGCGCATCTACTGGACCGAGGTGGGCAAGGGCGCATGGCTGCGCGAGCCAGGTGCGGCGGACAAACGGCTGGCGGTGAGCCGCGCCGACACGCTGCGCACGTCGTTGTTGGCCACGGGCTTTCCCTACCATGCCGGCGAAGCAGACGACAACAATAATGCCGAGTTCGCCTGGTTCTCGCCACGGGCTCAGGCGCTGCGCGTGCTGGGCGCGGCCGCACTCGACATTGCAGAAGTGGCTGCGGGCATGTTGGAGGGCTTTTGGGAGGGTTGGCTCAACCCGTGGGATGCAGCCGCTGGCGCCCTCATGGTGACCGAAGCGGGCGGCCGCGTGACGGACTACACGGGCGCACCGTGGCGCTTCGGCGGCCCCGGTTTCGTCGCTTCCAACGGCCTGATCCACGAGGCAATGCTCGAGGGAATCCGCAGCGCGCGTACGTCCGTACACGTTTCGATGCTCGCTGCCAACGCGCTCTAGGCGCAGCGGCTGCACTGAACGCCATAGACAACGAAGCGAGGCGTCCGCATGCGGACGCCTCGCTTCGTTGTCTATGGCGCGCGTCTTCAGTTGCGTGGAAAGAGGAAAATCAGCCACTGTCGCCAGATGGGCAGCGATGGCATCGTTGCTTCGGCAACCGCGGGCGCAGCACTGGCCGCACCGCCGCCTACGGGCACGAGGCGCGTTTCGTTCGGCTTGACCAGTTTGAGTGTGTCACGCGCAATCTTGTCCAGGTAGCTGGGCTTGGCGGCGTCCGCCAGTTGCTTTTCCAGCGCAGCGCCGCGCGCCGCCGCCTCGACGTTAATCTGCCGCTGCGTCACAAGCGCCGCTTCCATACGGTCGCGCGCATCCAACCGCAGCGCATAGGTGACGATGAAGAGCAGGCACAGGCCAATCACAAGCAGCAGCAGCGGACGCACGCTGCTGCGCGGTTGCGGTACACTCGGTTGGCTTGGGAGTTGTGATGCGGACATGGGCGCCCGGCTGCGATGAACGGTGACGAAGTGGCCCACTGCAAGCTGCTGCGCGCCGGGTGCAAGGCACCCTGCACATGCTCAGTAAAACAAAACTGGAGCCCTTTGTCAAACGGGCTCCAGCTACCCTGGTGGTGCCGCAGGAGGGACTTGAACCCCCATGAGCGTAAGCTCACTACGACCTGAACGTAGCGCGTCTGCCAATTCCGCCACTGCGGCACACCTGAACCTGCAAGCGCGAATTATGCCACGCGCGCGCGGTGCTGTCAAATGTGGCAAACCGGGCAGTGGGGAGTGGGCAATCGGGAGTAGGAAACAGGGTGTTGACCCACTGCCTACTCCCCACTCCCCGCTGCCCGCTGCCTACTTCCCACTCCCCGCCGTCTCTGTCGTTCCCGCCGGCGGCATGGGCGCTTCCAGCCCCTCAGCCTGCGTGGTGGGCACACGCCTGGTCTCCACGTACCAGTCGGCAAAGCTCTCAAAACGCTGCGAGGGGTGATTGAGCGCACCCATCTGCACATTGTTTACGCTTGTGCTCACGCCGTAGGTGAAAACCGGGTAATAGAGCAACAGCGCGGGCGCCTCGTCGGCAAAGACCTGCTGGAATTCGCCGTAAAGCTCGCGCCGATTGCTCTCATCCAGTTCGGCACGCGCCTTCTCCATCACGCGGTCAGCCTGCTCATTCTTCCAGCCGCTGTAATTCTGGCCGGCGCCCGCGACCTGCGTGCTGTGCCACAAGGGATAGGGGTCAGGGTCGCCCGGCGTCTCCCAGCCGATAAGCACGGCCTCGAAGGTGCGCGGCGCGAGCAGGTCATTGACGAGCCCCGCGAAGGTTACCGGGGTGGCCTGCGCAAAAACGCCAATTTGCGCCCAATCCTGGGCAATGCGCGCGATCAGCGCCGAGCGCGTCGCATCATCATTGGTGTGCAGTACGAATTGGAGCGGGCGGCCATCCTTCTCGCGAATGCCGTCGCCGTTGGTGTCGACCCAGCCTGCGGCGTCAAGCAGTGCGCGCGCCTTGTCGGGGTCATATGCATAGCGCGTTACGTTGGGGTTGAAAGCCCAGTTGTCGGGCAAAATGGGGCTGTGGGCGATGATGCCCTGGCCTGCCGCCACATCCTGAATGAGCGCCTCGCGGTTAAGGCCGTAGAGCAGCGCCTGGCGCACCTCCTTCTCCTGGAAGAAGGGTGCGTTGGGGTTGTCGAGGTTGAGGGTGATATTGATGTAGCTGGGCTGCGCGCTCGAGAAGAGCTGCAGATCGTCGCGCGCAATCGCCTCGGGCATCGATTCGGGTAGAACGCGGCTGATGCCATCGATCTCGCCCGCTGCAAAGGCGGGGAAGAGGCTGGGGTGGTCGGGATAGAAGCGCAGGTCCAGTGTATCCATGTAGGGCTTCTTGCCGGCGTAGAAGGGGTTGGCCGCAAGTGAAATGTGGTCGGCCGCCATCTCCTGCACCTTCATGGGGCCGTTGCCAATGGGCGTGGTGTTGAGTTTGGTGGCAATGTCCGCAGGCGGCACCGTGGCAAAGATATGGCGCGGCAGCAGCCCAATTGAGGTGTAGTCGAGGAAAGGACTAAAGACCTCGCGCAGTGTGAAGCGCACCGTGCGATCATCCACCTTGCTCACCTGCACCGCCTGCCACAGGCTGGAGAGCGCGGGCAGGCTGTAGACGTCGGGGTCCTGCAGTATGCCCACGGTGAAGACGACGTCATCCACGGTCACCGGCTCGCCGTCGTCCCAGTACTGATCTTCCTTGAGGCGGAAGTCGTAGATGAGGCCATCGCCTGAGGTCGTCCAGGATTCGGCCACATCGGGCATCGCGCGGCCGTTCTTATCGGTGCGCGTGAGCCCCCGAAAGAGCAGCGCGCAGAGATCATAGTCAACCTCGGTCACGTCACAGCGAAGTGGATTGATGTACTTGGGATTGCCGGCGACGCCTTCGCGGAAGACACCCCCCTCGGCAGGGACCATTACCGTGGCCACATTGTAAGCCGAATAGCCCAGCAGCGTGGTCAGAATGAGCACACCGGCCAGGGCGAGAAGCACCTGCCAGCGTATGTGCCTGCCGATGGATGTGGCCGGCGAAAGCTGCGCGCCGGTGCTCATGGGTGGACGAATGGACACGGAAGGTGGTGTGGGGTCATTGCACAAAAGCCGCAGGCTGCAGACGCTAAGCCGGCTGCAGGGAGCGCAGCGACAGTGCGCCGCCGGGGCATGCACACGCAGTGAGCGCGTGCGCCCCGCGTGCGCGCTTGCCTATTCGAAGGCAACTGCAACCAGTGCAAAGAGGAGGAAGAGGGCGGACACCGCAAAGGTGACGTTGAACATCGTCTTTTCAATGCCGCGGCGCGTGCGGTAAATATCGCTGCCGCCGAACATGCTGCCGAGGCTGCTGGAGGTCTGCCCCTGCACAATCACAAGCACAATCAGCACCACGGCGATGATCATGGTGGCAATCATCATAAAGTCCGAAAATGTCATGGTCTTGTCTCTCTCTTCACCCCCGGCCAGGGGCGCATACGGTGCGGGCGGCATGGCCCTGCCCGGTGGCAGCAAAACGATATTCAGTATACCCCTGGCCATGTCACCTGCCAAACCGGTGCATGGGCGGCTGGTTGACTGGTTGACTGGTGGACTGGTGGACTGGTGGACTGGTCAACTGGTCAACTGGTCAACCAGTCCACCAGTCAACCAGTCAACCAGTCAACCAGTCCACCAGTCAACCAGTCATTCGGCCCCCTCATTCCCCCAGCGTGTACACATAGAGTGCCGGGTTGGCGTGCGCATCGCGCACCACCTGCAGGGCGCCACCTGGATACCGTTGCTGCGCCAGCAGCAGCGTCCGGCGGCCCGGCTCCGGCGGCAGGAGCAGATGCGTGCCTGCGGGCAGGGTGGAGGGCCACGCGGCGGGATCGCCTGTGGCAATGGGCGGCAGCAGTTGCTCGGCGGGCGTCCCGGCTGTGGCGAGGCGGATAGCGGGCGCATTCCAGGCGGTGGAGGCGTCCTCAGCGAAGAGCGCAATCGGCGCGCCCGAGGGTGTCAATTGCGCCACTGTGCGCGCCGTCGCAATGGTCGCATCGGGCTGGGCGCCCAGGTCGGCGGGATAGTCGCGCACATTGATGAGCGCCGCCAGCAGCAGCAGCCCCACCGCTGCCAGCGTGGCTGGCGAACGCACCCACGGCCCCAGGCTGCGCTCGAGCGACGCTCGTATGCGGTCGAGCGCGCAGGCGAGCGCCAGGCCGCACGCGGGCAAGAGCACGGCCAGACCACCGTTGATCACATTCGATTGCGAAAAGGGCGCTGCGGCGACAACGCCAAGCGCCAGCCAGCCGAGCAGAATCCACCCCAGGGGTTGGTCCACGTGGAAGAGCAGCCCACCCAGCGCCAACAGGAAGAGCGCACCCAGCAAGGGTCCAACAAGCGCGGGCACGGGCGCAACCAGCGGCTGCGTGATGACGATGTTGAACGCTGCGATCGCCTTGATTGCCCCTTGTGCAAAGCCATCCAGCCCCGCCGTCCAGCCTACGGCCGCGCCGGCTGCGGCGCAGTTGCCCAGGCACAGGCCGGGCGCGGCGGCCACCAATAGCGCCGCCAGCCACAGCCAGAAGCCGCGCCAGCCGATGCCACCCGCTGCGGGGGCAAGCAGTTGCCTGCGCAGCAGCGCAAGGCTCAGCCAGGCAAACGCACCGGCGCCCGCGAGCACAAGCCCGCTTGGACGCACGAACAGCGCCAGTCCGCCAAATAGCCCAGCCGTTGCAGCCATGGGAAAACTGCCTGTGCGCGTGGCGCGCAGCAGCGCCCATAGCCCCAGCGTGCCCCAGAGCACCGGCGCCAGAAAGGTGGGCAACCGCGCCAGGTGCATCAAAGGCAGCAGGATCGCTGTGGCCAGCGCCGCCAGCAGCGCAGGGCGTCGACCGTCGTCATCCACGCCCGGCACGGGCGCGCGCCGAAAGAGTTCGCACCCCAGCAGCCACGTCGCCGCCACCAGCGCCAGGGCCGTCGCGCTGCCCGCCCACAACAGCCCCGTAAAGGGGTTGCGCGCCGTGGCCATCCCCAGCGCTGTGACGAGCGTGGCGAGCCACGGCTGACCTGAGGGGCCGGCAGCCACAAGGCCACTACGCGCCATCTCGGCCTGCGCCTGCGCCTGCAGCCCGGCGGCAATGGTCGCGGGTGGAATCACTGCAGGCAGCCACGCACCGCGCCAAAGATAGAGCAACGCCGCCAGTGCCAGAATCGGAATCAGCAGCGGCCAACCGCGTTCGGGGCTACCTGCATCGTCGCCCCAAATCAGCACATCGCGCGCACGCTGCAACACGGCGGCGATGCCCAGCACAAGTGCAATTCCTGCCAGCCACAGGCCGGTCTGCAGCCAGCCGTTGAACGGCGCCGCGGCGAGGCCGAGCGCGGGCCACAGCCACAGCACAGCAGCCAATGCCATCACCACCAGCAACAGCAGTGCGAATGCGCGATTGCCAATGGGCGCGGCGCCGATGGCGGCGCGTACGCGGCGCGCGCCCATACCTTCCCACGCCGGGGCAGCCAGGCCAAAGCAGAGACATGCCAGCAGCGACGCCGCCTGCGCCAGGGTGAGCAGATCCTGCGGCAGCCAGCGCTCGTAGCGGATCAGAGAGGGGATGCGTGCCAGCAGCCAGACTGGAATGGCATCTTGCAGCGACAGGCGCGCGAAGAGCCATGCCGCCAGCGCGGCAAAGGTCACGGCCAGCGCCAGAAGCAGAAAGCGCAGAATCTTCATGAGTCGAGAGAATGGCCCATTGGCCTGCTCTGTGCGCTGCGTGAGGGAGGAGGTGCGCCGCGCGTCCAGGGTGCGCGGGCGCGTATCACAAAAAAGGACCCGGCGGGCACGGCCAGCGCGCCAACCGGGTCTTCAGGCTGTGTAGAGCCAGGTCGCCGCGTGCTGATTTCGGAAGCGCGGGACCTGCATTGTGGTCAGGCGCGCTACTGCGGCGCCTGCACCACTGTGTCAACCTTGTCGTTTGATGATACAGCCGCCGACGGCACAACGGTGGTGGCAACCGGCGCGGCCGGCACGTCGCTGGTCGCGGATGTCGCGGCGGTCGTTGACTTCGACGGCGACAGTTCGTCACCGGCTTCCTTGCGGAATTCCTTGATGCCCTTGCCCACCGCGCCAAAAACCTCGGGTAGCTTGCCCACACCGAAGAGCATTGCCACAATGATCAAGATCAACACCAATTCCATCGGTCCTGGCAGGAAGTTCATAGTCTGTGTCCTCGAACGAGCGCCGTACACATTCCATTGCCAAAGTGCATGACGGCCGGCGCGCTGAGCAGGTTGTGCTCGATTATAGCACGCTTTGAGGGTGCTGCAAATGATTGTGGCTAGCGGCGAAATCCACGCGATGTTTTCACCGGGTGGCGAGCAACTGCTGCGCCAGACGCACCGCGCCGTCGGCGGGACGGTGCACCAGGGTAATGGGCGCCAGTTCAAGCCCGGCGACCACGGCGGATTCGGCCAGAAAGTCGGCCATGATCCGGCTGCCCGTGATGACGCCGCCTGCCAGCGCACATGGCACCGGCCCATCCATCGCCAGCGCGCGCACCACGGCCCCAATGGTGCAGGCCAGTTCGCTGCCGCCGTGGCGCAGAATCCCCAGCGCCACGCCGTCGCCCGCCTCCGCCGCCTGGTTGACCACCGCAGCCAGCGACGCCACGCGTGCCGGTGATGCCTCGTCTATGTACACCACCGTAATCAACGCCTCGGGGTTGGGCAGCGACCAATGCGCCAGAACCCCTTCGGTGAGCAACGTGGCGGGTCCGCGTCCATCATAGGCACGCATGACGGCGCGCATGGCCGCCTGCCCCAGTGCGTAGCCGCTGCCGTCATCGCCAAGGATAAAGCCCCAGCCGTCGGCGCGGGCCACGCGCCCCGCCCGGTCGCGCCCCACGCAGATGGACCCCGTGCCGCAGATGACGCCTACGCCCCAGCCCTCATCCGTGCCGGCGGCCAGCGCCAGTTCGGCGTCGTTGATGACGGCGTGGCGGCTGTGCGGGTGCGTCTCCGCCAGCCAGCGCAGCCACATCTGCTGATCCTCATCGCGATCCACGCCCGAGAGCCCCAGGCAGATGGCCGCCGCCGGCTGCGGGGGCAGCCCCGCCGCGCGCCATGCGCTCGTTTCGGCCTCCACCAGCGCCTGCACTGCGGCCGCAAAGCCCACCTTCTGATGGTTTGAGGACGCGCCATAGCCCACGCCCAGCACGTCACCAGCGGCCGTGGCCAGCAGCGCAGCGGTCTTCGTGCCGCCGCCGTCAACACCCAGGATGTACTGTGGATCGCTCATGGTTCCGGTGTCCGAATGGGCACTGTCCAGTACGCGGATGGCGCGGATTGAACGCGGACTTACGCTGACTCGATCTGCGTTCGATCCGCGTCATCCGCGTACGAGTGTAGATTCTCACTCAGGACGGGCGTAGACGATTTCGCCGCGCACAAGTGTGGCCTGAACGTGCACGTTGGCGTCGAGCAAAACAAGGTCGGCGTCGGCCCCCTGGGCAATGCGCCCCTTGTGGGCCATGCCCAGCAGGTCGGCGGGGGTGCGCGACGCCATGGTCAGCGCCTCGGCGAGCGTACAGCCGCTCTGCGCAAGCAGTGCGCGCACCGCGCCGTCCATGGTGAGGACGCTGCCCGCAATTGTGCCGTTCTCCAGATGCGCGCCCTGTTCGTCCACGATCACCGAGTAGCCGCCCAAATTGAAGACGCCCGGTGGCATCCCCATGGCGGCCATGGCGTCGGTCACCAGCGTAATCCCCGCTGGACCCTTCAGGCGGTAGGCCATCTGCACAATCGCTGGGTGCAGGTGGACGCTATCCACAATCATTCCTACGGGCACGTCGCTCAATAGCAGTGCGGCGGCAATCCCCGGCTCGCGGTGCTTCAAGTCGCGCATTGCGTTAAAGAGGTGCGTGCCCCAGCCGATGCCCGCGTCAATCGCTGCCTGCGCTTCGGCAAAGGTCGCGTTGGAGTGGCCCATGCTCACGATGACGCCGCGCGCCTTGAGCGCGCGGATCGCGTCAAGCGCGCCGGGCAATTCGGGTGCAAGCGTCACAATGCGCACGGAGGGGCTGGCGGCGTAGCGCGTGAGGATTTCGTCCACATCCACCGCACGCATGTAGGCGGGGTTGTGTGCGCCCATTTTCTGGTGGCTGAAGTAGACGCCCTCAAGGTGAAATCCCAGCGCCTGCGCGCCGCGCGCCGCGTGCGACGCCTCGACTGCGCCCTCCAGCCAGCCCGCATAGGAATCAATTGGCGACGTGATGCAGGTGGGCGCGAAGCCCGTAACGCCCGTCTCAGGCAGGCGCGCGGCCACGTGCGCAATCGTGGCCGGGTCAATTGTGAAGTCGCAACCGTACCCGCCATTCAGTTGCAGGTCAATGAAGCCAGGGGCGATCACGCCCTCGGTTGTCAGGTCGGCCGCGGGGTCGAGGCCTGTGCGCAGGTCAGCGATGCGACCGTCGCGCAGGGTGATGGTCATGGGGCGGATGACGCCGTCGGCCGACAAGGTGGGGCCGCTCAGTTGAAGGCAGGGCATACGAATCTATTCTTTCATGACTGCATTGCGCGGCGCATAGAAAGATATGGCGCCGCAAAGAGGCGGTGTTTGCGTCAACTGCCAAGCGAATCACCCCGTACCTGCCATTGCGCCGCACTGTGCGTTTCATCTATTATACGCAGTGTCGCGCCCAGCAAGGTACTCGGCAGGGATGCCGTCTCCGCTCACTGCCATGCACATGGGCTTCCCCGAATGACTCGCCTGCTCCACGCAGGGGAGTGAGCCTGCGCAGCGCACTCCGGCTTTCATGAAGGGGCCCACGCCAATCGCATGTATTGCTGTTATGGACGGATGAGGAGAGCCAACTATGGCCACAAGCAACGTAAAGACACTTGCACAGCAGTTGTTGTCAGCGCAGAACGTTCGTCAGGTTGCAGATCAGACAGGTGTGGACGAAGCCACGGCGCAGCGTTCGGTCGCCGCAGCGCTGCCTACACTACTCGCCGGTCTGGGTATCAACGCCGCCAATCCGCAGCAGGCGCAGTCGATCATGGATGCGCTTGACAAGGATCACGACGGTAATATCCTGGACGACATTGCCGGTTACATGGCGGCGGGTGGCGACGTCCAGCAAGGCAACAAGATCGTCGGCCACATTCTGGGCAACAAACAACAGGACGTGGAGCAAGGGCTGGCGCGCACAGCAGGCATCAGCACCAATCAGATGAGCAGCGTGTTGGCTGCGTTGGCGCCGCTCGTTATGGGCGCGCTGAGTCGCGATGCCAGGCAATCGAATACGGGTTCAGGCGGGTTGGCCGCCCTGCTTCTGGGCCAGGACAGCCCCCTGGGCGCGTTGCTGGGCGGTGGAAGCGGCAGCCAGGCAGACAGCGGCCTGGGCGGCATGCTCGGCGGACTGCTGGGTGGCGGCGGAAGCAACCAGGCAGACAGCGGCCTGGGCGGGCTGTTGGGCGATCTACTGGGCGGTGGCGGCAGCCAAGCAGACAGCGGCCTGGGCAGTCTGATAGGCGGGCTTCTGGGCGGCGGCAACAGCAGCGAAAGTGGCAGCCAGGACAAGAATGACCTGGGCAGCCTGCTAGGCGGGCTGTTGGGTAGGTGACAAGCGAGAGCCGCGCAGATCCGCTGTGGACTTCGTAGTGTCTGGTGGGTTTGCTGGCTGCGGGATTTGTGCCGTTGGCAATGCTTGCAGCCTCGCTCCCGTACCCGGAGCGAGGCTGCAAGCATTGGGTGTTAAGCCGGCGAAGAACGCACGCGGACAGGAGATTCCCTTGGCACGATTGATCGCACTTACCTGTGAGGCGCTGGCTCGTTCGGTTTATGCGGCCGCGGCCACCTCACCCCACGGCGTCACCGTGCGCCTCTTCCGCCAGGGGCTGCATAACACGCCCAAGCTGCTGCGCCGCACGCTTCAGGATGAGATTGACGCCATCGAGCCAGGCGCATGCGACGCGATCCTGCTTGCCTACGGGTTGTGCGGCCTCTCCACGGCGTCGCTTGTGGCGCGTCACACGCCCATCGTGATGGCTCGCGCCCACGACTGCATTACGCTCTATCTTGGCTCGCGCGCCCGCTACCAGGCCGAATTCGACCGCCACCCCGGCACCTACTGGTACAGCACCGACTACATGGAGCGCCAGGAGCCGGGGCAATCCGTGGGGCTGGGCGCCGCGGGCATTGGCGAGGCGGAGGCCGAGTACGACGCCTGGGTGGCCAGGTGGGGCGTGGAGACGGCCGACCTGCTGCGCGAGGAGATGCAGCGCTGGGCCAGGCATTACACGCGCGCCGCCTTTATCGACACCGGGCTTGGTGAACTCGATCGCTTTGAGGCCGAGGCGAAGAAGAAGGCGGCGGCCGAGGGGTGGGTCTACGAGCGCGTGCCGGGCAACCGCCGCCTGATTACGCAGCTTGTCCATGGTGACTGGCCCGCCGAGGATTACCTGCTGGTGCCTCCGGGCTTCGCAATTCGCCAATCGGCGGATGAGGGCGTTGTGGAGCGCGTGCCCGCCTCTGAACTGGAAGCGCCGCACAGCACGGCGCCGGTGGGTGATGCGGCCTCACGCCGTGAGGCGCGCAAGCGGCGGCGCGAGGACCAGCGCCGCGACGCCTAGGGCGCCCTCAGGCTCATCCCCTGGCGCCGCTGCAACTCGCAGGCTCAAACCTGTAGAGCGCATAGGAGTCGTTTTGAGCAAGGCGGGGCAACGTAGCGGTCAAATCCTCGTAGATTCCTGTCCAGCTGCCAAATGGCCCCACCAGCAGGAAATCGGGTTTAAATTGGCATGGGTTGTAGAGGTTGGCGGGCAAACGCACGCCAAAGTATGTTTGCTCCGTGTAGGCGTTGGTGACAGGCGTTGGCGGGTAATGGAACTGGTTTGGCATGTCGATGGCGATATCCCATTCCCACGTCTCGATCACAGCGTCCTGGGGTAGCGTGGCGAGAATAGTGCGCATGGCCTCAAAGTCATCCGAAGATCGGTTGTCGAATCGTACCGAAGTGCCAGTGCCGCCCAGGACCAGAATTGCCGTTGACGCGCCAATGAGAACCCAGCGCTGCGCCGGCGCGAAAGAGCGTGACAGCCACTCTGAAGCTGCGCTCCAGAAGGCCGCCAATGCGCCCGCGGCGAGCAGGGGCGTGAGCACAAGCGGATAAAAGGCGTAGCGCGACCACCCGATTGAGAGAAAGAGATACCAGAAAAGCCCGGCGACAAGGATGCACAATATCGTGGCATGCTGAAAGCCACGACTGTTGCTGCGGCGCGCATACCACAGCGACCAAAGCATGGAGGCCGGGCCAAGAAGCAACCATCCTGATCGCCAGATCACCCCCGCCGCCCGCCTGAAGTTGTGCAAACTCAAACTGACAATGTGCACCGAAAATCCCTCACGCAGGATGGCTGCATTGGCCCGAAACTGGTCCAGGCCGACGATGGCTATCTGTGCGGCGTACCATGATGCAATGACGGCTGCAGCACTGAGACCAGCCACTACAAAGGCCATGAATCCCACCTTCTTGTAGTGCCACATGTCCAGCAGTGCAAGTGCTGCAAGCGCCACAGGCAGGATAATCAGGAGTTGGGATTTCGTAACCGCAGCAAGACCCCAACATAGACCAGCCGCCGCCATATAGGGCCACCGTGCGCGCCCTGGTGACAGCTCAATCGCCTTCCACAGCAGCAGCACCCCGCCCAGCAGGAAGCCAAGCGCGGGCGCTTCCCCCAAAGCCTGTCTAGCCAAGAACAGATAGCTCCCATAGGGTTCGCGCGCGCCCAGCAGCAGCAGAACGCTGGCAACGAGCGCGACACCGTTCGAGCCATGCAGATTGCGCGCCGTTTTAAAGTAGAGCAGCAGCACAATGGCCGAGAGAACGGCCATGAATATTCTGGCCTGCAAAATACCCGACCCAAAGAGCTTGAAGACCGCGGCAATTGGGAGCAGTACAGTCGGCCCGGTCTGTATCGCAGGGTCCAGCACGCGCGCGCCGTCGCTGCTGGGAAGAGCGTACAGCCCGTTCTTGGCAAGCTGCTCGGCCGTGCTCAGGTTAAGGCCTTCGTCAAACCAGGGCTCAGGGTGGTGCGGCTGCGCGATCAGCGCCAGTGTAAGGAAGACGATCACGATCAACAGACCGTACAGCGGACCCTTCGGCAGACCAAAGGGTGAGCGGCGATCTGCTCTCGTGAAGGGCTTGTGGGTCAACAGGTTTTCAGTCATCATTTCCCTGACTTAATGACATATGTGCGCGGGAGTGCACGCTGTGGAAGGCGACGCCTCGCAAGAGTCCGTCATGGCCAACCAGATTCGAAGTCCCTGTCATTGTGCACTCGGCGTCGAAGGTCCGGCGGACGTGACGATCGGCCGATCCTCAGGCCGGCGAAGCATATGCTGTAATTGTGCAAACAACGGTAAGCAATCATAGAAAGTTCACAATTCCATACCTGGTTGATTGCTTGAAATGGCACAAGAAAGATAACGCCTTGAATGAGCTTGGTGTTCACCTGTTTCTACCATGATAGCCAGTCGAGACCATTGGAATCCTGCGGAACTGCTGTATGTTTTCAAAGAACATACAGGAAATTGTTTTGGAGTCGCTCGAGCATATTGACTCCTGGAAAAGAGAAGACCAGAAGCACGGGCCAAGTCATGCCGGCACGACTTTACGCGCGCTTTGGCCATGTACGCCGAACGTGTCGCTCTGCGCCTACTTTTGACAGCATCACACGCGTGTGTTAATCTCGTTCTTCGGGTTGCGCCGCATCCCATTGACTGACGCGCCGCAGCCCGAACCTTATCCGACAGACTCTCTTGCAGAGTGGACCGGCGTGCAGACTGCGCCGGCCCGGCAACCGACTGGAGCCCCGGTGCACGGTTGAGCAAGCGTCGGCAGATTGTCACTTGTGGCCTTTGGCCCCATGCAGACAACCTGCAAGTGCTTGCCCCAACGTCCATCGAGCCCAGCCAGGCGTCCCACCCCTGCCCTCTCAGGCAGCCGGTGAAAGCGGATCCATGTGATCTGTGCGCACCCTCTGGCTCATCCAGAGGGTGTTTTTTTTACCCGTACTCATCCGTACACTGTCGACATTGTTGACACAGTTGACACTGTTGACACAGTCCGGATTTGTCCGTCAAGTCAGCGTCATCTGCGTACCCGGTGTATAGCTTGGAGTGACCATGCGCACAGTATTTTGGCAGGAAAATAGCGG
>CAYRVP010000084.1:0-17664 GCA_964427845.1 uncultured Caldilineaceae bacterium
GCAGCTCCACGAGATCACCGCGCTGGGCGCTGCCCAGTTCCAGCCAATCACCATGCTGCTTGAGCATGGTGTGCAGGTCCGCAATGCAGCGCACGTCGTAATGGAGCACCGTGCCCCCCACCGTGCAAACAAGGCGCGGCGGGGTGTGACTGTCATCCCGGTAGATGGTGTAGTTCGACGTGCCGGGTGGCGTCAGCAACTGCCAGGGGTCGTCTTTCGTGCCTGTGCCTGCAGCCATGGATTCACTCCTTTGCGGCATCTTGCACGGTTGCGCTGAGTAGGGTGGGGCAGCAATTATGATGGTGAATGGAGTGTGACGCAAACGTCGTCGCAAGACGTCCACTGCCGGCGGTCGCTCTTGATCCGCGCAGCGCATGCAACATTCGGAGGCGCGGCTGCGTCTTGTGAGCAGCACGTATGGGTTCGTTCAGAAAGGCAAGCCGATGATACATTCTGCACGCTTTGGGCTGCGGCTGCTGCCGGCCGTTGCATTGTTGCTGATTGGCGCGTGTGTGCCGGTGTTGAACGACGGCACGCCCACCGGTGGCAGGCCCACTGGCACAGCCACGCCGCCGCAAGAGAGTGCGGCCGCTGATGCAACGGTTGAGCCTGCATCCGCTACGCTTACGGCTACGGCAGTGACGACCGGCGTGGTCGCGCCGGCAGTAAACAGCGGCCTGCTGCTGACCACGCCGCTGACGATGAATGTGACAGGGCCCATTTCACCGGACCACAGCATTGTCGGGCCCGTGGGCGGGCCGGTGATGCACGGCACGCCGGTTGGAGACCCGACGACGGATGAGGATGACGAATGAGGGGTTCAGGTTGAGGGCCGTCGCTGCACCAGAGTCATTGCGTCTGGTCTCAGGGCACGTGATTGGGGCGTATGTGCGTCACCTGTGCAAGCATGCAACGTCGCCTCAAATCCCCACAATTTCCTTGAGCAGCGCCGGCCGATTGGGATAGATTGCGCGCAACTGCTGCGCTGCGCGCCTGGCTTGCTCCTTAAGCCCCAGCACCTTCATTCTTTCCAACAAGGCAGCTACAGCGCGGTAGTCGTTGCGATTCGGTGAAATCTTGTTGACCTGTGACATGATGCCCTCGTCGCACAAGCGCGCAACTTCAACGGGAAAGCGAGCGGCCAGCACCGCCCCGTGGTTGTGCAGGAGTACGGAGACGTTGCGCATGTCGGTCAGGTTTTGCAGCGCCCAGTTGATCAAATCTTGCCAGGCTTCCTCAGCCACAAGGATATCGTACGCAACCTGCAGGGGGAGCGTGTTGCCAGCGAAGAGGTTGGCGCGTGCGGTGGGCCACGAATCAGCGGGTACGCTCGCCTTCCAGAGTTGATAGTTGGCCGCGGTTGGATACGCCTGCAATTTCATCAGGCGCGGGTCTACGTCCTGACTTGCAGAATGGCTTTGGGCCTCTATCAGCATCTCGCTGAAAAAGTCCACCATCTCTGGAACGCCGTTCGCCTTGCAGACGCGCACCCCTTCGCGCGCCAGTTCATTGACAGTATTCCAGTCCTCGCGTTTCCTGGCCTCTTCAATCAGTACGCTGCGCATGCCGATGAAGCGCAGGTTGCTGCGGGCAAAGTTCACTGCGGCTTCAGGGCCATCCATGGTTGCGATGAGCCCAAAGTGGAGCGCCAGCAGGTGATTGGCATACTCGTCATAGCGGACGTCGGGTCCGTGCAGCGCATCCGGGAATCTGGTGGGCGCAAGCAGCGGCTCGACTGCCCTGCGCTGCGCCGGCGTCTCCACCATGATTGCGAGGAATCCGACCAGGGCTACGAAACGTGGATCTCGCATATGGGCCAGCTGCGCAACGCGCAAGAGCGAATTGAAGGTCTCCTTGCGCGCCTGAGGGCTCAGGATGTCAATATTCTCGCCCAGAATGGCAATCAGTTTCTCATCGGAATCGCCGATGTCCACGAATAGCGGAGTCTCTACCTGCGCCGCAACGACTTCGCCAAGCATGATGATTGTCATGCGTACAGCGTTTTCCACATCACCCTGTATCAGAGCTAGTTCAATCCGCTCAGCAAGGCGGTCTACCTGGCCGGCGACGACCTTGAGCGTCTTCGCATCGTCCCATGCCTGCCAGCCCCCAGGGGGATGTACGGCGATCTTGGCGGCCGCGCGGAAGCTCTCCATCGATGCGCCCACATCCGTGAGCTCGAGCAGAATCAAGTTCTGCATCACTTTGTCGCGCTTGGACAGCGTGATCATAAGGTTGACGAGGCTGTCGTGCGAGGCCGTATCCAGTGCGGCGCGCAGGCGGCCGGCCGGCGTGTCCTGGGCGGGCTTTGACGCTTTCTTCACTTTGCTCTTCGCTTTTGTTTTGGCGCGGCTGCGCGCAGGCGCATGCGCTTCCTCGCGCGCCCCGGCGGCAAGCAGTGTGGCTACGGCGTGGCGGCAGAGATCGTGCTCCTCATCGCCGCAGGTGCAGGTGGCAAGCAGTTCGCCTTTGGGGCCAATCGCTACGGCAACGTCATAGGGGCCGCCGCTGCTGTCCGCGACCTCCGCCAGCCACTCAATGCCATCGCGTTCGAGGTTGTGTACTTGTCCGGCGGCCACGTGCGCCATCGCCGCGCGCAGCAACGCCGGCGGAGCCTGCTTGGCGAAGGAATCCAAATAATAGGGCATTCGTCGACTCCTGAAAGCTGTTGAGGTCAGTGGGTGCCTTTTGCTGCGCAGTGCACCCTTTGCTAAAGTGATACCGCAGTGAAATCTACATTGGGTGGCTGGGACGCAGCAGCCAAGGCGTCGGCCTGAGATTGCAGTAGTGTACGGCAGCGTTGACTGGCTTCATCAGAGCGGTCTGCAAGTTTGCGAAAGAAGCCATCAACCGCTTCCTTGACCTTGGCCTCGGTACCAAAACAAGTGTTGGCTGTTGCTTCCTCACGCACCCAATCCCAGATGGCTTCATCTGCATTGAAGTCGGGACTGTAGGCGGGCAACGCCACGAGGCGTACATGCAAGTCTGGTGTCTTGAGCCAGGTGCGTAGTTCTTCGCCTCGGTGGGGCGGTGCATTGTCCCAAATCACGACGAGTGGTTCTTGATACTGCGCACGCAATTGTTTGAGAAACGCCACCGACGTCTCAGCCGTGCAGGTTGTCTCCACAGCCATCGACGCAACCTCGCCGGTTTCCAGACAGACCGCCGAGTAGTAAGTGGCTTTCACGCCCATGCTTGGCGTAGTGGAATCGATCAGGGCCGGTGTGCCACGCAACACCCACATCTGGCGTACTTCTACGTCGGCGCGGAAATGTGCCTCATCGACGAAGAAGATCTTGGCGCCAGTTGCTTCAGCCTGTGTGCGCAACGCCTGATACTCGGCGACAAACGCTTTGCGCTTCTCTTCGTCAGCCTTAAGGAGGCGTTTCTTGGGGCGCTTAAGCACGAAGCCCAGACGGTGCAGATAGTCGATGCAACTCGTGCGGTTGAGTTGCTTGCCGAAGTGTTTGGCAACAAACTGCTTGACCGCTTTCCAGCACCAGTTCGCCCAGTCGAGACCGGCTGCCTGCGGTGTGGCCTGCACCGCCACTTTCAGAGTGGCCTGCTCTTCATGTCCGAGGGCGGGGGGGGACCACCCGTCTGTTCAAAGGCAACAGCCTTGGGCCCTCCCTCAACAAAGTCAGCCAACCAGTCGCCGACTGTATGCGGGTCCCGCTCAAGCATCTCTGCCACTTTGGACGCCGGCCATCCCTGTGCCAATAGCCACAAAGCATGCCAGCGTTCCCGTTCCCGTGGCGTAGGTGAGCGGTACATGCGCTCTCGAACACCGGCCAAGTCCATCTGCCACCGCACCAGCGCAGCAGACATTTCGCTCATTTCCGACCTCCCGCAGTGTCAGCCTCAAATGTCGGGTTACTGCCCTATATTCTACGCCAACTCTGCGGGTTTCATTCCGGTATCACTTTAGTTCTACAGACCCGTGAGCGCCTCCAGCAAGGCGTCGCGTGTCGGGTACTCGGCGCGCAGGTGCGCCGCAATTGTTGCCGCCTGTTCGCCCAGCCCCAACCCAGCCATCATTTTGAGGACGGTGGCCGTGTCACGGCTCACTTCGCGATTAGCCCCAAAGCGCTTCATTGTGCGATCCACAACCCCTGTACACCACGCGGCCAACTCCGTGGGGACAGCGGCGGCCAATGCGGGGCCCTGGCTTTGGAGAACGGAGGTCACAGAACTTAAGGAGACGTAGTCGCGGTTCAGGGACTCCATCAGTTTCACCCACATCTCTTCCGTGCTGTATATCATGTACAGTGTTCTTGAGGGAAGCTGGGACTTGCGCAGGGCGCGTGTGCGCTCTTTGACCCATGCCTTGGCGGGGATGCTCTGTTTGTAGCGCAGCCAGTGCTCTTGATCCGGTTGGCGTTGAAACTGACGCAGATAGAGATCGCTCGGCGCTTCTCCCCTCTTTTCGGCAATCGCAACCAACTGCGCAACATAGGCGTCGGCGATGTTCTGCAGATAGGCCTTCTCGCTCAGACGCAAGCCCTCGCTCGCAAGCTCATAGGCTGTGTTCAGGTCGTTGCGTGCCAGGGCATCTTCAAGCAGGAGCGCCCGCATGGCCATGTAGCGGCTGTTCTCCTCTGCAAAAGAGTGTGCGGCCTGCGCCCCATCCAGGCGCGCGATCAAGGCATAGCGCAGCAAGAAGTCATTGTTGACGGCGGCCTCCCAAATCTCGCCACGCATGTTTGCGCCGTATCTGTGTGAAGGCGGCGCCAGCAGCGGCTCCACCAGTGCGCGCTCGGCGGGCGTGCTGACGAGATCAACAAGCGTGCGCTTGATGCTTTGTATTCGGGCTGTGCCGATGTAGTGGGCCTGCGTCACACTGCGCACCAGGCTCTTCACCAGAGCGGTGCGCGTCTCGGCGCTTACTTGCGGCAGCGCCTGCTGCATGAGCGCCATGGCCCGCTCAGCGCAGGCCTGGATGGGGCGGGCCGAGTTGACCCTTTCAAGGATTCCCTGGATGTGCTCGAAAACAACAAGCGCCATGCGCACGGCTATGTCGACCTCTCCGCTCGCGCTCTTGACCACGGCGCGCTGCAAGAGCATGTCCACCTGCGTGGCGGCTGCGTTGGCCTTGTGCGCATCACTCCACGCACTTTGGCCACCGCGTGGGCTTAACGCTGCCTTCACGGCCGCCGTGTATGTATCGAGTGAGTCACCGATATCGCCCAACTCGATGTAGATGCGGCTCTGCAGGTGCTTGTCGGTTTTCGCCAGGCTGACGAGCAGGTCGAGCACCGCAGCGGGGGGCGCCGCCTCCAGCAGGGTGCGCAAACGCCCTTCGACGGTGTTCTTGCCGGGCGATTTGGCCGGTTGGGCGCGTACTCTTGCGCGCGGCTTCTGGCGCGTCTCGCTGTCGGCGACCCCGGTGAGGAGCACGGCCAGCGCATGGCGACAGAGGTCATGCGCCTCGTCGCCGCAACTGCAGGTGGAAAGCAGTTCGCCGCGCGGCCCCACGGCAATGGCCACATCAAAGCGGTTGGCGTTATCAAGCACATCGGCCAGCCACTCAATCTCCATCTTCTCGAGGTTGGTGACCGCAGCCGCAGAGACGAGCGCCTGCGCTTGGGCGAGCAGCGCGGGCGGCGCCTGCCTGGTGAAGTTGTCCAGCGTGTAGGGCATGGCGATTGTCCTGATCGGTGTAGCGTCAATGACTGACGATCTGCGGACCATACTGTGCGCGGCCTGTGCCGCGGGCTAAACCCCGGATCGCCGATTGACGGGCGTTGATATTGCGCGTGTGCGCCCTGCGCTTCCGATCTACGCCTGTGCCGACTCGCGGATCGCCATCTCGATGTAGATCGCCGCCGACCAGCCGAAGATGGGCGCCGCCTTGGGCGGAATCTCGGCGGTTTGGGGGTGATAATACTCGTAGATGTCGCTCGTGGTCTGCACCATAGCCAGCGAGCGGCGGCGCAACTGGGCAGCCAGCTCAGGGTAGCCGCTGCGTTCCAGCCCCTCCATGATGATGTAGTTGCTGTTGAGCCAGGTCGGCCCCCGCCACATCTCCAGCGGATCATAGTGCGGGTCATCAATCGCCACGGTGGGCACAGGGTAGCGCGTCCAGAAGGACTTCTCGTCGGTGAGTGCGGCGACAAGGCGCTCTGCAATTTCGCGCGGCAGCCGCCCCGTGAAGAGGGGGAAGAGGCTGAATGGGGTCTTAATGCGAATCGGCTCACCGTTGCGCATTGACCAGAAGAGCCCCGCCTCGGCGTCCCACATGCTTTCGATCATGCGCTGCGTGAGTATCTCTGCGCGCGCGGTCCACTGGGCCGCATCTTCATCCAGCCCCAACACGGCGGCCATGCGCGCCAGTGCGTCGCACTGCATGACGAGGTAGCTGTTGAGGTCAGTCGCCTCCACAGGCATCCCGCCGTCCCACAGCGGGCTGTCGTCAAGACCGCTCGAGAAGGGGTGGCCGTATTCGGCGAGACCATTGCCGTCACGGTCGTTCTGCTCCAGCCACCAGCGGTTCCAGCGCACCACCGGCTCGTAGATTTCATCCAGGAACTCGGCGTCGTGGTCGATTTCGTAGAGCTTCCATGCCGTCCACGCCAGCAGAGGCGGCTTGGTGACATCCGCCTCCACAGGAAAGCTGAGGTGGGTGACGACGCCCTCATCGTGGATGGCATCGGGGATCATGCCGTCGGCGCGCTGGTGGTCGAGCACAATGCGGAGCTGGTCACGCGCCAGCTTCATTTCCACGTGGCGATAGGCCAGGGCGTGGAAGAACGCATCCCACTGCCAAACGCCCACATAGTGGATCTTGGAAGGGGTCATGGCTTCGCGCGTGGTGTAGAAACGGGTGGAAATGAGCCCGGCACGCATGACCCACCACGCATAGAGGTAGTGGGGCAGCAGGTCGTCGCGCACCGGCGGTGCGGCGGCAAACCAGTTGTGCCAGCGCTCCTCGGCGTCGGCAAAGGTAGCCTCGACATTGGGAATGGAGCGGTTGAAGCCCAGGCGCGGCGTCATGTTGAGCAGGAGCGCATGCGTGCCGTCGGACTCGACCACAAGACGCACGTGCTGGTCGTTGGCCTCCACATTTTCCACTTCGTTGAGCAGCAGGCGGGCGTTGGTCGTGTAGGCCACGTTGCGGCGAATGTCGCCGCTGAGGCGCAGCACGCCGCCGCGCCTGTCGGTGCGCGCGCTGTCGAGCGTCGTGGCGAAGCGAATGCCATAGCGCCCGGCGGGCAGCGCAATCAGGATCGTCTCGCTGTCCGCAAAGGTGAGACGGAAGAGGCCGACTTCTGTGCCCAGCGTCACGGCGTGGGGCCAACTGCTCTGCGCAAGCGGCAGCGGCACGCCATCTTCGGTGGTGATGGTGAAGTCGCTGAGGATCGCGCGGCGGCGGCGGTAGCTACTCAACTGGTTGTCGAGTTTGAACCAGCGCTCGGCCAGGCGAAAGGAGAGCGTGTCGCCGACGCGGAAGAGCATCAGGCGCGAGCCGCGCTCGCTGAGCGGCACCTGCGTCAGGTTGATGCGGTCTTTGAGCAGGCGCAAGTAGGGTGAAGCAACGGGGAAGGCTTCTTCGGCTTGAGTCATCGTGTGTGAGCCATGTCAAGAGCAGGGGCCAACTCTGCGAGCAGGCGCGCCGAGTGCGTAGGCCAGTGAACAATGGTCACGGCCGCGTTTTCGGGAACGTTCTGATAGGTTTGGCTGAGGGGCGTGTTGGTGGCCCCGCAGAGCAGCGTTGCCAGCACCAGCCCATGGGCCACGAGCAGCACGGGGCCGGGTTGATTGGCTGCCGCAATTTCGTCCACGGCGGGCCAGGCGCGCTGTGCCAGATCGTAGACCGACTCGCCCCCCACAGGGCGGGCATAGAGGGGGTTGACCTCGCGTTCGGCCCAGCTGGAGGCATAGCGCTGCTGAATTTCACTGAAGAGCAGCCCCTCCCACTCGCCCAGGCGCACCTCGCGCAGGCGCGGTTCGCTGTGGATGGGCAGTTGCCATCTGTCGGCCACAGCCTGCGCCGTGCGGTAGGCCCGCTGCAGGTCGCTGCTGTAGATGGCTTGGATGCGCTCTCCTTCAATCAGTTCGGCAAGCGCGAGCGCCTGGGCCAGGCCGGTGGCGTTGAGGGGCAGATCAGTGTTGCCCTGGTAACGCCCCTGAAGGTTCCAGTCGGTTTGGCCGTGGCGCACGAGCCAGAGTTCGGTGGTGTCAGACAAGAGGACTCCTAACTTCTAAACTGAAGCCGTTATGGGCTTCACATTTTTTTCAACGCAAGGGCGCAAGGTGCGCGAGGACGCAAGGAACAGCAAGAGCAGGAAATGGCCGTAGTTTTCCGTCGCGCACCTCTGGACGACAATCAAAGAGCATGATGCTGTTCCTGGTTTTGTTTTTCCTTGCGTCCTTGCGCACCTCGCGCCCTTGCGTTGAAAACGCGGCTTTTACCTCGGCATCGGTTTAATACGACGCATAGTCGCCAAGGGGCAATGCAATGGGTGGCCTCGCCTGGAGATTACTTCCGCTCCGGCTCATAGATGAGCGCGGCCACACCCGAACCGAATGATTGCGCATCCACAAGCTTGAGCGTCGCGCTGGTTCCTGTCTCAAAGAGACGCTTGCCTTTGCCCAAAACCACAGGGTAGACAAGAAGGCGAAAGCGGTCCACAAGGCCATGCTCAATCAGCGTTTGCACAAGCGCGCCGCTACCGTGGACGACAATGTCTTTACCGTCTTGCCGCTTGAGTTTGGCGATTTCTTCCATGACGTTGGCCTTGATCAGCGTCGAGTTGTTCCACTCTGCCTTGTCCAGCGTGGTTGATACCACGTACTTGGCCACGTTATTGAAGTAATCCGCCCCTTCATCCTTGCTCTCCGGCCAGGCGGCTGCAAACCCTTGATAGGTCACACGCCCCAGAAGCAAGGCATCACCGGCGAGACTCTCCTCAGCCTTGAATTGGGCGATCTGGTCATTCCAGTAAGGTGCGGTCCAGGCGGGTTCGTCCATGACGCCATCCAGCGACACAAATTCAGTTACGATCAAGTTGCGCATCGGACATTCCTTTCCATAAGTAAAAGCACAGAACACGCACGTTCATGCCTTGTGGGCCCAAAGCAGAATTAACATCGCACGACCGCGTTGTTTCATTCCTGCAACCGCCGATCCATGCGTCAGCGCTGCTGTTCGCGCCATTTACGGTATCGCTCAAGCGTGATCATGGGCGGGCGCTCGCGCTCGACAATCTCGGCCACGTCCAGGCTGTAGCCTGCCGCTCCCTGGCGAATGAGCTTCATGGACTTATTGACGTCGGCCAGCAGGCTCGTGCCCATGCGCTGCTCCAGCTTGTCAATCACGACCTGCAGGATGGCGAACGACATCTTGCTCAGCGCCTCGAGCGGTTGGTTGTGATGGACGCGCTCGAGGAGGTCCACCTGCGCAATCGCGCCCAGGCCATAACGCTCGTAGATCTCAATCAGCAGCCCCGTTTCCACGCCGTAGCCCGAGTAGAAGGGGACGCTTTCGAGGGCGCTGCGGCGGCCCGCATACTCGCCCGAGAGGGGCTGGATGACGCCGCTCAACTCGGGATAGAAGAGATTAATGAGCGGGCGCGCCATCAATTCCGTCACGCGGCCGCCGCCTGCGGCCTGCAGCGCACCCGCCGCAAAGATTGGGCGCTGGTAGAAACCCTTGACATAGTGCAGATTCGGGTTGGCAATCAGCGGCCCCAGAATACCATAAACAAAGCGTGGGTCGATGTTGGCAATATCCGTGTCAATCCACGCCACAATCTCGCCCTTGGTGACGAGCAGGCTCTTCCAGAGCGCCTCACCCTTGCCGCGGCGCGCGCCCACTTCGGGCAGCAGTTCCTGGTGGATGTAGACGGGCACACCGAGCGAGGCGGCAATTTCGCGCGTGCGGTCCGTGGAGTTGGAGTCAATCAGCACAATTTCGTCAAGCAGCGGCGCCTGTTCCATCAGCGCGCGCTGGATGGTGCGGATGACCTTGCCGACCATGGCCTCTTCGTTGAGCGCAGGCAGTGCAAGGCTAATCGTGAGATTCTGCTCCTGCTTGCGTTCGAGCAGCCAGTGCAGATTGGCGAACTCCTCGGCATGGAAGGTGTTTTCGGCAAACCAGGTATCCACAAGAATGGAGATGGCGCCCTGCCCCGCCAGTTCATCATCATCGGCCTGTGCGTTCATCAGATATTGGTTGCCGTGCGGGCTCTTGACGACGAGCACGGCTGTCTTTGTATCGCGCAGCAGCCGGTCGGCGACGACACCCACCGAATCCGTGTCGGCTTGGCGCAGAATGGGCGCACCCAGGATGACCAGGTCATAGTCGGCGGCGGCGGCAATGATGCGCTCGGCGGGGTTGTCGGTCACTTCGACCTTCAATTCCACATGGTGCAACTGGGGCAGCACGCGCTGGAGGCCGCGGAAAGGGGCATCGTCATTCGCCTGGGGCGTGGTAGGGCGCGTATGCAAAGCGGTGTGTGTTGCATTGGGAAAGGAGAGCCCCAGGCGCACGGCGAGGTCGGCGTTGGGGCCGCCGCGCACGGCCAGGAGGATGCGCTGCACGTCGGCAGCGCGCACGCCCGAGCCATCGGCGGGGGCGTCGTGGAGTGGGCCGCGCAGCAGCGCGAGGCTGCAAGGCGTGTTGGCCAGCACCTCGTCGGCGTTGACGCCCAGGGCTTCGATGTGGCTGCTCATGTCGAGCAGCAGCAGGTCGGGCTGCAGTGCACGAAGGATCTGCACAAGTTCAAGCCACGGACTTACGGAGACGGAAACATGGGGGTGTGCCGAAATGGCGACATCGGCGGCAATCTCGAGCATACGTTGGCGCACAATGCGCGCCTGCCCGGCTGCGCCGCTAATGGAAGCTTCGTCGGGCACATGCACGAGGCCCACCAGCACCACACGCTGTGCAATCGCCAGGGCGGTGTCATAGGCATCGGTGTAGCCTGCATCGGGGAAGACGGGCACCACAGCCGTGCGTACGGGCTGGAAGAAAGTGCGTTTGTGGTCACTTGTCTGCACGGCATTCTCCTTGGTGACTGCGGTTGGTGCGCGCAAGGCGAAGGGCATCATTGACGATTGACGATTGAAGATTGATGATTGGTTGACTGAGTGACTGGGCGAGTCTTCAATCATCAATCATCAATCTTCAATTTTCAATCTTCAGGTCTCCAGCTTCGAACAGCAGCGGAGCGATGTGCTGTCTGTAGACCCGCTGCCAGGTGGCGGCGCGGGCCCGCATGCCGAAGCGTGCCGTGGGCGAGGTGGCAAGGCTGTGCGCAACGAGATTGGCCACTTGCGCCGGGTCGGCGTCGGGCTCGAAGTAGTGGGCGTCGCCGCCCGCCAGTTCGCGCAGTGCCGTGATGTCGCTGCAGAAGATGGGCAAGCGATTCAACGCCGCCTCGAGCAACGGAATGCCAAAGCCTTCTTCGCGGCTGGGCATGAAGAGCGCATCGGCAAAGCGGAAGAGGTCGGCCAGCACGCCATCGGGCACAAAGCCGTCGTAGCGCTCGGCCAGGAAGATGGCGGTTTCGTGCAGCCCGAGTTCGTCGCGCAGCGCACGCAAGCGCGCGAAGTACTCCACATTGGCGGGGTTGTGCTGGCCCAGTGGCCCCGTAACGAGCAACCGCGCGCTGGGCAGTTGCTCGCGCAAGTGGGCGAGCATGTTGAGCGCGAGCTCGATGTTCTTGCGCGGCGTCAACCGCACGGGCAGCAGCAGCAACGGCGTCGGCTCCAGCAAGTCCAGCGCCTGCATGAGCGGCAGCGTCGCGTCATCGAGCTTGAAGAAGTGCTTGACGTCCACGCCATTGGGCACAATGTGGATGCGTTCGGCCGGCACGCCCAGCAGCGCAGCCAGTTCGTCGCGGCGCATGACGGAGATAACCACCTGCGTGGCCCAGGGCCAGTCGCTGCGCAGCAGGTGCCACGGTTGGCCATCGTGCAGTTGGGGTCGGTAGCGGGGCGTCGTCCACGCCAGATCGTGATGCCAGAGGATGAGTGCGGGCGCGCCAGGCTGCTGCGAGAGTTCGTGGAGGGCCGCGGTGAGTGCCAGGTTCTTGCTCAGCGAGGCGACGTTGTGGGCAATGAGTACATCAACGCCTGCGAGTGCGGTGGTCAGTTCGGCAATCAACCGCTCGCGCACACGTGCGAAGCCGGGCGGCACGTTGCCTGCGTCCAGCGCGGCCTTCATCTCGAGAATGGCCGGGTGCATTGAGTCGGCCAGGGGCAGCAAATGCACGGGGATGTCAGCGCGCCAGGCAGCCCCACGCGCTGCGAGCACCTGCACGTTGTGGCCTGCGTCGGCCAGCACATCGGCCTGGGCGGCGAGCACGCGTTCGACGCCGCCCACAACAGGCGGCACAGCGTAATGGAGGAGAGCAATTTGCATGGCGGAGTCCTTCCCGACGCCTGCGCGCAGCACGACATGCGGCGGCGGCGCGTATCTACAGACTATCATGAATGGGCAACGACGGCGCGATCCAGCGGGTTGCGCCGGGGTCTCTCAAAAGTCATCGCACCGCAAAACTGCACCGCGCCCGCGCGTGCCGCTTTCCTGACTTTTGAGAAGCCCTGGGATTGCGCCGGGCGCGCAACACATAAGTTTGCGTCAAGGCAGCAGGTTGCGTCAAAGTTGGTTCCTCGCGCCCATTCTCCTTGCGTCGCGCACGCGCCTCGTGTAGAATCGTCGTTGTGCCGACATTCACAAGACGCAGCGCGTGCCATGCCGTACAGGCTGCCGCTCTCTGCACCACAGGCAATACCCTCTGACCCATTTGCGCGAATCCCAAAAGATTCTTATTGACCGCGAGGGGATCTCGTCATGCTCGAAGTGCCCATTGAGAAATTCGGCGACGCCAAGCGCGCACAGATCCTGGAACTGGCGCATGAATCCATCGTCGTGCCGGATGATCTGCAGGACAACGTCCTCGTCACCACACTTGACAGTGTCTACAACTGGAGCCGCAAGGCCAGCATCTGGCCTCTGCTCTTTGGCCTCGCCTGCTGCGCCATCGAGATGATTGCCACGGCTGCCAGCCGCTGGGACCTGGGCCGCTTTGGCATGGAAGTCATGCGCCCTAGCCCACGCCAGGCCGACCTGATGATCGTTTCCGGCACCGTGACCAAGAAGATGGTGCCCGCGATTGTGCGCATCTACGACCAGATGGCCGAGCCCCGCTATGTGATGGCCATGGGCGCCTGCGCCACGGGCGGCGGCCCCTTCAAGGAGGGGTACAATGTCGTCAGCGGCATTGACACCTACATCCCTGTCGACGTCTATGTGCCCGGCTGCCCACCCACGCCCGAGGCGCTTATCTTCGGTCTGCTCAAGCTGCAGCAGAAAGTGGAGCGCCAAAGCGTCACCAGCGTTGCCTGGTATCGCAAAGGCTCGAGCGAGAGCGTGCCCGTGCCCGTGCTGGGGGCCGACATTTTTGACCCGCGCCAGGTGCAACTCATCCAGTCCGTCACGCTTGACGGCGGCGCCAAGGCCGGTGGCGAGAGCGTGCGTCGCGCCGTGACGCCAGTGCCCCTCTCCGACGAGGCGAAGGCGCTGGTGAAGGCGGCCAAGGCCAAGGCGATGGCCGCACGCCAGCCGGCCTAAGGCGCGGCATACTAACTTGACGCAAGGGCCCAAGGTCGCCAGGGAACGCAAGGCAGGGCGCAAGGAACTGCAACTGCGCAATTATTGCGGGCATATTGTTGCAGGCTTGCGGCGCCCGATGCTCTGCGATTTGAGAAACAAGGTGAATTGCCATGAGTGATGTCGTCGCAGCAACACCAGAAGAGACGGCCGCGAGCGCTGCACCGGTTGTGGAGACCAACCTTCCCTTCGCCAACGCCGTGCCCGGTGCGGTCATCGGCACATGGGCCGAGGAGACCGACGCTGCGCTGGTTGTTGCGCCCGCAAAACTGCTTGCATTGCTGACGCACCTGCGCGACGTGGAAGGGTATGACTTCCTTTCCAGCGTCACCTGCGTGGACTACTCGGCCTACAAGGGCAAGGCGCGCGCCGGCATTGCCGAGCGCTTCGACACGGTCTATCACATCTACAGCACAAGCAAGGGGGGCGGCCCCGTGCGCCTGCACGTGCGCGTCCCCGAAAACGAGACCGTGCCCTCGGCAACGAGCGTCTATCCAGGGGCCAACCTGCAGGAGTGCGAAGTCTACGACCTCTTCGGCATCAAGTTTGAAGGCCACCCCAATCTGCGTCGCGTCTTCCTGTGGGATGCCTTTGCGGGTTATCCCATGCGCAAGGACTGGAAAGAGGCCTACTTCGAGGAAGAGGCCAAGCCTTTCAAGAGCCGCCACCCCGCGGGCAACCATATTTGGGCCGAGGACAAACTCCCCTGGAAGTCCAACAGCACCTACCCCGAAGGGTGGGACCCTGCATCGTGGAAGGAGCCGGTGACCTATGTGCCGGTGAGTCAGGCGCCGAATCACGGTGGCTATGGTGAAATGGACACGCAGAGCGTCGTCGTCAATCTGGGGCCGCACCATCCCAGCACGCATGGCGTCTTCCGCATGCTCACGCGGCTGCAGGGAGAGACGGTGCTGGCGCTTGAGCCGGAAATGGGCTACCTGCACCGCAACCACGAGAAGATCGGCGAGCGCAACACATGGCTCATGAACATGCCCTTCACCGATCGGCTGGACTACATCAACAGCATGAGCAACAACCTGGCTTATGCGCTGGCCGTTGAGAAATTCCTGGGCATCGAAGTGCCCGAGCGCGCCAACTATATCCGCGTCATCATGGCTGAATTGACGCGCGTGGTGAATCACTTCTGGTCCATCGGCTTTATCCTCAACGACCTGGGCGCGCTGCAAACACCGGCACTCTACGGCATTGAAGAACGCGAGATGGTGCTCGATCTCTTTGAGGAGGTGAGCGGCGGCCGCCTGCTGTGCAACTACATGCGCTTCGGCGGCGTTGTGCGCGACCTGACGCCCGGCTGGGAGGATCGCGCCAAGTATCTGGTTAACGAACGCATGCCCCGCGCCGTCGACATGATTGACGATCTGTTGAGCAACAACGAAATCGTCAAGGCGCGCGGCAAGGGCGTGGGCCACCTGCCTGCGGCGGATTTACTGGCGCTGAGCGTGACCGGCCCGCTGATCCGCGCGGCGGGCGTGCCCTACGACGTGCGCAAGGCCGAGCCCTACTGCATCTACGATCGCTTCGATTTCGACATCCCCACGCTGCCCGAGAGCGACATCTACGCGCGCTACTACATCCGCCTGCTCGAGATTCGGCAGAGCCTGCGCATTCTGCACCAGGCATTGCGCGACATCCCCGCGGGCGAGTACATGAGCGGCAAGGGCGGCATCGCCTCGCTCCCGCCGATCCTGGGCGGCAAGGCGGGCTACACATTCCGCCCGCCCGAGGGTGAAGTCTACCACCGCATTGAGTCGCCCAAGGGTGAACTGGGCTTCTATCTGGTAAGCGACAACAAACCCAACGCCTATCGCTACCACGTGCGCGCACCTTCGTTCATCAACATCAACGGGCTGGGGCCCATGGCCGTGGGCTACAAGGTGGCCGATGCGGTGGTCATTCTGGGCGCGATTGACATTGTGTTGGGCGAAGTGGACCGGTAACAGGAACTTCGACGCAAAGGCGCAAAGAGGCAAAGGATAAGCAACAACAAGAGAAGCTGAGACACCCTCGTTGCCTGTTGCTATGCCTTGCCCTTGCTTTTCTTTGCGATTCCTTTGCGCCTTTGCGACTTTGCGTCGTATTTGTGTAGGTGGGAGAGACGCATGTTTGGATCCGGAATTCTCAAGGGGCTGGGCATTACGCTGCAGCACTTGCGCGACACCTATGTGGACGACCGCAAGCAAGTGCCCAGCCGTTATGAACAGAGCACAGAACTGGGCAACGACCGGCGCGTGATGCGCCAGCCGGGGTCGCAGGAGGGCATTCTCACCCTGCAGTACCCCGAGGAAAAGCGGCAAATTCCCGAGCGCTTCCGTTACATCCCCATGTTGATTTTTGACACGGAGACGAACGAGGACCGCTGCACGGCCTGCGGCATTTGCGCCAAGGTGTGCCCGCCCCAGTGCATCTGGATTGTGCGCGACTCGGATGAGAACGGGAAGCCGGTGACGCGCCCCGCCGAGTTCTACATTGACGCGGCCATCTGCATGTCCTGTTCCTTTTGCACCGAGTTCTGCCCCTTCGATGCGATTCGCATGAACCATGACTACGAGTTGGCGGTCTTTGACCGCTACCCGCAGTTGGTTTACGACAAGGTGGAGTTGACGGTGCCGCTCGAGTATTATGCGGCGCTGTGGCCCACGGCGTTTGCCGAAGAGCAGGAGCGCCGCGCCGCCGAGGAAGCCGCCGCCGTGGCCAAGGCGGAAGCCAAGGCCCAGGTCGACGCCGAGAAGAAGGCGGCCGCGGCTGCCAAGGCCGCGGCTCCTGCCGGTGAAGCGCCCGCAACCGATGGCGCTGCCAGGCCCACGCGCAGCGCCGCCGACGTCGAGGCGATGAAGAGACAGGCGCAGGAGCGCGCCGCTGCCGCCAAGGCACGCTCTGCCGATCCCTCCACCGTGTCCACAGAGTCCGCCGCGTCCACAACAGCAGGTATAGCCGCACAAGCATCCGAAACACCCGCAACTGGTGTGGCCCTGGATGAAGCCGCGGCCAAGAAGGCGCGCATTGATGAACTCAAGCGCAAGGCGCAGGAGAGCGCGGCCGCACGTGCAGCCGCCTCCGGTGAGACGCCGGCAACTGTAGCGGCAGTGCCAGAGCCTGCGGCTGAGGCTGAGCCTGCGGCTGAGGCGCCTGCACCCGCAGCACCCGCCGCAGCCCTTGACGACGAAGCCGCCGCCCGAAAGGCGCGCATCGACGAACTCAAGCGCAAGGCGCAGGAAGCGGCCGCCAAGCGCAAAGAGAGCGAATAGCCACACAAAGCATACGAAAGCAAGCTCGGCGGCCTTTGGGGTCGCCGGGTTCTGTTTGCCCGCTAGAACGATAAGCCAATGGCCCCCAACATGTTGCCTCCACCCATTCTGAAAACGCCGCGTTTACTGCTCGACGCGATTACGCCTGCCGACACGTGCGTGTTCTTCCACATGCACCGCGATCCCGAGCTGACGCGCTACCTCTCCATGGAGCCCCTCGGCGCAGAGGCGGAGGCAGCAGTGGTGATTGAAGAGCTGGCGCAGCGTATGGCCGCAGGCGCGGAGCTGCGCTGGGCCATACGCCGCCACAGCGACGGCCTCATGATTGGAACGGTCAATCTGGAGGGCGCACACAGCCCACGCCGGCGCGCCGAACTGGGCTATGCCGTCGCGCGCGCGCATTGGCGGCAGGGCTATGCGCGCGAGGCCATCGGCGCGGTGCTGGCGCACGCCTTTGGGCCGCTTCACCTGAACCGCATCGAGGCGCTGGTCTACGCCGAGAACACGCCGTCGCGTGCCCTGCTGCGCAGCCTGGGCTTTGCCGAGGAGGGCTACCTGCGCGAACATGCCTGGGAGAAGGGGCGCTTCTGGGACGATGTGATTTACGCGCTGCTGGCGCGCGATGTGTAGCGGAAGGCCTCCCGGCCTTCATTCGCGCGCACCAAAACGAAGGCCGGGAGGCCTTCCGCTACGCGGCACACAACGATGAAGGTCGGGAGGCCTTCCGCTACGCGGCACACAAAACGAAGGCCGGGAGGCCTTCCGCTACGCGGCACACAA
>CAYRVP010000085.1:0-17604 GCA_964427845.1 uncultured Caldilineaceae bacterium
CCCAGGCGGTGACGGCGCAAGATAATCCAATGCGGCAACTTGTGGGTAAAGTATAACCAGTCTGGAGAGGGGCAGGGGGTGAGGTTTGTACTGCAGCCGTTTATCTGCGCGCGGGCTGGGCGGCGCAGGTGGCGGTGATGAGTGCGCAGGTTTGGTCGGGCACAGCGGGTACAACGCGCAGGCGCGCGGCGGTGAACTCGTCGCCACCCTCCTCCAGCGGCAGCCGTTCGCCCGTCTGCGGGTTGTAGAGGCCAACGATGATCTCCCACGCCCCTGTGGGCAAGGCGTCGGCGGGAAGCGGCAGCGTGCGCCAGTCGTTTGTGAAGCCATTGGCGGCCATTGCCGCGGCAGTGGCGGCGGGGTCAGGCGTGGCAAAGAGGCGCGGCATGCCGTCCTGCTGCGCCACCGTTTCGTCGTTATGGCGCAAGTGGACAAATGGTACGTAGCCCACGGGCCACGCGTCGCCCTGCCACTGCAGCCAGAGTTCGGGCGCATCGCCGGGCCAGGTGGCGCGCTGCTCGTTCCACGCGGCAAGGCTGAGCGAACCGTTTGGCGACGCAAAGCGCGTTTGAGCCGGATTGAGCCGATAGACCGTGAGCGCCTGAATTGCCTGCGCATAGTCAATTCGCTCGAGAGAAGCAATGGGCAGCGTACGCAGTGCGTCGTCACGTGTGCGGCGGACCGCGGTCGCTGCTTCCGGTGCATCTTGCGCAGTGCCGCCTGCACGCAGCAGTGCGCTGCGCGGCAACGAGAGAGGCAGCGTGGAGATGCGCGTCACGTCGCCGGTTTGCCACGCGCTTGCCGGTCGCCAGATGAGGGCGGGGGGCGTAAGCGTGGCCGGCGTGTAGAGCAGGTCTCCCACGGGCGAAGTCACTTCCAGGACTGGTTCACCCCACTCGTTTTGCCAACCGTGCCAAGTGGCAACGAGTTGCGCCTGCCGCCAGCGCGCCCAGTCATTGACCTGCGCGGCTACTGCTTCGGCCGCTGGTGGCTCTGCAACCGGTCCTGCATTTTGCGCAAGGTGCGTGAAGGAGTAGAACGCATCAGGAATCGTTGCGCTGGCCTCGCCCTTGCGCAACAACAGGAAACCATCGCGCGCATCCACCACACCCCAGCCATTGGCAAGCATGGCGTCCACACCGTCTTTCACATCGCCGGGGGCCATGTGGGTGTTCGAGGTGACGTCCAGCAGCGCCCAGGTTGCGGGCACAGGTGCATCCAAACCTTGCGGGAACTGGTAGATGGTGCGGCGCAGGCTGACATGGGGGTGGACGGCGGCGGTGGCCATGAGGGGCGCATCGGCGGGGATTTGCGCGACAAAGCCATCGATCAATCGGTTGTGCGGGGTGACGGTAAGCGGGTCCCAGCGGCCACCTCCCCACGCGCGCCCCGCGTGCAAATAGGCGCCCACGCCCCAGGCCAGAATCCAGGCCGTGAGCAGCCCCGCAGCGAGGGGCCGCACGGTGGTGCGCGGGTTGCGCGCAAAGGCGGCGGCCGCCATGACGGCGGCGTTGGCGGCGGGGGCATGCTGGTAGGCGGGCGATGCGCCCTGCGTGCGTCGCCAGATCCAGCCCCACATGCGCCCCAGCCCGAAGGCCGCGGCCGCGGCTACGTAGGGCATGACGGGCGCGCTGTAGTGAAACTCGCCGTAGTACTGTGCGGGGTAGGCGCTGAGCACGTTGGCCATGAGTACGGGCAGCGAGATCAGCAGCAATTCCGGCCCCAGCAGAGGCAGCAGGGCGAAGGCGGCCACCAGGTCCCAGAGGTAAAGCAGCCGGGTGCGCTCGCCAAGGATTTGCCATACGACGCGCGGCTGCGTGACGAGGCTGCGCACAATGTCGAGCGGCGAGTCGCCCAGTGCGCCGTAACGGGCGAAGTAGCCGCTCTCGGCCACGCCATAGAGTTGTGCGGCGTAGTGGGGCACAATCACAAAGGTGGCAAGTGCAAACCAGGCGAGGGACGCCGCCGCCAGCGCCAGTCCCCAGGCAGCGAGGGTGCGCGTACCGGGCAAATCAGCGCCCAGTTTGCGTGCTTCCGCGCGCTGCCTCCACGCCTGCCACGCGCCCCACAGCCCCAGCAGCGCCGCCAGCAGCGCCATCTCCTCCTTGACGAGCGCCACGAGCACGACTGCAGCCACAAAGTGGCGCAGCCGCCGCGCCTCCACCGCCCAAAGCGCCCACAGCACGAGGGGCGCGGCCAGCGGTGCTGCGTGGAACTCGGTGAGAAGCGCCGTCTGTAACTGGGGAGCAAGCAGCCAGGCAGCGGCCAGCGCCAGCGCCATGGGACGCGCCAGGGCCAGCAGTGGCTCGCGCTGCCATACCTGCCCCGCCTCCTGGAGCGAGAGCACGCGCAACAGGCGACGCAGTGCCAGGTGATAGAGCAGCCAGGCCCCCATACCGACGGCCGCTGCCTGGAGCAGCAGCAGGGCGCGCACATCGTCCCACAGCCACAGCAGCGGGCTGATGAGCACGAGGATCGGCTCTACGTGGTCGGTGAGGCGAGTGGCTACAAAGCCGTTGTCGGTCTGCTGCAAGAAGTGACCGCGGCTGCTGTTCCAGACCGACTGGGCGATCTGTCCCAAATCGGCCTTGTTGGTGCGCATTGCCGCGTGGAACTGGAAGGCGAGTGCAGCGAAGATGACCACGTAGGCCGCAATCGCGGCAATCAGCAGCCACTGGTAGCCGTCGAGACGGGCTCGGCGCGGGGCCATGGCGGTGCTTGCGGCGGGGGCGCTCATGGGTGGGGATCAGCGCAGCGCGGCGATGACTGTGGCCGCGACGCGCTCGACCTGTTCATTCGTCAGCCAGGGGTGCATAGGAAGCGAGAGGATTTCGCCCGCGAGCGCTTCGGTCTCGCGCAAGTCCCAGGTGACAACGGCGTCACGGTAGCCGGGCTGCTGGTGGATGGGCACAGGGTAGTGGATGGCCGCGCCGATGGCTGCGTCCGTGAGCGCCTGCATCACCTTGTCGCGGTGGGGCGTGCGCACGACGTAGAGATGGTAGACGTGGGTGCAGTCGGGGCGGACGGTGGGGGTGACGACGCGGGTGCCCAGAAGTGCGTTGTAGTGCGCGGCAATCTCAACGCGGCGTGCATTCTCGGCGTCGAGCTGTTCCAGCTTCACCGAGAGAAACGCCGCTTGGAGTTCGTCGAGGCGCGAGTTCATCCCCTGCTCCTGCGAGACATAGCGCTGCTCGGGTCGCCAGCCATATTCGCGCAGTCTGCGCAGCTTCTCAAGCAAACCGTCGTGGCTGGAGACGACCGCGCCGCCGTCACCCAGCGCACCAAGATTCTTTGTCGGGTAGAAAGAGAAGCAGCCCAGGGCGCCCCACCAACCCACCGGCCGCCCGTGATAGTACGCGCCGTGCGCCTGGGCGCAGTCCTCAATCACGTCAATGCCGGTGTGCTCGGATATCCCCTTCAGAACGTCAATTTCGGCAGGATGGCCGTAGAGGTGCACGGGGATGACGGCCCGCGTCTTGTCCGTATAGGCCTCGGCGACGGCGAAGGGGTTGATGGTGTAGGTTGCGGGGTCGACATCGACGAGCACAGGTGTTGCGCCCGCGAGCACAATCGCGGCCACGGTGGCCACCGCGGTGTGCGCCACGGTAATCACCTCGTCACCGGGGCCAATGTTGAGCGCGCCCAGCGCCAGCAGCAGCGCATCAGTTCCCGAGTTTACGCCCACGCACCCGTCGGTGTGCAGATAGGCGGCGAAAGCATTCTCGAAGTCGAACACTTCATCACCCAGAATGTACCAGCCACTCTCCATCACGCGCAGGGCGGCCTCGTCCAGCGCTTCCTTGTGGGCGAGATACGCTGCGCCCAGGTCATTGAAAGGAATTGGCTCCACGGAAGTGTCCATTGTCTCGCTCGTCTCGCATAGCATATATGCAGATTGCAGCGTCTCCAGCCCTTGCCGCTTGCTGATATGAGGTTTCTTGCGTTAAGGCGTCTTGTTGAGGCGCGCAAAGTGCTCGCGATAGCGGCGCGCGAGCGGCGGCCAGCCGAGTTCACGCTCGAGGCGCACTCTCCCGGCCGTGCCAAAGTGCGTGCGCAGGCAGGCGTTGTCTGCCAGCACGGCAATCGCTTCGGCCAGCGCGGCAGCATCCTGCTCAGGCACAAGGAAGCCGGTTTCGCCCTGCACCACGGCCAGCCTGTTGCCCGCCACGGTCGAGGCCACAACGGGTTTGCCGCAGGCCATGGCATCCAGAACGCAGACGTTGAGACCATCTGCGGGCTTGCTGATCGAAGGCATCGCGAGCAGGTCGGCCGCGTTGTACCACGTGCCGATCTCGTGCAGCGGCACAGTGCCCGCCCAGTGGACGCGGTGGCTGACGCCCAGCACGCGTGCCAACTCCTGCCACGCGGCCTTCTCGTCACCGTTGCCCACCATTACGGCCACCACAGGACGCATGGCGAGCGTGGGCGTGGCCAACGCGCGCAGGAGCACGTCGAAGCCCTTCTTGTGCACCATGCGCCCCACGCAGAGGACGATGAGCGGTTCTTCGGACGCCAGCCAGTTGAGCGCATCGAGCCAGCGGCGGCGCAAATCATCCACGCCCGCGGCCGCTGGCTGGAGCGCGTCGGGGTCCGTGCCGTAGAGAATCAAGTCGAAGCGCGTCGGCTCTGCACCAAGGGGGATGACGGCATCGCGCAGTTCGGCGCTGTTGGCCGCAAGGAGCGCGGCGTTGCGGAGGGCAAAGCGCGCCATGGCGCGAAAGAGCGGGTTGGCCGCAGCCACCTGCGCATCGGAGCCGGGCACCGAGATAACCACGGGAATGTGAAGCAATCGCCCCACGACGGCGGCCATGAAGCCGTTGGGGAGCAGCCAGTGCGCGTGCAGAATGGCAGGGCGCAGCCGGCGCGCATCCCGAAAGACGCGCCAGGCGCCCGCCGCAAAGAGGAGCGGACTGAGCGCGTAGTTGCGCAAGCGCAGCGTCATGTCAGATTGCATGGAGCGCATGTAGCCAAGCTGCTGGAGGCGGCGCGGCCACGCATAGCGATAGAGGCGCAGCGCAACAGGACCCGTGTCGGGCCGGGTGTAGGCCGGGTCATCGGGCGCCCAGACGATCACTTCGTCTCCCTGGCGCACCAACTCGACGCAGAGCGCCTCAACAAAAGCGCCGCTGAAATCGCCGGCAAAGCGGGGATAGTTGTGAGTGAGGACGCCAATGCGCATGCAGCCATTCTAGCGCCCGCGCACGCATATGGCGAAGAACGGCCGTACACAGATTGCACGGGTCTCGCGGATTCGGTCCATGTAGACAGAGCGGTTCCGTATCTGTGAGAGGCCGCCGCATCTGTGCAGTCCTTTGAGGGGAACTCCATACCGAATTTGTGCAGCCGTCTGGTATGATAAGGCTCCAGATGTGATCCAGCACCAACCCCTTGGCAACGAGGCCCACTTGACCATCAACCAGCGCAAGGCCGACCATATTCGCATCAACCTTGAGGAGGATGTGCGCTTCCCCACGCTGACTACGGGGCTGGAGCGCTATCGCTTCGTCCACCAGGCGCTGCCCGAATTGGACTTTGATGCCGTGGATACCTCCGTGCGCGTCTTCGGGCGCACACTGAACGCACCGATTCTCGTGAGTTCAATGACGGGCGGCACTGAGCAGGCGCAGGCCATCAACCGCAATCTGGCGGTGGCGGCGCAGCAACGGCGGCTGGCCATGGGTGTTGGCAGCCAGCGCGCCGGGATTGAGAAGGGCGAGAGCGCGGGCAGCTTCCGCGTGCGCGACCTCGCGCCCGACATCTTGCTGCTGGCGAATTTGGGCGCGGTGCAGTTCAACTACGGCTACAGCATCGACCAGTGCCGCCGCGCCGTGGAGATGATCGAGGCCGACGCGCTGATTCTGCACCTGAACCCGCTGCAGGAGGTGCTCCAGCCCGAGGGCGACTTCAACTGGCGCGGGCTACTGGGCCACATTGAGAAAGTTTGCCGTACGGTGGGCGTGCCGGTGGTGGCCAAGGAAGTGGGCTGGGGCATGAGTGCGGAGACAGCGCGCAGGCTGATCGACGCCGGCGTCAGCGCGATTGACGTGGCGGGCGCGGGGGGCACCTCGTGGAGCCAGGTGGAGATGCACCGTGCGCCCACCGAGCGATTGCGGCGGCTGGCCGCTTCTTTTGCTGATTGGGGCATCCCCACCGCCGAGAGCCTGCTGCTGGTGCGCGGCGTGCGCACCGCGATGGGCCGCGACGATGTGCTGCTTTTTGCCTCCGGCGGCATTCGCTCGGGCCAGGAGATTGGCAAGTGCGTTGCGCTGGGCGCGGAATTGGTGGGCATGGCAGGCCCCTTCTTGAAGAAGGCCGTGCAGGGCGACGAAGCCGTGGCAGAGGAGATGGAATTCCTCGAAACCGAGCTGCGCATAGCCATGTTCTGCAGTGGTGCGGCCACGCCGGCGGGGTTGCGCGCGGCGGGCGTTGTGGTTGAAGCACATGAATGATTGGTTGACTGGTTGACTGGTGGACTGGTCCGCACGAGTCCAATCAACCAATCAACCAGTCCACCAGTCCACCAGTCCACCAGTGCACCAGTCCACCAGTCCACCAGTCCACCAGTCCACCAGTCCACCAGTCCACCAGTCCACCGGTCAACCAGTCCACCAGTCAACCAGTCAACCGGTCAAACAGTTCACCAATGACCAACCTCTCCTTGAAATGGACCCTCCCATGTCTACACCCGCGCTGACGCACTTTGTTGGTACGTGGTTGCCGCCCATTGAGGCGGAGATGCGTTCCGCGCTCGACAACAACGAAGGCGCCGTGGCCGCGCACTACGGCATGTTGCGCTATCACATGGGTTGGGCCAACGCGCATTTCGACGCCGAACTCGCGCCCGCAGGCAAACGGCTGCGCCCCATCTTCTGCCTGTTAGGCTGCGACGCCATGGGCGGCAACGTGGAGATGGCGGTGCCCGCGGCGGCGGCGCTGGAACTGCTCCACAACTTCTCGCTGATTCACGACGACATTGAGGATGGCGACGAGCAGCGCCGGCACCGTGCCACGCTCTGGAAGATCTGGGGTGTGCCCCAGGCCATCAACGCGGGCGACGGCCTCTTCGCGCTCGCGTTTGCCGCCATCCAGCGGCTGCAGGATCGGGGACTGAGCGCCGAGACGACGCTGGCGGCACTGCGCGTCTTTACGCAAATGTGTGTGGACCTCACCGAGGGGCAGCACCTGGACATGCTCTTCGAGGGGCGCGACGATGTGACGGTGCCCGACTACCTGCGTATGATCCAGGGCAAGACCGGCGCGCTGGTGGGTGCAAGCGTGGCCATCGGCGCGATTGTGGGCGGGGCGGAGGTGGCGCAAAGTGAGGCGCTTTGGCGCTTTGGCCGCGCCGTGGGGCTCGCTTTTCAGGTGCAGGACGATGTGCTGGGTATTTGGGGCGACCCCGCGGAGACCGGCAAGGCGGCGGGCAACGACGTGTTGCGCCGCAAGAAGAGTCTGCCCATTCTCTACACCTTGAATGAGCCGCACGTTGGCCCCCGCTTCACCGCGCTGTTGCGCGCGCCCGGCTTTGGCCCGGCGCAGCTGGATGCCGCGCTCGCACTGCTCGATGAGGCGGGCGCGCGCACCTATGCCGAAGCGCAGGTGCAGCGTCTGCACGCCAACGCCATGGCCGCCCTGCACGAAGCGTTGGGCGACCGTGCCGCCGAGTCCCCCCTGCGTACGCTGGCCGAGAGCCTGCTCAAGCGCACCCGTTAACGCGAGCTCTCAGCACGAGCAAAATCGGCGGAAACGACCTGAATTGTGCGGTTGAAGTCATCTACAGGCTCGCCTCTGTTTCTGCGGGCCTGCCTCGCGATTGTGCTAGAATGGGTTGATTGAGAACAATTTCACATGTTGCCTGCTTGTTGCGTGGGGCTATTGCATAACCCTTTAGGGACAAATCCGCATGATTGCCTTTCTGGCCGGGAACCCACTGCTGCTCCTCTTCCTTACGTCGGCCTTGGGCTATGCGATTGGGCGCATCCGCATCAAGGGCGCCAGCCTGGGTGTGGCTGCCGTGCTCTTTGTGGGCCTCTTCATTGGCTCATTCAGCCCCGACCTCAAGATTCCCGACTTTGCCTTCACATTCGGCCTCGCTGTTTTCGTCTATACAATTGGCCTGAGCAGCGGCGCCGGCTTCTTTGCCTCCTTTACGCGCAAGGGATTGCGCGACAACCTCTTCATCTTCACCATGCTGCTGCTGGCGTTTGGCCTTGTGATTGTGAGTGCAGGCTGGTTTGCGCTCAAACCCACTGTCGCCGCCGGCGTATTTGCGGGCAGCCTGACGAACACCCCCTCGCTGGGTGGTGTACTCGATGTGATCCGCAACGCGGGGGCGGCCAATGTCGAAGCCCTGCTCGCCGAGCCGGTCGTGGGCTATTCGGTGACCTATCCGCTTGGGGTGCTCGGTCCCATCTTTGCGATTCTGCTCATGAGCCGTATCTTCGGCATCGACTACCGCAAGGAAGCCGCCAAACTCAAGGCCTTCAACCTCGTTGAGCAGGAAATCTACAACGTGACTGTGCGCGTGAAGGCGGGCGATGTCACCAAGATGACGCTGCAGGAATTCACCACACGGCAGAGACCCAATGTGGTCTTCGGCCGCATTGAGCATGCAGGCGATATCAGCCTGGCTGATGGCGACACGCGCCTCGCACCAGGCGATTTGGTGAGCATTGTCGGTGGCCCCGAGGATGTGGACGCCGCGGCGGTTCTCCTGGGCAACCGCGTGGACGAGCATCTTGACTTCGACCGCAGCGATTACGACTTCCGACGCATATTCGTTTCGCACGGTGCAGTGGTCGGACAGCGCATTGGCGAACTCAAGTTGCCCGAAAAGTACGACGCAATCATCACGCGTGTGCGGCGCGGCGATGTGGACTTCCTGGCCAGTGCCAATACCGTGCTGGAACTGGGCGACCGCGTGCGCGTGGTGGCGGCGCGCGGGCGCATGAAGGAAGTAAGCGAGTTCTTTGGCGATTCGTACAAGGAACTCAGTGAGCTGGACTTGCTCTCCTTTGGCCTGGGCATGGTGTTGGGCTTGCTGGTCGGCCTCATCCCCATTCCTCTGCCGGGCGGCGTGACGATAACGCTGGGATCGGCGGGCGGCCCGCTGCTGGTGGCGCTGGTGCTGGGCGCACTGCGCCGCACAGGCCCGATTGTGTGGACGATGCCCTACAGCGCCAACCTCACACTGCGCCAGTTGGGGTTGATTCTGCTGCTGGCGGCGGTGGGGCTCAAGTCGGGCTACACCTTTGTATCAACCTTCACGCAAAGCGGCGGCGCTGTGATCTTCCTCTCGGGCGCCCTTGTCAGTATTTTGCTTCCCATCTTTGCGCTCTTTGTGGGCTACAAACTGCTCAAGATCCCCTTCGGCATGTTGACGGGCATGGTGGCCTCGATGCACACGCAGCCGGCGGTGCTGGGCTTCGCCAACGAGCAATCGGGCGATGAAGCGCCGAACATCGGCTGGTCACTGGTCTTCCCGCTGGCCACCATCAGCAAGATCATCCTGGCGCAACTGGTGCTCACGATTCTGGGGCGGGCAGGCGGATAAGTGCATCGCGTGATAGCCCGCCGGCCGATTTTCTGCGATTGAGCGAACGAATGCAGCCATGAAGCAACCGACACGCACCTCACCACCAGCGCGGCCGCCCATACAGTGGACGGGCATCCTCTTTGCGCTGGTCGCCAACGTGCTCTTCGTCTACCTGGCCGACAGGCTTGCGCGCGGTATCAGCGCGGCGGCGGCGCTGGAGGCGGTGGCGACGCTGGCCGCGCCGCTGCTGGTGGGCGTGGCCACGGCCTTTTACGTGCCCGGGCGCGGCGGCGTGCATGCGCTCATCGGTGGTGCGCTGAGCATGCCCGTGCTGGCGCTGCTTGTATTTGGCGGCACGTGGCAATTTGCGCTGCTGGCCGGCGCCTTTTGCGCAATGGGCGGCGCACTCACGGAGCGGCTCTTGCGCGGGCGCACACCCGCCAACTGAAGTGATACCGGAACGAACACGACATCTCAACGCAAAGTCGGGAAGAGTGCATAGAAACGCAAAGTACTGCTATACGTCGGCGATTCTGACCAGGTGTTCTTCATTTGCGCTCCTTTGCGCTGCTCCGCGCCTTCGCGTTGAGGTGTGGTAGTGGCTTTGGGTTTCACTTCGGTATCGCTGCAGGTGCGCTGGGATCAGAATCTGCGTACCAGCGCCTTGTGTCCGCACCATCCATCAGATGGGCGGCGCGCCCCCGCACTTTGAGGGAAGCGCGCCGGCCCATTTCCTGCTACACTCTCCCTGCTGCAATCAATCATGAACATGCGCGGCCGCGAAGGCCGCGTCGATCGGTTGCGCACGATCCGGCCCTGCTGTTCGGAAAGTGTGCGGCTGCCGCATCTACAAAGGAAGTGCCATGTACGACCACAGTTGGTGGAGCCTCATTGCCTACGACAAAACCAAACCGCGCCCGGTGGTGGACAGGGCGGTGCTCAAGCGCATCTTCTCCTACGCGTGGCCTTACCGCTACTCGGTGGTGGTGGTGCTGGTCACTATCGTGGGCATCGCGTTGCTCGACCTGATTCCGCCCCTGCTCTATCGCGACCTGATTGACAATGTCATCCCCGAGCGCAACTTTGCGCGCCTCAACCTTGTCGCGCTGGGGATGATCGGCATTCCGGTGGTGAGCGGCCTGATTTCGGTGGTGCAGCGCTACTATAGTGCTATGGCGGGCGAGGGCATTATCTACGACCTGCGCCAGCAGATGTACGAGCACTTACAGAAGATGGGGCTGCGCTTCTTCACAAACACCAAGTCGGGCGACATCATCTCGCGCTTCACCGGCGACGTGGTTGGTGCACAAGGCGCCATCACGGGGACGCTGCCCAATATTGTCACCAACACCGTCGTGCTCATCTCCACGCTGGCGGTCATGCTCACCATCGAGTGGCGGCTGACGCTGCTCTCGGTGGCGGTTGTGCCCCTCTTCCTGATTCCGGCCAGGCGGGTGGCGGACATTTTGCGCGGTATTCGCCGCAACGCGATGGAGTACAACGCCGAGATGAGCAACATCGTCAACGAGACGCTGACGATCAATGGTGCGCTGCTGGTGAAGACCTTCGGCAGCGGCGCGCGCGAGCGGGCGCACTTCGCCGATGTCAACAAGAAGACCGCCGACATCGGGCGGCGGCGCGCGCAGGTGGGGCAGTGGTTCTTCATGGGTCTGGGGATTTCGGGGGCCATCGGCACGGCTGTTGTCTATTATGCCGGCGGGCTCATGGCCCTCAACGGCACGATTACCGTGGGCACGATTGTGGCCTTTGTCGCCTACCTCTTCCGACTCTATGGCCCCATTTCGGCACTTTCCAATGTGCAGGTGGAGTTCGTCCAGTCGATGGTCTCCTTCGAGCGCGTCTTTGAGTACCTGGACCAGCCTGTTGAGGTGCAGGAGAAAGCGGAAGCCGTGACGCTGGACAACGTGGTCGGGCGCGTGCGCTTCGAGAATGTCACCTTCGGCTATGGCGGTACGGCTGTCAAGGCGGAAATGGCCGACGCCCAACCCGCCGACCTGCTGGCTGACGAGAATGGCGACGCTGACGCAGTCGCCGAGGGGGGAGAGGCCCAGGCGCGCGGCCCGCTGGGGCGGCTGTGGGCGGTTGACGATGTCTCCTTTACCGTGGAGCCGGGGCAACTCGTGGCGCTGGTGGGCCCCAGCGGCGCGGGCAAGACAACCATCACCTACCTGCTGCCACGCCTCTATGATCCCACGGGCGGCTACATCGCCATTGACGGCGTGGACCTGCGCGTTGTCACGCTCGAGTCGCTGGCGAACCAGATTGGCATGGTAACGCAGGAGACGTATCTGTTCCACGACACGGTTCTGGCCAACCTGCGCTACGCCCGTCCCGAAGCAACGCAGGCCGAGATTGAGGACGCCTGCCGCGCCGCCTACATCTATGACCGCATTATGGCCTTCCCCGAGGGCTTCGAGACGGTGGTGGGTGAGCGCGGCTACCGTATGAGCGGCGGCGAGAAGCAGCGGCTGGCGATTGCACGCGTCATCCTCAAGAACCCGCGCATCATGGTCATGGACGAAGCCACCTCGCATCTCGACTCGCAGAGTGAGGCCTACATCCAGGCGGCGCTGGCCCCCCTGATGGAAGGGCGCACAAGCTTCGTCATTGCCCACCGCCTCTCAACCGTGCTGGCCGCCGACAACATCCTCGTCATGGACAAGGGGCGGCTGGTGGAGCAGGGCAATCACGCCGAACTCGTTGCCAGGGGCGGCCTCTACGCGCAACTCTACGAGACGCAGTTCCGGCGCGACCATGAACGAGCGGCGGTGTAGGGCAGGGTGTGCGGCGGCTGCCGCGCCGGCGCGCGAACGGGGGTGCACGCATCATCGCGTGCACCCCCGTTCGCGTCCAACACCAACCACAAGGAGAGAAGTATGCCTGTTTCCAGGTAAGTTAGCGCATGGGTACACCGTTGGCATCAAGCCAGGCGTCAAAGGCCTCGGGCCGCAGTTGGCCCAGCGTGCGGTTGATAATCGTGCCGTCGGGCGCAACCACCACCGTGCGCGGCAGCGCACGTGCCTCGTAGACCATCTTGAGGATGTCGTCGGGCTCAAGCAGTATGGGGAATGTGACCCCATGCTGGTCAGCAAACTGCTTGATATCCTTAGGCGCTTCGTTATAGTTGATGCCCAGAACGTTGATGGCGCGCGTTTGGTGAATCAGCTCCAGGTACTCCATTTCGGCGACACAGGGCGCACACCAGGTTGCCCAGAAGTTCACCAACACCCACTCGCCGCGCAGGTCACTCAGGGTTACGCTGCCGCCATCCAGCGTGGCGAGCGTGAAGTCGCGCGCCGGCTCGGGCGTCTCATCGGCGCTGTGGGCCTGCACGGCAGGCGGCGGGTCGTTATTGATGGGCAGCGCCGCGCCACTGTCTTTGCCGCAAGCGACGAGGAGCAGGGCAAGAATCGTCAGGAGGTGACCGCGCCGGAAGAAATGGTGCATCGTTCGCAACTCACCAGGCCTATTTGGCAACGTCTGTTGCCAGAGGTAACTCCGCTGGAGTATGTGCCTCGTGCGTCCGCTTGCGGGCGGATGCCATGCGCTTGCGCCGGCTCGAGTAGATGACGCTCTGTACGCCAATGAAGATCAAGGTGAGTGCGCCGATGGCGATCTTCGTCCACCAGGAACTCAGCGTTCCCTGGAACATGATGATTGTCTGAATCAGCCCTTGAATCATGACGCCGAAGACCGTGCCGATAACATAGCCCACGCCGCCCGTGAGTTGGGTGCCGCCGATGACCACCGAGGCAATTGCATCCAGTTCAAGCCCCGATACGTAGAGGCCGTGGCCCGAAAGCATGTAGATGCTGAAGACTACGCCGGCCAGCGTGGAGCAGAAGCCGTTGAGCGTGTAGACGAGAATCTTCGTGCGGCGCACGGGCAAGCCCATGAGGCGCGCCGACTGTTCATTGCCGCCAATCGCGTAAACTGTGCGTCCAAAGCGCGTGAAGTGCGCCAGGTAGAAGGCCACAAGCAGCACCACGAAGACGATGACCACGTTGATGGAGATGAACGACTTGCCCCAGAGGTGAATGCGGTAGAGTCCCACGGCGCGGTAGAAGGGATCGTCAATCGTTTGCGCGCTTGTGCTGATGACAAACGACATGCCACGGGCGAAGAACATGCCCGCCAGTGTGACAATGAATGGCTGCACCTTCATGTACTCGATGATGGCCCCCATGAAGGCGCCAAAGCCAAGCCCCATGAGCAGCATCAGCGGAATGACCACAGCGGGGCTCCATCCCCAATGGCCCAGCAGCCACGCCGAAAGTACACCGGTGAAGGCAATCACAGCGCCCACCGAGAGGTCGATCCCGCCGGAGATTATGACAAAGGTCATGCCGATCGACGTGACCATCAGAAAGGCATTGTCAATCAGCAGGTTGAGGAAGACCTGCGCCGAGGCGAAGCCGCGATACTGGATTGACCCATAAATGTAGAGCAGAATGAAAAGCGATATCGTAATCAGCAGTGGCCAGAACTTCCGATCGATGCTCCACGAACGCTTCATGAGGGCGCCCCCTGCCGCTGCGAAAGCTTGTCGAGACCCTGTTTGACCACATCCGAATAGAGCAGGACGACGGCAAGCACTACCACTGCCTTGACGACCTGCACCACCTCGGGCGGTACGCCAAGCGAATAAATGGTGGTCGAGACCGTTTGCACGAGCAGCGCGCCGATAATTGAGCCGACGAGCGAGAAGCGGCCACCGGTCATGAGTGTGCCGCCGATGACGACCGCCAGGATCGCGTCGAGCTCGATCAGCAGGCCCACGTTGTTGGCGTCGGCGCTCTTGAGGTTGGAGCTGAAGATGAGCCCGGCCACGCCTGCACAGAAGCCGCAGAAGGTGTAAATGATCAGCTTGACGTTCTTCTCGTTGATGCCGCTGTGGAAGCTGCTGCTGGCGTTTGTCCCCACGGATTCGATGAAGAGACCGAGGGCCGTGCGCCGCGTCATGAACCAGGCGAAGGCAAAGACCGCCGCCACGATGAAGACGGGGAAGGGAAGTCCCAGCAGATAGCCGCCACCGATGAAGAAGAAGGGGTTGTAGTAGACGGTGATGATCTGGCCGCTGGTGATCAGCTGGGCAATGCCGCGTCCGGCCACCATCAGCACGAGGGTGGCAACCATGGGCTGAATCCTGGCGCGCGAGACGAGGATGCCGTTCCATGCGCCGCAGACAATCGACGCACCCAACGCGGCCAGGATCGAAATCCACATGGCCGTATGCGCTTCGCCGGTGATGCTGCCGCCGATCATGACGGTGACAGTGGCGGCCGAAATCGCCATGACGGCGCCGACGGAGAGGTCAATCCCGGCGGTTGCAATCACCATCGTCATGCCGATGGCGACGAGCATGAGCGAGGAGCCGCGGTTGAGCACATCGACGAGACTGCCGAAGAGGTGCCCATCCTTGATTTCCAGACGGAAGAATTGGGGGATGAAGATCAGGTCAAAAAGCAGGACCAGCGAGAGCGCGAGCAGCGGCCAGAAGACGTCGCTGCTGCGCAACCGGAACCACCAACCCTTGTTTTCTGTCATGAGGGGCTCCCGGCCGCGGTGGCCTGCTGTGGCGCGGAGCCGACCCGGACTGGCGGTGCGCTTGCACTGGTCCCGGCAATCGTCTCCATGATGAACTGCTCATTCAGTTCATCGCCTTCGAGTTCGGCAACGAGGCTGCGGTCACGCATGACCATGACGCGATGGCTGGTACGCAACACCTCATCCAGCTCGGAGGAAATGAAGAGGCAGCCTTTGCCCTCGTTGGCAAGCGAGAGAACGAGCTTCTGAATCTCGGCCTTGGTGCCCACGTCGATGCCGCGTGTTGGTTCGTCAAGAATCAGCACGTCGGGATCGGTGGCCAGCCAGCGTGCGAGAATTACCTTCTGCTGGTTGCCGCCGCTGAGGTTCTTCATCAGCTGTTCGGGACTGGGTGTGCTGATCTGCAGCATCTCGATCAACTTTTGGGCGATTTCGGTCTGCTTGCGTGGGTCGAGGTAAGAGAACCAGCCGCGACTTGCCTGCAGCGCCAGCACAATGTTTTCGCGCACCGTCAGATCGCCCACGACGCCGTCGGCTTTGCGATCCTCGGGGCAGTAACCAACGCCGCGCTGAATTGAACTGAGCGGGCCGGGCTTCTTTTCAGCGCTGCCGTCGACCTTGACTGTGCCGCTGTCCGCGTCGTCGATGCCGAAGAGGAGGTTGGCTGTCTCGGTGCGCCCCGAGCCGAGCAGACCGGCCATGCCCAGCACCTCGCCCGCATACAGCTTGAGGCTGATGGGCTCGAGCGTGCCCACGCGCCCCAAATTGATCGCTTCGAGCACGGGTTGTTGGCCAGGGGCGGGCACAAATGACCGCTTCAGCGTGCCCAGATCTTCCAGTTCCTCAAGTTCGCGTCCGATCATCAACTCAACAAGTTGATAACGGGGCAACGCCGCGGCATCGTAGGTGCCCACGAGTTTGCCGTTGCGCAGCACGGTAATGCGGTCGGCTACGGCGTAGACCTGGTTAAGGAAGTGCGTAATGAAGATAATGCCGATGCCCTGCTGCTTGAGGCGGCGCAGCACTTCGAAGAGCTTTTCGGTCTCCAGCGCGGTCAGGCTCGAGGTTGGCTCGTCCAGAATCAGCACCTTGGCCTGAATCTCCAGTGCGCGTGAGATGGCTACCATTTGCTGGATGGCCACCGAGTATTCACCTACACTCTGACGGACGTCGACATCGATATCCAGCAAGGTAAGGAGCGCGCGCGCGCGGGCGTTCATGGCGGACCAGTCGATACTGCCCAGCCGGCGCGGCTCGCGCCCCAGCAGAATGTTCTCGGCGACGGAGAGGTTGGTGCAGAGGTTGACTTCCTGGTAGACCGTGCTGATGCCCATCAATTGCGCTTCGTGGGGCGAACTGGAGCGAATCTCGGCTCCTTCAAGCAGAATATGGCCGGCATCATGATGCTCCACGCCCGTCAATACTTTGATGAGCGTAGACTTGCCTGCACCGTTCTCGCCCATGAGGGCGTGAATCTCGCCGGCGCGCAGCGTGAAGTCCACATCGGACAACGCGAGCACGCCCGGGAATGTCTTGCGAATGCCCTGCATGACCAACAATTCGTTCGTTTGCATTGGAGACCGCCTGGGGGCTGAATGGGGCAGCCGCACGCCGGAGATGCGTGCGGCTGCCGGCCCGGGGATTGATCATCGGGGCCCGCACGAAAGGAGAGAATCGTACGGGCCCCGGTTTGACACTAGTACTGTCGGGTGGGCAGAATCTCTGCCGCATTGTCCGGGTAGAAGACACCCTCTTCCGAGGGGACCCATTTCGGCACTTCTTCGCCGTTGACGACCTTGAGTGCCAGTTCGAAGAATTGCGGTCCAAGCATCGGGTTGCACTCAACGGTAACGTTCAGTTTGCCGGCGACCATGGCCTCAAAAGCGCCCTTGACGGCGTCAATCGAGACGATCTTGATGTCTTCGCCGGGCTTGAGGCCGGCTTCTTCAATGGCCTGAATGGCGCCAATGGCCATGTCATCATTGTGCGCATACAGTGCATCGATCTTGCCGGCCTGGCTCTTGAGGAAGGCTTCCATGACCTGCTTGCCCAGCGCGCGGGTGAAGTCACCGGACTGCGACTCGATAATCACCATGTCGGGGAATTCGGCAATGGCTTCGCGGAAGCCCTTGGCGCGGTCGTTGGCGGGGGCGGAGCCCACTGTGCCGACGAGTTCAACGATATTGCCCTTGCCGCCCAGAAGCTCAGCCATGGCCTTGCCTGCCTTGCGCCCTTCTTCAACAAAGTCCGAGCCGAGGTAGGTTGCATAGAGGTCTTCCGGCACGGCCGCACGGCGGTCAACCAGAATGATCGGAATGCCTGCATCCTTGGCTTCCTGGAAAACCGTCTCCCAACCGGTCTCGACCACCGGGGGGATGCCGATGACGTCTACCTGCTGTGCAATGAAGGAGCGGATCGACTTGATCTGGTTCTCCTGCTTCTGCTGCGCATCGGTGAACTTCAGTTCGATGCCCAATTCCTCTGCTGCGGCCTTGACGGAG
>CAYRVP010000086.1:0-17603 GCA_964427845.1 uncultured Caldilineaceae bacterium
GCTCATTCAGGTGGGCACCGCCGAAATGCTGCTTGACGATGCCACGCGCCTGGCCAACCGCGCCGTTGCCTGCGGCGTGCAGGTTGAACTGGAGCTGTGGGAGAACATGGTGCACGTCTGGCAGATGCTGGACGCGGTTGAGCCCGGCGCGGGCGCGGCGGTGCGGCGCGCGGTGACCTTCATGCGACGCCATGATCAGCAGCTTGCTTCCGCACCTCCAGCCGGTGCGCGTTAAGTTGCAGGCTTTCCTCGAAAGCAAGAGAGTCCCCATGCCACTTGATCACCGTGTCGAGATCATCCTGGGTGACATCACAACCCTCGCCGTGGATGCCATCGTCAACGCAGCCAACGAATCGCTGCTGGGCGGCGGCGGCGTGGACGGGGCGATTCACGCTGCGGCCGGCCCTGCGCTGCTTGCCGAATGCCGCACACTGGGCGGCTGCGCCACGGGCGACGCCAAGATCACGCGCGGCTACAATCTGCCCGCCCGCTACGTCATCCACACGGTCGGCCCCGTGTGGCAAGGCGGCGGCGAAGACGAAGACGCGCTGCTCGCCTCGTGCTACCAGCGCAGCCTCGAAGTGGCGGTGGAGAACGATCTGCACTCAATCGCCTTCCCGTCAATCAGCACGGGGATCTATGGTTTCCCCATTGAGCGTGCTGCGCCCATCGCCTTGCGCACCATCAATGCGTTTTCCGCAGTGGATATATCGCTTGCGCGCGTAATATTGTGCTGCTATTCAGCAGCCGATCGCGCCGTCTACGCAGGCGCATGGAAGGAGCTGTCCCATGGCTGAATCGAAAGCGCGCCTCGTCTTCTCGACCGATCCCGAGCCGGAGCGGCCCACAACGAAGGCTGCACCCGATCCCGCCGTCAACCCGGCAGCGCCCATCAGGTCGAAGCAACTCAACACGCCCGTGCGCGTCGCCCTGGAAAAGGCGGGGCGCGGCGGCAAGAGCGTGTCAGTGATCCGCGGCGTGATGAGCCCACCCCACGGCAAGGAAGCGCTGCTGAAATTGCTGAAAACAAGGTTGGGGACCGGTGGGGCCATCAAGGGGGATGACATCGAAATTCAAGGCGACAACCGCGCCCGCATCGTGGAAATCCTCAACGAACTGGGCTACAAGGCCAAGTCCGCCGGCGGGTAACAAAGGAAAAGCGACACAGAGGTCACAAAGGGAACAGAGAAACACAGAGAAAAGCGAAAAGCAGAACTGCAAAACGGGCCTGCGCAATTCTGCTTTTCGCTTTTCTCTGTGTTTCTCTGTTCCCTCTGTGACCTCTGTGTCGCTTTTCCTTTGTTACCGTGCGAATGAACCGACTTCGCTGCCGCTGGCAATCTTCTTCTTTTTGCCAAACGCGCTCTCGTCCGTAGCGCCATGCACCACCACGTTGCGCCCCAGCGTAACCCCAGCCGGCACCACCGCGCGCTTGCCAATCAGCGTCAGCCCCGAGTTGAGAACCTCGGGCATGCTCTTGTTTGGCGTGTTTTCGTCACCATCACCCACACGCGCACCCTGGCGCACAATGACTTCCTTGTCGATAATGCAGCGGTCCACCACAGACCCGGCCTCAATGATTGTGTCGTTGAGGATGACGCTGTCGCGCACAATCGCGCCCTCGGCAATCACCACACCGGGGCTGAGCACGCTGCGCTCGACAATGCCGTCCACGCGGCAGCCATTTGAGATGAGGTTGCCCGCCGCCTGTGCGGTAACGCCAAACTTCGAGGGCGCACGCTCTTCGCTGCGGGTATGCACAACCCACTTGGGGTCGTAGAGATCCAGCGCGGGATTCTCAGCAAGCAGACCGATATTGGCCTCCCAGTAGGCCTGCACATTGCCCACGTCCGCCCAGAAGCCCGGAAAGGTGTAGCCATAGCAACGGTGCGCCCCCCGCACCATCACGGGCAATACGTCGCGCCCGAAGTCCATTAGCGTCTCGTCCTGCAGCACATCCATCAGCACTTCCTTGCGGAAGAGGTAGATGCCCATCGAAGCGAGGTTTTCACGCGCACGTTTAGGTTTCTCGCGGAACTCCACCACCCGGTCATCGCTGTCCATCGTTACAATGCCGTAGCGGTGCGCCTCGTGCAGGTTGACATGGCGTACGGCAATGGTGATGTCGGCTTCAGTCTGCACATGCTGGCGCAGCATGGGGCGGTAGTCCATGAGGTAGACGTGATCGCCCGCAAGTATGAGCACATTCTCGCCGTCGCGCCCCTCCACAAAGTCCATGTTGCGGCGCACGGCGTCGGCGGTGCCGAGTTGCCAGTCGCCGTAGCGGCCGCCGCGGTAGGGCTGCAGCAGGCGCACGCCGCCGGCGGCGCGGTCCAGATCCCACGGCTTGCCGATGCCGATGTGATCGTTGAGGCTGCGCGGCCTGTATTGGGTCAGCACAGCCACATCATACATGCCGCTGTTGACGCAATTGCTCAGCGGAAAGTCAATCAGCCGGAACTTGCCGGCAAAGGGAACCGCGGGTTCGGCGCGCACCTCGGTGAGTACGCTCAGGTTCTCGCTTGAGCCACCCGCCATAATGAGAGCAAAGACATTTGCCATGATTACCTCGTCACTCGCTGCAATGATCTGGTTGGCGCGCTAAATCGTCTTGCCGTCTGCCACAACGCCGTCATCGGGAAAATCGTCGGCTTCGCGGTCGGAGTTGATCAGCACGTTGCGGCCAATGTGGGCGCGGTCGGGGATGATGGCATTCTTGCCCACCACGGTAATCCCCGCAAAGAGGCGGTCGGGCATCTGCTCATTCTTGATGGTCTCGTCGCCGGTTCCCAACACGGCGCCCATGCCCACGAACACCTGCTTGTCCACCACCACCTTGTCAAGCATGGCGCCGGCGCCAATCCAGGTGTCGTTCATCACCACGCTGTCCTTCACCTGCGCACCCGGCCCCACATAGACGCCCGGGCTCAGCACGCTGTTGATCACCTGCCCGCGCACCACGCAGCCATTGGAGACCATGCTGCCGATGACGCGCGCCTGCGGGCCGAGTTTAGCGGGCGGGCGCTCTTCCGAGCGAGTGTGCATTGGCCATTTGTCTGTGTAGAGATCGAGCGCGGGCTTTGGGCTCAGCAATTCCAGGCTGGTGGCCCAGTACGAATCGATGGTGCCCACGTCCACCCAGTAATCCTCAAACTGGTAGGCCATGATCTTGTCGCCCGCAGTCAGCATGGCGGGGATGACATCCTTGCCGAAGTCATTGCGCGGATTGGAGGGGCGCCCTTCGCTCAAGCGTTTGTCAAGCACAGCCATGTCGAAGACATAGATGCCCATGGAGGCCAGGTTGCCCTTGTCGCGCGCCTTGGGCTTCTCAAAGAAAGCGGTGATGCGCTGCTCGGCGTCCACCTCCATAATGCCGAAGCGGTCGGTCTCCTCAAGCGGCACGGGCATCACGGCGATGGTGAGATCGGCTCCCTGCTGCACGTGGTAATCGATCATGCGCCGGTAATCCATCTTGTAGATGTGGTCACCGGAGAGGATGAGCGCGAGATCGGCCTTGTTTTCCTTGAGGAAACTGAGATTCTGGTAAATCGCATCGGCAGTGCCGGCGTACCACTGCTGCCCCTTGCGCCCCTGGAAGGGCTGGAGCAGGCGCACGCCGCCGCGGTAGCGGTCAAGGTCCCACGGCTTGCCGATGCCGATGTGGTCGTTGAGGCTGTGGGGACGGTATTGGGTGAGGACGCCCACGGTAAAGATGTTGGAGTTGACACAGTTGCTGAGTGTGAAATCGATAATGCGGAACTTCCCGGCGAAAGGGACAGCAGGCTTGGCGCGCTCTTCGGAGAGAACAGTCAGGCGTGTGCCTTCTCCGCCGGCAAGGATCATGGCCACAGTGTTCATAGGCAACCTGTCTTTTGGGGCGTATCAGCCTGCGCGAAAACAATCCCGATTGTGGTGAGGGTTCTGCCGGTGCAGAGAGCCGCAAGTGTCAGGTGGAGAGGAGATGGAAGACTACGGAAGTTGGCTACATGCTAGCCGAAAGCGCGTGCGCGGTCAACCCGAAAAATGTGGCTTGTATCTGCGCCGGCTTGTGGCCGACGCAGATACAACTCTATGTCATGCCGGAGGCGTGACCTACACATTGAACCTGAAGTGCATGACGTCGCCGTCCTTGACGACGTACTCCTTGCCCTCAATGCGCAGCTCACCCGTGGCGCGCGCAGCGGCCTCGGTGCCCAGGCGCGCATATGCCTCGTAGGCGATCACTTCGGCGCGGATGAAGCCGCGCTCAAAGTCGGTGTGGATGACGCCCGCGGCCTGCGGCGCCTTGGCGCCCTTGCGCACTGTCCACGCGCGCACCTCCTTGGGGCCGGCGGTGAAAAAGGTAATCAGCCCCAGCGCCTTGTAGCCCAGGTGGATGACCTGTTCGAGGCCACTCTCGGCCACGCCCAGCGAGGCGAGGAACTCGTGGCGCTCGGCATCCGTCATGCCCACCATCTCCTCTTCGAGCTTGGCGCAGATCTTGACGACCTCGGCGCCCTGCTCGGCGGCCACCGCGCGCACAGTGCGCACATAGTCGTTGTCCTCGGCCAGCGCATCTTCGTCTACGTTAGCGGCGTAAATGACCTTCTTGCCGGTCAGGAAACGCAACTCCCTGTTCAGGGCCTCATAGGATTCGCTCTCGCGATTGGGGTGCGCCAGCACGGGCATGCCCGTTTCGAGCAATTCCTTCAACTCCAGCGCCATCTCATAAAGCGGCTGCAGCTTGCGGTCGCCTTTCACCTCGCGCGTCAGCCGGTCAACCTTGCGCTCGAGCTGCTGCAGGTCGGCCAGAATCAGCTCGAGATTGATGACCTCAATGTCGTCGCGCGGGCTGGGTTGCGCCGAAACGTGAATCACGTTGGGGTCGTCAAAGCAGCGCACCACCTGCACAATCGCCGCCGTTTCGCGGATGTTGGCCAGGAACTGGTTGCCCAGCCCTTCACCCTGGCTCGCGCCCTTCACCAGCCCGGCGATGTCCACGAACTCAACGGTCGCATTCACGGTGCGCTCGGGGTCGACGAGCGCGGCGAGCTTGTCGATGCGTACATCGGGCACGGGCACAACGGCCTTGTTCGGCTCGATGGTGCAGAAAGGGTAGTTTGCCACCTGCGCATTTTGCGCCTCGGTGAGTGCGTTAAAGGTCGTGCTCTTGCCCACATTGGGCAGCCCCACAATGCCAATCCCTAAAGCCATGATTTCTCCACAAATAGCGCTCTCGCTATCCGAATTAAATGACAAGCAACGGCGCGAAGGCAATTCGCTCGGTTCTTTGCGTCTTCTCTGCACCTGCGCGCCAGCGCGCCAGAGCCGACTGTCACGCGGGTGTAACTATCAGCACCTCGGCCATTTCGTGCGCAAGCGCATGGTGCTCACCCGCTACATCCACAAGCAGCGGCCCGGCAAAGGGCGCGCGCTTGCGCAAGGTCACGGTTGCGCCGGGCGTCAGCCCCAGGCTGGCCAGATAGGTGAGGCGCTCGGCGTCCTGCATCAGCACGCGCACGAGGCGCGAAGGCACGTTCACATCGGCCATGGTCAGCGGTTGCCCGGCCACGGCTTCCACGCGGCCATCCTTGGTGGGAATGGGGTCACCGTGGGGGTCAATCGTGGGGTCGTCCAGCGCGGCCGCAATCGCGTCCTCAAGGGTTTCACTGATGAAGTGCTCAAGCCGCTCCGCTTCAGCGTGCACCTGATCCCACGGCAGGCTAAGCTTCTTGTGCAGGTAGAGTTCAAGCAGGCGATGATGGCGCAGCACCTCAAGCGCGACGCGCGTCCCCGCATCGGTAAGCGCAATCTCCTGATAGGGCTCGTAGCGCACCATCTCCAGCTCGGCCAGTCGCTTGACCATGTTGGTGGTCGAGGCGGGCGACACATCCAAATGGTGCGCCAGCGCCGAGTTGTGCACCTCAACACCCTGCGACGCAAGCAGGTAGATAGCTTTGAGGTAATCCTCGTGCGCAGGCGTCAGCGATTTTTGGTTGTGTGAAGAATCTGCGTTAGCCATGTGAAAATTCTATCGCGTGCATCACAACAGGCCAAAACGGCGGTGCGCGTAAAAGCGACGGTACACAGAGGTCCATGGCTCATCGGCGCAATGCAGCATGAGCCATGGACCTCTGTGTACGGCGGCTTCACTCGCGAATGGGCGTTGCCAGCTCGATTTCGCTGCACAGCCGCTCGCAAAGCTGCAGAAACTGGCCCTTCCAGCGGTCATGCAGCTGCAGCGGGTCGGTCCAGTTATAGGTGCGGTTGCTGTAGGCGAGGATGTTCATGTCGGCCATTGGCTCATCCAACACCTTCATGTGCGAATCGCGTGTGGAGAACTGGCCAAAGGTGACATAGACCAGTTCGAGTGGGGCAACACGATCGGTCGTCTCGGCGCACCAGCGAAAGATCTCGTTGAAAAAGATGCGCATGGTGTGGTAGCGTCGGTGAACGTTGGGCTCGTGTTCCACCAGCACCTGCCAGAAGAGCGGTGATAGAAATGTGCGCTCCTCGCGGCCCAGCCCCAGTTCGTGCACAAGCGCCAGCGCATTGGCGCAGGCATCGAGCACCGCCCGCGCCGCGCCCAAATAGCCTATGAAGAAGGCACGTGTCAGGACGGCCGCCTTCAGGTCGCCCTCGGTGTCCATGCGGTGGCGGCGGCGCGCATCTTCAATCAGGAAGGCGTACATCTCCACCTCGGCCATGCGCGCGCAAATGCTCTCGCCGGCCAGCACCATTACGTGCGTGGACGCGCCGCGCGGCATCAACATGCCCAGCGCCTTGTCAAAGTGCTCGTCCAATTGCACAAAGCAGGCGGGCACGCTGCTATCGGAAAGGCGATAGGCGGTGCGCTCGTAGAATCGGGTTTTCATGGCTGGGAAATGGGCTGCCGACCAGAGGCCGGTGCGTTGTATAATGGCCGCGTTGGCTGCGCGCAGTATAACACGCCGCGCGGCCAGCCCTGCAACCGCAAAGCTGCGCGCCAACAGGGCACGCATCAATCGTCACTCGTCAATCCTCTGTCATCCATCCCGCCCGGGAATCCCCCCATGGAACGCACCCACTACATCCCTACCATCCGCGAACTGCCCAGCGAGGCGCGCCCGCGCGAGCGCCTCATGGCCGAGGGGCCGAGTGCGCTCAGCCCGGGCGAATTGCTGGCCATCATCCTGCGCGTGGGTGGGCAGGGCGAGAATGCCATCGCCATGGCCAACCGGCTGCTGGCACAGTTTGGCGGCCTGGCCGGGCTGGCGCGCGCCACGGTTGAGGAGCTTTGCCGCGCGCACGGCATGGGTGAGGCCAAGGCCACGCAGATCAAGGCCGCGCTCGAGTTGGGCCGCCGCATGCACCTGGCCACCCCCGAAGATCGCACGCGCATTTCCAGCCCGCTTGAAGTGGCCAACCTGGTGATGATGGAGATGGGGCTGCTCGAGCAGGAGGAACTGCGCGTGGTGCTGCTCGACACCAAGAACTATGTGCTCAAGATTATCCGGCTCTATGTGGGCAGCCTGAATATGGCCATGGTGCGCGTGGGCGAAATCTTCCGCGAGCCGGTGCGCGCCAACGCCGCGTCCGTCATCCTCATTCACAATCACCCCAGCGGCGACCCCTCACCCAGCCCTGAGGACGTCAGCCTGACGGAAGCCGCCGTCCAGGCGGGCGCGCTCTTCAACATCGACGTGCTCGACCATCTCATCATCGGTCGCAACCGCTTCACAAGCATGAAGGAGCGGCGGCTGGGCTTCAAGTAACAAGCAACCCGGACGCCAATGCGCAAAGATACGCAAAGAATAGCGGCAACAAGGAAAGCCTTTCTTGTTGTTTCACTTCTTTGCGTATCTTTGCTGCTTTGCGTCGAGGTTGTTGTTGTTGGCGCGGGCGTGCGATAATGGGCGCACATCATCCGCTATCGAACCCTGTGAAGAAGACCATGCAAATCTCCGAAATCCAGACATATCTCCTTGCCAACCACATCGACGGTTGGCTGCTCTATGATTTTCGCGGCAGCAACCCCGTCGCGCTGCACGTTGCGGGCATTGCCACAAGTGGCTCGCGCCGCTGGTTCCTCTGGATCCCGGCCGCGGGCGCACCCCGTTGGCTGATCCACGCCATCGAAGGCAGCACCTTCCGCAATATTGCCCCCGGCATGGAGGGCGAAAAGCTGGTCTACGCCGGCTGGCGCGAACTGGCCGATCTGCTGCCAAAGCTAATTGGCGCAGGCGACGGCAAATCGCTGCGCATTGCCATGGAGTACAGCCCCGGCAATGCCATCCCGTACGTCAGCCGCGTGGATGCGGGCACAAAGGAACTGGTGGAGGAGAGCACCCACGCCCAGATTGTGAGCAGCGCCGACCTTGTGCAACTGGCACAGGCCGTACTCAGCGAGGCGCAGTTGGAGAGCCACCGGCGTGCGGCCGTGATTTGCCTGGCCGCCAAGGATGTCGCATTTGCACACATCCGCGCCTGTTTACGCTCGGCCACAGCCACCAGCGAATTCGAGATTCAGCAGCTCATTACCGACTACTTCACCGCCAACGGCTGCGAAACCGACCACCCGGCGATTGTCTCGGTTAACGCCCACGCCGCCGACCCGCACTATGCGCCCACGCCCACCACCAGCCGCCCCATTGTGTCCGGTGACATGGTGCTGATTGACCTGTGGGCTCGTCTGGCGGGTGACCCCACGGCCTGCTATGCCGACATTACCTGGACCGGCTACTGCGGCGCACAGGCGCCCGCGCGCGCGTCCGCGATCTTTGCGCACGTGGCTGCAGGGCGCGACGCCGCCGTGGCGTTGGCCGCGCAGCGCATAGCCGCCGGTGAGCCGGTCTACGGCTATGAGGTGGACGACGCCTGCCGGGCCGTCATTGCCACCGCGGGCTACGGCGAGGCTTTTTTCCATCGCACAGGCCACAGTCTGGGCACGCTGGGCCACTTCAACGGTGTCAATATCGACAACTACGAAACGCAGGACAGGCGTGCGCTTATCCCCGGCATCATGTTCACAATTGAGCCGGGCATCTACTTGCCCACCTACGATTTTGACGGCGCAGGCACGGCCAAAGGGCTGGGCATCCGCAGCGAAATCAACTGCTTCGTCCACCCCGATCGCCTGGAGGTGACGACGCTGCCCCTTCAAACCGAGATTCTCACGCTCCTGTAGTATCGGATCGCCATGCAACGTAAGGAATTCGCCACACGTCCGCGCCGCATCGCCCTCTTCGTCACCTGTATGGTGGACATGCTCTACCCCGACGTCGGCATGGCTACAGTCGAGTTGCTCGAGGCGCAGGGCGTCGAAGTCATCTTCCCGGAAGAGCAAACCTGCTGCGGCCAGCCCGCCTTCAATTCGGGCTTCCGCGACGAAACGCGCGCCGTGGCGCGCCACTTTCTGGATGTTTTCGAGCCGCTGCTGGCCTCGGGCCGGGTGGATGTGCTCGTCGCCCCCAGCGGCAGTTGCACCGCGATGGTGGCTCACTACTACCCGGTCCTCTTTGAGGACAACCCTGTTGACGCCGCCGACCTGCGCCGCGCCCGGACTGTGGCCGCCGCCACATTCGAGCTGACCGAGTTCCTGGTGGATGTGCTGGGCGTCACCGCCACGGGCGCACACCTGAAGCAGAAGATGACCTATCACGCCTGCTGCCACACATTGCGCGAGATGGGGATTGACCGCCAGCCGCGCTTGCTGCTCTCCGCCGTCGAGGGGATTGAGGAAGTGGCAATGCAGGGGGCCGACGAGTGCTGCGGTTTTGGCGGCACCTTTGCAATCAAGAATGGCCCCATCAGCAGCGCCATGGGGCAGCGCAAGACGGCCAATGCGGTGGCGAGTGGGGCAGATATCGTCGCGCTGTGCGATGTCTCGTGCATGACGCACATCAACGGCATGCTCAGCCGCCAGGGGCAGGCGTGCCGCGCCGTGCACATTGCTGAAATCCTTGTGGCGCAGACAGATGCGCCTTCGCCACCTGCGCCCATGGAGCCACCGCCACCACCACCGCCGCCCATCCCGCGCCGCGAGCCGCCGCCTCCCGCCGCCGACCGGCCCCGCCGCTGGCAGGATGTGCGGTGACCGCAACCTCGACGCAAAGACGCAAAGACGCAAAGACGCAAAGACGCAGAGGAGCATTAAGAAAAGCAGCAAATGACAATGCCAAGCAAGTCATTTCCAGTTGTTGCTTTTCTCTGCACCTTTGCACCTTCGCGTCGAATTTGGCCTGGCTGGACCGCCCATGCAACTCCCTGATAATCTGACAATCGAGCGCATCGAAACGATTGTCTTCCGGCTGCCGCTGCGGGGTGCGCTGCGCTGGGGCAAGCACAGCAGCCTGAACGAGGCGCGCCATGTGCTTGTGCGCGTCACCCTCTCGGACGGCAGCAGCGGCGTGGCCGAAGCGCCGCCGCGCCCCACCATCTACGGTGAAACGCCAACCACCATCTGCGCCGTTATTGCCGAGGAACTGGCCCCGCGGCTGATTGGCGCACCGGCAAACAGCGCGCCCGCGCGCCTGCATGAGATCAAGTTCAACTATGCCGCCAAGGGCGCTGTCGACATGGCACTCTACGACGCCGCCGCGCAGAGCAGTGGCCAGTCGCTCGCGGCGCTGCTGGGCAGTGGCGATGCGCCGCTGGCCGTCTCCTACATTCTGGGCATGGGCAGCGCCGATGAAGTGATGGACGAAGCGCAGCGCGTTGTGGATGCAGGTGTGCGCGTTCTCAAGGTGAAGGTGGGGCGGGACCCCGCTGTGGACCTGGCGCAGATTGACGCTTTGCAGCAGGCGTTTGGCCCTACAGTGCAAATGTATGCCGACGCCAACGAGTGCCTTTCGCCTCAGGATGCGCCGCGCGTGCTGGCGGCGCTGCGCGCGCGCGGCTTGCTCTACTGCGAGGAGCCGCTGCCCGTAGAGATGGTGCGCGAACGTGCGGCATTGCGCGCGCAGGCTCTTGTGCCCCTCATCGCCGACGACAGCGCCTTCACCCTGCGCGAGCTGACGCGTGAGCTTGCGCTTGACACCTTCGACGTCCTCAACATCAAGACCGCACGCACCGGCTACACCGAATCTGAGCAGATGCGCGTCGCTGCGCTGGCAGCAGGCAAGGGGATCATGGTTGGGTCGCAGGCCAGCGCCGGACTGGGCGCAGCGCGCGCAGGGCTCTTTGCCGCCCGCCCCGGCATTGCACATCCTTCGGAACTGACCTTCTTCCTCAAGCTTGAGGCGGATATCATCGCCGCGCCCATCATCATTGTCGACGGCTGCATCCGCCCCGCCGATCTGGCGGCTGTAAAGGTGGATGCCGATCGGCTGCGCGACTTCACGGTCGCGCAACCGTGACCGCAGGAGAGCCCTCCCCTTTGACTTTCGCCCGCCCTTCTTTTACGATAAGCCTCCGGGCGCAGCGCGCGCCCACGAATCAGCTCCGCAAGTGAGGCAACGCACGCACCGTATGGCTCTTCTTCCCATTTTGACAATCGGCGGCCCCGAAGACGCCGTGCTGCGGACACCTGCGACGCGTGTGCGCCAATTTGATCCCAACCTTCATCAACTGCTTGACGACATGGTCGAGACGCTGCGTGACGCGCCGGGCGTGGGCCTGGCCGCGCCGCAGGTCGGCCATCCACTGCGCGTGGCAGTGATTGAGTACCCTGAAGACGACGAGGAAGAGGACAGCCCCATGCGCCTCTACGAGATCATCAATCCGGAGATCATCAAGGCGCGGGGCAGCGAGATGGGTCAGGAAGGCTGCTTGAGCATGCCCGGGCTGGCGGCGGATGTGCAACGCGCCACGCACGTGGTGGTGCGCGCCCAGGATCGCCACGGGCACGAAGTGCGCATCAAGGCGTATGACTGGCTGGCGCGCATTTTTCAGCACGAGATCGATCACCTGCTGGGCGTGCTCATGACCGACCGCGCCGATGAGGTGTACCGCACGATCAAGAACGCAGACGGCGCTTACGAGAATGTGCCGATCGAGAACACGTTGCGCCGACCGTTGCCTGTCTCCAGCTGAGGCAAACAATACCTGTACGCAGAACCAACGGAAACGGCAGGAAACAACATGAAAAGTGCTTTCATGTTGTTTCCTGCCGTTTCCGTTGGTTCTGCGTACAGGTATTGTAGTTAGTTGGCGACGTTTACCGTCACATCACACGCGGGCGGGAAGTTGCCCGTTTGGTCAATGACCGTGAGACGGATTAGCAGCGGCCCGTTGGCGAACGCCGCCGTGTTGACGCTGCCAAGTGGCCCACCGTTGACCGGGCTGTTGCCCGAGCCGACGAAGTTCAGCCCGCCGCCCGGCGCGCCCGCCTCAAGCTTGTACGAGGCAAAGTTGTCATGGGTGGCATTGCCGGTAACCGCGATTCCGCCCGATACACTCTGCCCCTCGCCCGGCGACGTGATGAGCGAGCGGGCGTCGGTGCAGGCGGCGACGCCCGTGTTGACGGGCGGCGCAGGCTCGGCGACGGGCGCTGCGGTGGTTGCGGGCGGCTGGCCCACCGGCGTGGCCGTGGGCAGCAGCACCGTTGCGGGCGTTGCGACGGTCGCGGGATCCACCACGGGCACGCCAGCAGGCGCGTTGCCCACGAGTTGCGCGAAAATCCACGCGCTGTTGTCCATCAGGAACCACTGCGCGTCGGCCGTCTGCCCGACAATGTTGATCTGGTCGTTGACCTGCGCGGCGCCCACGATCGCAGCATCGAGGCTGGGTGAGGCGCGCAGGTTGGCCTGCACGGCCACACTGGCTGGCTGCGCGGCAGGCGTGGCTGTGGGCGGCACGGCTGTCGGCGTGGGCGGTTCGGGCGTGGCGGTGGGCGCGGGCGGCGTGGCGGTGGGCGCGATCGCGACGTTGGCTTCGGGCGCGACAACGACCGGCGCCGCGATCACATCTGCGGCGCGGCTTGGGTCGACCGCGGTGGCATCCGCTGGTTGTCCACCTGCTGCAGTGTCGGCGGCAGCACCACCCGCGGGACCTGCGTCAAAGACACTGGTAGAGGTGGGCGTTGGGCCCGCATCGGCAAGCACAACCAGCGAGCGCGTGGGCGTAGGCCCGGGGTCGTTGGCAAACAAGCCCGCCACAGCATCGCCTGCGCCGGCTGCCGTGTTGGTAATGCCCGCGAGCATGGAGCCGCCAAAGCGGCTGAGCCCCCAGATGACAAGCAGCAGCGCAGCGATCCCGCCAATCACGGCGAAGAGTGGCCCAAGCTTGATGGGAGTACGCTCTTCCAGCGTGTCGGGCTCATCATGCAGATCCACGTCCTTGGGGCGATAGTCCACCTGGCGCATGGGCGGCAGCGCAGAACCGGCGCTTGTGGGCGCGAGCGCGTTTGAGAGCGACGGATCAACCACGGCGCGCCGCCGCTCGACAATCTCAGTTGGTTCGAGGCCGAGGTAGGTGGCATAGTTGCGCAAGAAGCCCCGGCCGACCACCTCGCCTGGGAGCAACTGCCATTCATCGGCTTCAAGCGCCGAGAGATACTTTTGACGAATCTTGGTGGCGGCCTCAACTTCGGCCAGGGAAGCGCCCAGGGCTTCGCGCCGCTCACGCAGCGCCGCGCCCAATGTCGCGCCCGCCATGAGTATGCTGCGGCCGCCGTCATCGATACGATCAGGCCGCTCGGGGCGTTCGGGGCGGTCAGACCATTCCGTCCGACCTGTGGGGTTCTTGGTTCCTATCATGTTTTCTTTTCGTAGTCTCCTTACAACCAGAGCGAAGTCTATCCCGCGCATCGCGCTTTGTCAATTTATCGCGCTACAACCGGCGCTTCGCTCCCGGCCTCACGCCAATCTCGAGAGGAGAGCGAAACCAGGGAGCCTCGCCCGCATGGAGACCTCCCAATCGTCACGCACGCCGGTTGACAGCCCCCGTGCCTGCGCTACAATGGGGGTGTGCGACATTCCATGCTGGATAGCGCGCAGCGCATCATCGTAGCCATCGTTTTCCTGGCCCTGGGGGGCATTGCGTTAGTCGGTGCACAGGCGGCAGGTTTGCAACTGCCCGGCGCCGGTGGCGTGCAGCCGCAGGCCTTTGTGCGCGCCGCCCAGGGAAGCGAGATTGCACTCATTTCCGGCCACGCCGGCAATGACTCCGGTGCCGTTTGCGAGGACGATGCCGGCACTGTCACGCTCACCGAAGCCTCCGTAAACTCCCGCGTGGCCGAAGCTGCCGCCACACGCCTGCGGCGCGCAGGGGCCAACGTCACCATCCTCAACGAGTTTGATCCACGCCTCGACAACCTCAAGGCAGACGTGCTTGTTAGCCTGCACGCCGACAGTTGCATCGACGCCAGCGGCTTCAAGGCGGCGGTGCATACCTACAGCGAAATCCCCGGCAGCGATGGGGAACTGCTGGCCTGCATCGAACGCGACTACCCGGCGGCTACGGGTTTGCCCCATCACCCCAACACTGTTACCCACAACATGACCGAATATCACGCCTTTCGTGCAATTGCGCCCACCACGCCCGCCGCGATACTCGAACTGGGCTTCCTGGGGGGTGACAGGGCGATCCTCGAGGGCGACCCCGGACGCGTGGCCGCGGGTGTAGCCGACAGCATTCTCTGCTTCCTGCGCGACGACATCCTTACGCCTATGCCGGAACCGGCCGTCGAACTCGACGGGAGCGCGACCCCGTGAGCCGCGCCCAACTTGAGATTCGCGCCGAATTGCCCGCTACGCTGGACGCAATGGCGCTGGCTGACCTCTGGAATGCAAGCATGGCTGACGATATGCCCACGAGCGCCCGGCTGCTGGCGTGGGCGCTGGACGCACAGCCGCCGCGCAGCGTGGCAGTCTGGCTTGCGTGGCAGAATGGTCAGCCTGTGGGTTTTGCACTTGCCTCGCATTTAGGTGCGGCCGGGATGGGCTGGGTGGATGCGCTGGCTGTGCCGACACGCGCCAACCGCGCCGCCGTTCGCACTGCGCTGCTGGTCGAAGCCGCGCGCTGGCTGCAGATGGCGGGCTGTGCAGCCATACAGATTGGTGGCGGCCCTCGAAGCCTCATGCGCGGCATTTTGCAGTCGTCGTCGCGCGCAGGTTTCTTTGCGAGCCGCGCCTACGCCGAGGCGGGCAGCGTCGCCGATATGAGTGCGGACCTGGCTCGCTATGCACCGCCCGCCGATGCGCCGGCCTTTGCAGGCGTGGTGCGCCCACCCCACGCTCACGATCGCGATGAGGTGAACGCGTTCCTCGCCAATCCTGCTGCACTCTGCAACATACCCATGGACGTGAATGCCGATACGGCCGCGCTCCTGCTGGTGACGGACACGCTGCGCGACGGCCGCTTTGCCGATCTCATGCTGTTATGGTCGGCACGCGGCCTCGAAGGGCTGAGCCTCCTGCTCTTTGCCGATTCGGCAACTCCGCTCGATCTCGCCTACCCCTACACGCTGCCCCGCCCCTGGTCGGCAATCGGCCCGGTACTTGTGCGCGCCGATGCCGCCGTTGGCGCGGCGGGCATGTTGCTCGACGCGGCGCTGCGGCGGCTTCACAACAATGGCGCTAACAGTTGCGTGGCAATGGGTGTGCGCGAGCGGGCGCTCTATGCCGCCTATGGCTTCGAGCCGGTGCGCACCTGGTCGGTTTTCGTCAAGCGGCTATAGCGTCAGCCGAGCGACAGCGCCACGCCGGAGACGTGGCCCCAAATCCCACCTGCCCACCCCCACCTTTCCATAGAGGAACCCCGGCTACACTCCCAATCGCGTTGATTCCGTAAACTGTCGGGTAGAAGATCTATCTCCCTTCGGGAAAGGAATCACGCGTGAACATCACTCTCAAAAAATCGCCGGTCGCCTTCTTGCTGATGGCACTCCTGTTTGGCGGCGCGCTGGTTGCGCGCCCCGCCCTGGCGCAGACGAGCGCACTCTCTGCCGCGCCATGCGCCGCCACAGTGAACGTGCAGGCGGGCGACACGCTCTCCACGATAGCCGCACGCACCCTGGGTAACATGGGCGCCTACCCGCGCATTGTCGCAGCCACCAATGCCGCCGCCGCCGGCGACGCTTCGTTTCCAACCATTGCCACGGCCAACCGGTTGGTTGTAGACTGGAAACTATGCCTGCCTGCAGGCGCAAGTGCACCCATGAGCACCGCCGTCGCGACGCCCGCCGCTCCCGCTGTGCGTGCCAGCGCGACGGCCACGCCCATGCCCAGCGCCACAGGCGTGCCACGCCCACCCATCGACCCAGTTACACTCACCCTCACCTGGCTGGCGCAGCAGAAGACGCCGGGCAGCGCCATCACCGTGGAGGAGACGCTTGCGCCCGGCAGCAACTACAACCGCTATCTCGTCTCCTACCTCTCCGAAGGGTTGAGGATCAACGCCTACATGACGGTGCCGCAGGGCGGGCAGCCTGCAACGGGGTGGCCGACCATTGTCTTCAATCACGGCTACATCCCCCCAACCGTCTACCGCTCCACCGAGCGCTATATTGCCTACCAGGATGCCTTTGCGCGCAGCGGCTACATTGTCTTCCGCCCCGACTATCGCGGCCATGCCTTCTCCGAAGGTCAAGCCACGGGGGCCTACGGCTCGCCCGGCTACACGATTGACGTGCTGAACGCGCTCGCCTCGGTCAAGGCCGACGCACGCGTGGACCCCAACCGCATCGGCATGTGGGGCCATTCACTGGGTGGCTTCATCACGCTGCGCGCGATGGTCGTCAACGATGACATCAAGGCGGGCGTCATCTGGGCGGGGGTGGTGGGCTCCTACGCCGATATGCTGGAGAATTGGCGGCGCAACCCCAGCGTGATCCCTTCCTCCATCCCGCAGAGTGCACGCCGCTGGCGCGACGACCTGGTGGCGCAAATGGGCGCGCCTGCCGAGAACCCCTTCTACTGGAACTCGATTTCGGCCAACTCGTATCTGGATACGCTCTCCGGCCCGGTGCAATTGCACCACGGCACGGCGGATACGGATGTGCCCGTCGCGTTCTCGCGCACGCTGCAGGACGAGATTGCAGCGGTGGGCGGCACGGTGGAGTATTTCGAGTATCTTGGCGACAACCACAACCTCTCCAACTCGCTCTCCGCGGCGCTGGAGCGTTCCGTGGCCTTCTTCGACAAGTATGTGAAGAACGCCGCGCCATAGCAGCGCGCTGCGTCGTTGTTGTTTCATGGGTCCGGGCGTCTACAATGATCCTTGGCCCGACACCCGACACCCGACACCCGACACCCGACACCATAGACCCCCCATGCCCGAACTCTTCCAGGTCCACACGCCAGCCGCCGCCTGGCAGCATCTGCTGGACCACTTCCACGCCACGCCGCGCGGCGAGACATTGCCCACCTGGGACGCGCTCGACCGCGTGCTGGTTGCGCCGATTGTCTCGCCCCAGAACCTGCCCACCTTCGCCCGCGCCACCATGGATGGCTACGCCGTCAATGCGGCTGACACGCACGGCGCGTCGCCCGGCTTGCCTGCCCTGCTCAATGTGGTGGGCGAGGCGGCCATGGGTCAGGCGGCCACACAACCCGTGGGCGTGGGTGAGGTGATCCTTGTGCACACGGGCAGCATGATGCCGCCGGGGGCCAACGCCGTCGTCATGGTGGAGCAGACGCAGCGCATCGATGACGAGAGCATCGAGGTGATGAAGGCGGTGGCCGAAGGCGAAAACGTGCTCCAGG
>CAYRVP010000087.1:0-17483 GCA_964427845.1 uncultured Caldilineaceae bacterium
GTGCTGTTGACCATGGCGGAACCCGTTAGGATTGCGCCGGTGGAAGGTTGCGGCCGAAGTCCGCACCCGCCAGTTCGATGATGCGCCCCTCGACGCGGAAGAAGAGATCCTCAATGCCGGGCACATAGCCCAGTGCAGCGACGCCCTCGCTGCGGATCTGCGCCACGGCGCGCAGGATGGCTGCGGCGTTCAGGGTCGAGATGACACCAGTTTCGGCGAGCATGAGCGCGTGCGCCTCGTGCGAGGCAAGCATGGGATCAAAGAGATAACGCTCCGAGTCCTTGTAGGCGGGAAGCAGGACAGTGCGGCTGTATTCGGCGTGCGGAAATGAAGGCATGGAGTTTTCCAACCAGGTTAATGAGTCGCAATTCTGCGGGCAATAGCGATTGTCATTGAAGACTGAAGACTGATGATTGATGACCGCAGACTCTGGCCACGTGTAGCGCTCCAAACATCAATCATCAATGATGGACTGCAAAGCAAGTCATGCGCGCGGCATCCCGCTCAAGTTTTCATCCCCGTCAGCGCGATGCCCTTGATGATCTGTCGCTGGAAGATGATGAAGACAATCAACAGCGGGACGGTGGCGAGGCTGGCTGCCGTCATGATCTTTTCCCACTCCACGGTCGATTCGCCCCGGAAGAAGCTCAGCCCCACGGGCAGCGTGTAGAACTGGCGCTGGCTGGCAACAATCAGCGGCCACAAGTACGCATTCCAGTTGCCGATGAAATTGAAGATGCAGAGCGCCGCGACGGCCGACTTAACGAGTGGCATTGCAATCCGCCACCAAATACCCAGCTCGCTCACGCCATCCATGCGCGCCGCATCGAGCAGCTCGTCGGGCACGCTGTCGAAGAACTGGCGCATGAGGAAGATGCCAGTGGCCGTAATCACGCCGGGGAAGGCGATGCCCCAATACTGCCAGTAACCCACATTCCAGCCCAGGTCTACGCTCATTTGGAACCAGGGGATGATGAGCATTTCGGTGGGAACCATGAGGGTGGCGAGGATGCCCAGAAAGATCAGGTTCTTGCCGGGGAAACTGAACTTGTTGAGCGTGTAGCCGGCGAGCGAATCAAAGATGGCAACGCTGACCGTCGAGAGCGCGGCGACCAGAATGCTGTTGAAATACCAGCGCGGGAAACTGCTGGTGGTGAGGACGCGCACATAGTTGTCGAGCGTGGGATTCTTGGGCAGGAACGCGAATTGCAGCAATTCGGGTGCGGGCTTGAGGCTCGTGAGCACCATCCAGGCGAAGGGGACAATCATCACCACCGCGCCAATGGAGAGCAGGATGTAGGCCAGCAGCATGCGCCACGAAAAATGTGTGGAGCGAGGCTCCGGCTGCGAAACGACCCGTTCGGCAATTTCGAGGCTGCGGGCGGCGTCGGCGTCTAGCACTGTTGCCATGACGAGAGTCTCCTAATATTCCACGCGACGGGTCAACAACCGCAACTGCACAACCGTAATCACAAGAATGATCAGAAAAAGCAGCACGGTGAGCGCGGCAGCGTAGCCCATGTTGAACTTGGCAAAGCCCTCCTTGTAGACCTCCAGCACAACCGTGGTCGTACTGTTGAGGGGGCCGCCCGTCCCCCGTGGGCTCATGTTCTGCACCAGCGCAAAGAGGCGCAGGAACGAAATGGTCGAGAGCACCGAAAGGTAGACGATAATCGGGTTCAGCAGTGGCAGCGTAATGCGCCAGAAGATTTGCCAGCCATTGGCGCCGTCGATGCGCGCTGCTTCGTAGTAGATCTCGGGTATTTGCTGCAACCCCGCCAGAAAGATGATGATGGAGAAGCCCAGTCCCTGCCACACGGCGACGGCTGCAATTGAAAGCAGCGCCTGACTTGGGTTCTGCAGGAATGGCTGACTGGGCAGACCAGCCCATGTAAGAATCTGGTTGATGAGTCCGCTCTGCGGCGCATAGAGCCAGTTCCAGACGAAGGCAACCGCAACGGCCGAGGTAACGTAGGGGATGAAGTAGGCGGCGCGGAAGAAGCCCGAGAGGCGTCGAATCTGCGTGAGCAGGAGCGCCACACCCAGGCTGATCACCATTTGCGCGGGCACGCCGTAAACGACGTACTCGATGGTGTTGATGAATGCGGCGCGCACCGCGCTGCGCGGCTTGAAGAGATCATCCCAAATGTCGAGGTAGTTCTCCATCCCCACCCACGGCCCCGCGCCCTTGAGCACGTTCCAGTCGCGGAAGCTGATGTTGACTGCCAGAAGCGTCGGATACCAGCGAATTGTGATGAAGAAGATAAGGCTCACGGCGAGAGAGCCGTAGGCCCATAGCACGCGGCGCTGGCTGAGCGATAGTCTCATGGGCGTCTCCGGGCAAGGATTGAGTTTGCGGGGATGGGGGTGCAAAAGCGCATGGAGACGCAGCGCGCCTCCATGCGCTTTCTGTGGCAACAAGGCGCCACCTGCTACGTGATGCTACTTGGCGGCCCAGAACTCGTCGTAGAGCTCCTGCGAGGTCTGCACGGCGAAGTCCAATTCTTCGGCCGGATCGGCGCCGTTGAGCTTGACGGCATCATAGGCGTCAAGCAGCGACTGGCGCACAACCGATTCGTCAACCAGGAAGGTGGATGCGGCATAGGGCAGGCCGGCGGCGAAGGGGCCCAGATTGGGATCGGCCAGCAGGGCCGGGTCGGAGGCGGCTTCGAGTTGCGCGGGCAGTTCACCGGTCTCGGCTACCCACAGAGTGCCGGCGGCAGGGGTGGTGATGAACTGGAGGAACTTCTCGGCGGCGTCAAGGCGTGCCGGGTCGGCGGCTGCCTTGTTGGTGATGCCGTGCGTCCAGTAGGAGCCGAAGGTCATCTTGACGCCGTTGACCGTCGGAATTTCGGTGACGCCGAAGTTGAGGTCAGGCGCGTTGTTGGCAATTGTGCCCAGGCGGAAGGAGCCGTCGAGTTGGAAGCATGACTGGCCGGCGAGGAAGTAGTTGGGGTCGCCATCAAAAAGCGTGGCGTCGCCAGTCTTCAATTCCATCTCGAACTTGAGGATCTGGCTCCAGGCGTCGTAACCCGCCTGGCTGGCGTTCCACTGGATGGTGCGGTTGTCATCGCTCTGCGGCTGCTGGCCGAACTGGCGCAGCAGAATCTCGCGATACCAGTGGTGCGCCTGGCCGGACATGGCCACGGGGAAGCCCATGATGACATAGTTGCCATCGGCGTCAAAGGTCGTGCACTTGACGGCCTGCTCTTCAAGCTCCTCGATGGTTGCGGGCGGCTTCTCCGGATCGAGTCCGGCGGCCGTCATCAGATCCTTGTTGTAGAGGAGCGCCAGTGTACGCACCGCTGTGGGTAGCGTGTAGAGCTGGCCATCCTGGAAGCTGGCCTCGACAAGCGGGCTAAATTGCGCCTTGACTGCATCGGGCGGGAAAACGTCGGCGGACAGCGGCACGATATAGTCAGCCGCCACCCAGGCGGGCTGCCACGCGTAGTAGAGCGTCACCACGTCCGGGCCAACCCCTGCGGGTACGCTGGCCGCAATCTTGTCGCGGAACTGGTCATAGGGAATATCGGAGTTGTGGATGACCTTGATGCCCGGGTTTTCGGCCTCGAACTGCGCAATCAGCATGTTCATGGCCGTGACGCGCGCTTCAAAGTTGTACTGCCAATACTCAATCTCGATCACGCCGTCTGCAGGTGCGGCGGCTTCGGCGGGTGCAGCCTCTGCGGCAGGCGCCTCAGTGGCGGCGGCTTCAGCGGCCGGTGCGGCTGCAGGTGCGGCCGCCGGTGCGGCGCAGGCCGATGCAATCAGTGCCATCATCACCAGCAGCGCCATCAGTGTGTACAATCGATAGGACTTCATTCTCTCTTCTCCTGAGTGAGGTGGTTGCGAAAACGCCTGGGTTACTCTAGGTGCAGGGAACGCTCGGACGGCTAGAGGGAAATCTTGAGCATACGCGCGGCATTGCCGGCGAAGATCAACTTGAGATGTTCTTCCGGCATGTTCAGGTCCAGGCAATCGCGCACCTGGTCCTGCAGGTAGCGCAGCGCAAAGCCGCGCGGGAACCAGCTTGAATCCGTGCCGAAGATAATGCGCTCGGGGCCGATGGTCTCGTAGTACTTGCGGAAGAGGTACTTGACCGTCACTTCGCCGGGCACCCAGCGGATCCACTGGTTGCTGCCGCAGGTGTCCACGCTCACATTGGGGCACGCCCACGCCAACTGCAGCGTCTCCCTCTCCCACGCGCAGCCAAAGTGGGGGATGACAAAATCCACCTCGGGGAAGGACTTGGCCACGTTGTGGAGCTTGAGAGGGTTGATGTTCTGGTGCCAGGCCACCCCGCCAGCGCCCCCCTGAATGCCAAAGTGGATGAGCACCGGGATGCTCAGTTCAGCGCACTTCTCCCACACGGGAAAGGCGCGCGGGTCTTCAATTGGCTCCTCGATATTGGGCGCCAGCAGCTTGTAGGCACGCAAGCCCAGATCATTGACAGCGTGCTCCAGACGCTCCACGGCGTCGGGCAGGAATGGGGAGTGATGCGCAAAGCCGATGAAGCGGTCGGGATACCAACTGCACACTTCCGCCAGGTGCTCGTTGCCGCCGCCGGTGACAAAGCCGATCGCGCGGATGCCGTACTTGTCCAGGTCTTCCACCCAGCGGCGCGCCTGCTCGCGATCGCCGGGGTGCGCGTCCTTGCCCTCGGCCTGCGGAAAGCCCCACATGCGTCGCCACTGTTCCTGGTAGGGGCGGCTCTTCTCCTGGATGATGCGGCGGCGCTCTTCGCTGACCTGTTCCGTGTAGAGCTGCATCGTGTCGCCCATGTCGGGAAACCAGGGGCGGTCGGTGGGGAAGTGGGCGTGAAAGTCAATGATTTCAAGGCCTTCGTACATGATGCCTCAATTCAAGCTGCGCGCTGCCGGCGGCTGCGCGTGCGCACCGGTCATCTGCCCACAGCGGGGAATCGTATGAATGCGGAGTTGGTCACGCACCGGTGGGTGGTGCAGACAACAATCAGCGCGCTTGTCTGGGGGACTGCGCTGCGCCGTTGAAAGTGAACGTCTTTCCAGTTGCGGGTCAAGTGTACACGCACGTCTCGAGGATTGTCAACGCGGCGCGCTTGCCCTCCGAGTGTGAAGTGCGCGCAAAGCGGGCAAAGACAGAGAGGCTTCCTTTTATGGAAGCCTCTCTGCATTTGCTGCGGTTGTCCAGTGCTACCGCTCGTCTTGTGGGGGGGCGAGTGGCTCGCTGGGCTTGGGGCCGGTTGCCGGCTCGAAGTCGGCGAGGGCCGCGGCCGCAGCGTCGGTGGCGGAGGCACACGCCGTGCCTGTCATCAGCGTCACCGAATCCACGAAGAAATCGCTGGGGTAATTTGCGTCTGTGGTCGTGCGGAAGGAGAGCACAACTGTCTTGCCCGCCAAAGCCGATACGTTGATCGTCTCCTTGCGCCAGCCGGCCGTGTTGTTCGTGCTGCACAGGCTCACGCGCTTGGACTGGACAACTGTGCCATTCACTATCAGGTTGGTAAATGCATAGTCATAGCCGCAGAAGTCTGAAGAATCCACCCAGTACCAGTAGTTGAGGCTGGCGCTGGCGGTGGCGGGCAGGGTGACGGTTTGGCGCACCTCGGAGGATTCGAGGTTGGCGCCGCCGAGCCATGCATTCCATGCGCCTGCCTGCGCCGGCGCATTGCCGCGCCCGCACGTTGCGCCGGTGCAGACCAGCGCAAAGCCGCGTGCCGAGCTTTCGGTCCAGGCCGTGCGCCCGGCCTCAAAGCCGCCGTTGACCACACGCTCTGCACATGCAGGCGGGTCGGGCACTGGTGTGGGTGCGGGCGCCACGGGTGTGGGCGTGGGCGTGGGCGCCGGTGCAGCACTACCGCCGATGAAGCCCATGTAGAGCAGCAGATTGGGCGAGCCATCGCCCGCGTTCGTCACCACCTTCGCAGTTGCGTTTGTGACAAGTGCTGCGCGCACATTCTCGGGTGAGGCGGCCGGGTGTGCGCTGAGGTAGAGCGCCACGACACCCGCGACGTGGGGCGACGCCATGGAGGTGCCGCTGAGCTGCCCGGATGCGGTGTCATTGCTGTTGTATGAAGAGGTGATGCCTTGTCCAGGCGCAAAGACATCCACGCATGCACCATAATTGGAGAAGGCAGCGCGCGCATCGCTGTTGGTGGTAGCACCGACCGTCAGGGCCGCGTCGGCGCGTGCCGGTGAAGTGGTGCAGGCGTTGACGTTGGCATTGCCCGCCGCCACGGCGAAGGTAATGCCCAGGTTCACCGCATTGGTGACTGCCGTATCGAGCGGCGCATAGGCGCTGCCGCCCAAGCTCAAATTGGCCACAGCCGGCTTGATCGCATTGCGTGAGATCCAGTCGATGCCCGCAATGACGCCTGACGCCGAACCGGATCCTGCGCAGTTGAGAACGCGCACGGGGTGCAGCGTAACACCTTTGGCAACACCCCATTGTGTGCCGCCAATTGTGCCAGCCACATGTGTGCCATGGCCGTTGCAGTCATCAGCGCCCAGGCCGTCGGCGATGACGCTAAAGCCCGCACCGACGCGCCCGACGAATTCGGCGTGGCTGGCGCGCAAGCCTGTGTCAACAATGTAAGCGTGTACGCCCGCGCCGGTCGCGTTGTACGAGTAGCTTGTAGAAAGGGGCAGGTTGCGTTGATCCAGCCTGTCGAGACCCCAGGTCGCAGGCGACTCAATGGCCGTGATGGTCGAACCTGTCACTTCGTCTTCCTGCAGTCTCAACACCCGATCCTGCTCAACGCGCGCAACGTTTGGATCGCTCAACAGCTCCTTGACCGCCTCGGGCGGCAACGCAGCCGCGAAGCCCTCAAGCGCGGTTTTGTATGTATAGAGGAGCGAGCCGCCATAGGACGCTGTGATCTGCTGCGCGAATGCCTCCACGGTAACGGCCTGACCGTCGGCCGCTGCGGCGCGCTGCGCCGCGGGCTGGAGCAGAACAATATACTGTCCCACGATGACATCCTGGCCGTCCGGCACCGCGCCCACAGGGTGCGCAGTCAGAGGGCTCGTGATCATGGGCAGAAAGACGCTTTGGTTGAAGATTGGGCTGGCAGGCTCGACGAGCGGTGCGTCTTGCGCCAGGGCATGCTGCTGATGAACGAAGATACCCGCAGCAGCCAATGTGGCCAAAAAGAGCAGAGCCGCAGCCATAAGCACGCGGCGCACAGGAATGGGGGGGGCGACTCTCATCGTGCCTACTCCTTCAGCAGGCCCTGGGGGGGCGAAAATGCACTTGGTTGGCTGAGGAGACCGGGCGATTGCCGAATTATAGGACTTGGAATGGGGGGGCAATCGCACGTTCACGTCGAACCAGCCGGCGCATGCAAGACCGAACCGCAATAGAATGAATTATACGGCTTTACCGAAACGTAATTTTCTGGATTGTAAGGTAGATGCGGGTCAATCCCGCGGCACTCTGCAGCGCAGTGGATGCTTTCCCTACATATCAAACGCTCAAGGAAGCAATATGGTTCACAGCATGCGCTTGCAAGCTTACGAAAGCACTACCAGTAACTAACGTATATGTAAGGCTTGTATGCCTTAGTATAAGCGAATTCGGCAATTGCTGTTATTTCGGCATGGCCTGCGCGCGCATTCCATGCAGCAGGAAGTGACATGCGACAAAGTCGCCCGCGCGCCAGGCTCTATCTCGTTTGGGGCGCACCCCTGCTATACTGTCGGCAAGCGCTCTGGCGCTCGCATATGGCGAGCACCGCAGCGCCGCACGCATCAGGCGCACCATCCAGTCAACGCTGCAAACGCCCTGCCAAACGCCGCGCACAATGACCACGCACAAGGCGGGCGCAGCCAACTCTAGAGCCAGGAATTATGCCATGACTTCCGACATCAAATTCGGCACCGACGGATGGCGCGGCAGGATTGCCGACGACTACACCTTCGCCAATGTGCGCCGCGCGGCGCAGGGCTTTGCCGCCTATCTGACGGCCAATGGCAAAACGGGCAGCGTGGTGGTGGGCTACGACCGCCGCTTCCAGGCCGAGCACTTTGCGGCTGCAGCAGCCGAGGTGCTGGCCGGCAACGGCTTCAAGGTATGGCTTACGCCCGCCGCCACACCCACCCCCGCGATCTCCTACACAGTGGTCGAGCGTGGCGCCCTGGCAGCGGTCAATCTCACAGCCAGCCACAATCCGCCGGAAGATTGTGGCTTCAAGGTGCGCGATGAAAACGGTGGCGCGATTGCGCCCGACGGTCTGGCGCAAATCGAAAGCCTGATCCCCGCCGCGGGCGATGACGCCGCGATTCGCCGCGTGGCCCTCAAGGACGCGCTGGTCGACGGGCGCGTTGGCTATCATGACGCCCGCCCCGCATACATGGCGCACATCCAGCAACTTATCGACATCCAGCCCATTCGCGACGCCGGGCTTACGGTTGTCATTGACAATATGTGGGGCAATGGCGCGGGCTGGCTCAGCGGCCTGCTGGCGGGGGGCGCCACGCAGGTGATTGATGTCCACGCCGAGCGCAACCCCATCTTCCCCGAAATGACCCGCCCCGAGCCAATACCGCCCAATGTCGATGCGGGGCTGGCGGCTGGGCGCGCGGCCGGGGCAGATTGCGTATGCATACTAGACGGCGACGCCGACCGCTGCGGCTTTGGCGACGAGAATGGCGAATTCGTGGATCAACTGCGCGTCTTCGGCCTGCTTGCCTACTACTTTCTCGAAGTGCGCGGCATGCGCGGCACGATTGTCAAGACGCTGAGCACCACCTCGATGCTGGACAAACTGGGGCGCATCTACGGCGTGCCAGTCGTCAATACGGGCGTGGGCTTCAAGTATGTGGCCCCCGCGATGATGGAGCACGACGCACTTATTGGTGGCGAGGAGAGCGGTGGTTACGCCTTCCACGGCCACGTGCCCGAGCGCGACGGCATCCTCGCCAACCTATTTCTGCTCGACTTCATGGTGCGCACGGGCAAGAAACCGACTGAGCTGCTGACGCTGCTCTTTGATGTTGTGGGCGAGCACTTCTATGACCGCATCGATACCCGCCTCGCCGACAACGAGATGAAGGCCAACGCCAAGGCGAGGCTTGACAGCCTCAACATTGCCGGTCTGACGCTGGGCGGCCACGCTGTGACCGAACTGGTGACGACGGATGGGTACAAATTTGTCATGGATGACGGCGGCTGGCTGCTTGTGCGCTTCTCCGGCACCGAGCCGCTGATTCGCGTCTATACCGAGACGACCGACCACGACGCCGTGGCTGCCATTTTGGCCGATGGAAAACGGCTTGCGGGAATCTGAACTACCGAGCAGCACCTCCGTCTGTGATAAAATGAACAAGTGCGGAGGCGTGCTATGCGCACTTGGTGTATAGGCCTTGTAAAGGAATTGTCTATCGTGTCGGATTGGCGCAGTGCGCAGCCAAATGCAGTGTCAACGCTGATTGACAGCCATTGTCACCTTGACCTCGACAGCTTTGACGAAGATCGTGACGATGTGCTGCGGCGCGCTGCGGCGGTTGGCGTATGTGCACTTGTGAACCCTGGCATTGACCTAGCGCACAGCAGGGCCGCATGCACGCTGGCGCAGCGCATCCCCGGCGTTTATGCTGCCGTGGGCATTCATCCCAACAGCAGCGGCAGCTTTGCCGAAAGTGATATTGACGCACTGCGTGTACTTGCGGCCGAGGCCGGTGTGGTAGCGATCGGCGAGATTGGGTTGGATTTCTACTGGAAGGACGTTGCGCCTGAGCAGCAGCAGGCCGCCTTTGAGGCGCAACTGGCGCTGGCCGCCGAAGTGGGCCTGCCCGTCATTATCCACAGCCGCGAGGCCAATGACGCCGTGGCCGATACGTTGCGCAAATGGGTGGCAGGCGCGCACTTCCGCAGCTCGCCTCTGGCGCACCGTCCCTTTGCAGGCGTTCTTCATGCATACTCGGGCGACGCCGCACTGGCCGAGGAGGCGTACAGCTGGGGCTTTGTGCTGGGGCTGGGCGGGCCGCTGACCTACCGCAACGCCCATGCGCTGCGTGCGCTGGCGCCGCAGTTGCGGCTGGATCGCCTGATGCTGGAGACGGACGCGCCCTATCTGACGCCCCACCCCCACCGCGGGAAGCGTAATGAACCCGCGTATGTGGCGCTTGTGTGCGCGGCGCTAGCGCAGTTAAGACACGTTGCCATTGACGAAGTGGCCGCGACAACCACCGATGCCGCCAAAACATTCTATGGCTTGCCGGTGGACGAATTGCAGCTTGACTTGCTGAACCTGGAGAAACGAAGCGCGCGTGACACCGCAGATGACACTTTCGGCGGAACCGCTGCCCTGGTCGAAGTCGGCGCCGGCGCATCCGCTACCTGACGTGCAGCGCGAGCGAGCGGCAATGGTCGACGCCCTGGACCGCAGTGCGGACCCTGGGGCGGCGCGATTACCGGAGCGAACGGCAGAAGCCATGCCAGATCGCCTGACAGACCGGCCAGCAGAGAGTGCTGCGCCGCGCGCACGAGGCGCGGCCATCGCGCCCCAGCATGCCCGCCATGTGGCGCGCGGCGGCGAATTGCTTGATCCCGTGCGCCCCGGCCTCGATCGCGTGGAAGCCCGCCTGCGCCTGGTGGACGGCTCTGCCCAGAATGGCGGCGCTTCGCTCTTCTCGCCCCTCTCCAACGCGTTTCTCACGCTGATTGGCAGCGGCGGCAAGCGCCTGCGCCCTGCGCTGGCCCTGCTTGCCTCCGAAATGAATCCTGTTCTGGGAACGCTGCAGGGCACGCCTGCCTACGAGCGCGTGATTGCGCTCGCGGCCTCCGTGGAGATGCTGCACACGTCGACCCTGGTGCACGATGATGTCATCGATGGCGCGCGGCTGCGACGGGGCGCGCCCACGCTCAATGCCACGTGGAGCGGTGGCGCAACGGTGCTGGCGGGCAACTATATGTTCGGCACGGCTGCGCAGCTTTCCGCCGATACAGGCAGCGTGCGCGTGATCCGCAATTTTGCTGATACGCTGCGCGTGATTGTGGATGGTGAACTGCGCCAGTTGCTCGATCGCTTCCGCTTTGACCAGCCGCGCGAAAGCTACTACCAACGCATCTACGCCAAGACCGCCAGCCTCTTCTGCGCTGCCACCGAAGGCGCGGCGCTGCTTTCGGCGCAGCCGCCCGAAGGTGTGAACGCGCTGCGCAGTTATGGCTATCACCTGGGCATGGCCTTCCAAATCGTGGATGACATCCTCGACTTCACCAGCGATGAGAGCACGCTGGGCAAGCCGGCAGGCAGTGACCTGTTGCAGGGTACGCTCACGCTGCCCTTCTTCCACTTTCTGCGCGGGCAGCCCGATGAGGCGGCCTTCATTGCCGACGTCGAACGCGCGCAGGCGCGCGGCGAAATGGGCTACCCCGGCGAGTGGCAGGCGATGGTGCATGCGATTGTGGATGAGCTGCGCGCCGGGCCGGCGATTGCTGCGGCGCGCGACGAGGCCGACGCGTTCATTCAGCACGCGCGCACCGACCTGCTAGTCTTCCCCGACAGCGTCTACCGCGAAACAATGCTGCGCTTGTGCGATTTTGTGGTGCAGCGCACCTTCTAGCGTAATCCCGGGACGTAACGCACAAATTGCAGTAAGGGAACGGGGATCAGGGAACGGGGAACCGCGTCAATGCACGCGTGTTCCCTGATTCCTGATCCCCGTTCCCTTCAACGGTGCTGTGGAATTCACGCCGGTATCACTTTAGTTCTACTCTGCGGCACAGGCCAGGATTTCAGCACGCGTCGCCACTTGGCAAGGCGTCTACTCGAGGAAACAGAGCATGTTGCAGGAAAGTGTTTGCGCAATTTGACCGCAGGGGCTGATGGATGTATAATGCTCTTTACAGTCAAAGGTGACGCGGGGTGGAGCAGCGGTAGCTCGCAGGGCTCATAACCCTGAGGTCGTAGGTTCGATCCCTACCCCCGCTACCTAAATTGTACCGTAGTACGATACCGCCGGTGTGTCTTGAGGACACATCGGCGGTTTCGCGTTGGGCGCGCTGCAGCACGCTCAAGCGCGGCGTTTCCGCCATGGCACACTGCGCCCACAAGGTATAATGGGGTGGCCGTATCATCAAACCATCATGCCGCGCCACCTCTGGCAGCGCACCGCTCCACCATCCACTACCCGAGAACCCCATGCTGAAGCATATCGAGCTCACGCGCCAGCGCGTGCAAAACTTCGCGGCGGCGCTCACCAGCCGCTTTTACACGCAGCGCGCGCCTGTATCCCTGGCCGTCTACGCGGCGCCCGACCGCATCACCTGTGCCGAGGCCATGCAGGGCGACTATCGCCCGGCTGCCGTGGGCGAGAAGTTCGGCCCCCTCTGGTCCACCCACTGGTTCAGGGTCAACGTGCAAATTCCCGACGACTGGTCCGGGCAAACGGTGCATCTGCTGTGGGATATCGCGGGCGAGGCCTGCATCTGGCAGGGGGGCGAGCCGCTGCAGGGGCTGACCGGTTCCTTCAACAGTTGGCTACCCGAGCCGATCCGCACCGAGTTCTGCATTGCGCAGGCGGCGCAGGGTGGCGAGCGGCTCGAGTATTACGTCGAGGCGGCATGCAACGGCCTCTTTGGTCTTGCCGTCAAAGCGCACAACGTGCGCATCGGCGAGCTGACCCTGGCCGAAATCGCCCTCTTCGACCCGGATGCGTGGGACCTTTACTGGGACCTCAAGGTCATTGCCGACATGGCGCTGCACCTGCCTGCGAACACGCCGCGCGGCGGCCAGGCGCTCTACGTCGCCAACGCCATGGTCAATGCGATTCATCTGGATGACAAGCGTACGTGGCCGGCGGCGCGCGCGCTGGCGGCGCGCTTCTTCGCCGCGCGCAATGGCGACGGGCAGCACAATCTCTCGGCGATAGGTCACGCACATATTGATACAGCCTGGCTGTGGCCCATTGCCGAGACCAAGCGCAAAATCGTGCGCACCTTTGCCAGCGCCACGCGCATGATGGATGAATATCCCGATTACCGGTTCGTTTGCTCGCAGGCGCAGCAACTTGCGTGGGTGAAGGAGGCGCAACCGGCGCTGTACGCGCGCACTCAGGCAAAGGCGCAGACCGGCCAGTTTGTGCCGGCAGGGGGCACGTGGATTGAGCCTGACTGCAACATCCCCTCGGGTGAAGCGCTTGTGCGCCAGTTTCTCTACGGACAGCGCTTCTTCGAGGCCGAGTTTGGCGCGCGCTGCGAGGAGTTCTGGAACCCTGATGTCTTCGGCTACAGCGGCGCGCTGCCGCAAATCATGAAGCTGGCGGGGATTCGTTACTTCCTCACGCAGAAGCTATCGTGGAATCAGTTCAACAAGCCCATCAGCCACACCTTTTTGTGGGAGGGCATCGACGGCACACAGGTGCTCACCCACTTCCCGCCCGCCGATACCTACAACTCGCTGGCCAACGTCAAGGAAGTGCTCTTCAACGTCAGCAATTTCAAGGACCACGAGCGTGCCAACGAGAGTTACATGCTCTTTGGCTATGGCGACGGCGGCGGCGGCCCCACCACGGCCATGGTCGAGCAGCTGCGCCGCATGCAGGATGTGGACGGGCTGCCGCGCACGCAAATGCGTCCGCCGCAGGAGTTCTTTGCGCGCTGTCAAGCGGATGTGAAGGATCCCCTGGTTGTGGTGGGCGAGCTCTACTTCGAGCTGCACCGTGGCACCTACACCACGCAAGCGCACAACAAGCAGAGCAATCGCCAGGCCGAGCTGCTTCTGCGCGACACCGAGATTGTGTCGGCGCTGGCCTTTGCCTTGCACGGGCGCGCCTATCCGGGTGATGCGCTGCGGGAGCTCTGGCAGGTGGTGCTGCTCAACCAGTTTCACGACATCATCCCCGGATCGTCGATTGGTGAGGTCTACGCCGATTCGGCGCGCGACTACGCCCGTGTGTTGAGCGAAGCCACTGCCCTGCGCGACCACGCGCTGGCGGCGCTGCTGCCGCCCGCTGTGGAAAGCGCGCATGTGGCAGCCTTTAACACGCTTGGTTTCGCCCGGCGCGAAGTTGTGAGCCTGCCCGACAGCGGTGAACTTGCTGTGGTGGACGCACCGGCGCTCGGCTATGCCGTCCATGTGCCGGCGGACATTCTCCAACGAGCCACCATTCTCGAGACAGACACAGGCTTCGTGCTCGAGAACGAGCAGTTGCGCGCCGCGTTCAATCGCGCGGGCGGCCTGGTCAGCCTGTTGCACATGGCCACCGGGCGCGAGAGCATTGATCCCGGGGCAATGGGCAACACCTTTGTGCTTTACGAGGATATCCCCAACGCCTGGGATGCGTGGGACGTGGACGCCTTCCACCTGGAAAAGCGCTTGCCGCCGGCGGGGGCGGTCGCGGCCCACATCGTGGCGGCCAATCCACTGCGGGTGGCCGTGGCTTTTGACTATACGCTCTCTGCGCAGAGTACGCTGCGCCTGGTGGTTGCGCTGGATGCACTCGGGGGTCGCCTTGACTTCGCCTGCGAGGTCGACTGGTACGAGACGCAGAAGTTTCTCAAGGTGGAGTTTCCGCTCAATGTGCGGGCTCCCTATGCAACCTACGAGATCCAGTTTGGGCACGTGCAGCGGCCCACGCATTTCAGCAGCAGCCTGGACATGGCGCGCTTCGAGGTGCCAGCCCACAAATGGGCCGACCTCTCGGAACCGGACTTTGGCGTGGCGCTGCTCAACGACTGCAAGTATGGTTACGCCGCACACGGCAACATCCTGCGCTTGTCGCTGCTGCGCGCGCCCATGGACCCCGACCCCGCCGCCGATCGTGGCCGCCACCACTTTGCCTACGCTCTCTATCCCCATGCGGGCGGCCCACAGGCGGCCGCTGTTGTGGAGGAGGCAATGCGCTTCAATGTGCCGATGCTGCTGCTCCAAACCAGTGCGCCGCTGGGCATTCAAAGCTTCTTCCAGGTGGACAACCCTGCGCTGGTGATTGACACGGTGAAAAAGGCGGAGGATAGCGACGCGCTGATCGTGCGCCTGTACGAGGCGCGCGGCACGCGCGGCAGGGCGCGCTTGACGACGCCGCTGCCGCTTAAGTTGGCCGCGCTGACGAACCTGCTCGAGGATGAACTTGAGGAGCTGGACGTGACGGGGGCAGGCGTGACGCTGGACTTCAAACCCTTCGAGATCATCACGGTTGCATTGCGGTAATGCCGGTACAGGCGCCGCAACATCGTCGCCGCGGTGGGCACGGGCGCGGTGTCAGTGTTGCGGGTCCTGTTCCGCGACTGGTAGCGCGGCGCGCGGCGGGGCCAACGATTCGAGCGCGCGCCGGGTGGAGGCGGAGATCTCGTCCACGGCCTGCTCAAACGCGGCGCTGTTGGCGCGTGATGGCGTGCGGTAGCCGGTCACCTTGCGCACATACTGCAGGGCAGCGGCGTCAATTTCGGCTTGTGTGGGCGGGCCGTCGGGCAGGCGCAGTTGCTTGATGCTGCGGCACATGGCGATCTCCTCAGTAAATACTGGCATTGCGGGCGCGACATATGGCTGCACCCGCGCGCAACCTCAAAGTGAATTTCATCCAGCCTCACTCCCGGTGCGCCAGGTCAATTTGCTGGCGCAATTCGGCGTGCGCCGCGGCCAGGTTGGCGCGCGCCTGGAAGTAGGCCGCCTCGCTGAAACCCATATCGCCGGCGACCAGCATCGCCTCCAACGCTTCCACCACCCGCAGCAGCTTGCCCTCCAGCCCCTCGATGGTTGTGCCGAAGACGCGCTCGGGGATCATGTAGAAGGCCAGAATCAGCAGAATCGAGCCGTTGAGAATGAGCCAGGCTGTCATTTGCGCGCCACGCGTGGCGGCGTAGAGGTAGAGTAGCAACCAGAGGACCCCCGTGAGGGTGGCAACTTGCCAGCGGGCAATGGGACGCGCTGCCTTGATGTCGGAGAGCCGCGGCCCCAGCCGCTCGTGGCGCTTGAGCTGACGCAGCCATGCATTCATGCGCCGCGACTCGGCCAGGTGAATGTGGCGCGGGTCGCGTCCGGCCAACTCTGTCGCGTAGCTGCGACACAGAGCGGCGAGCTCGTAGAATTCCTTGCGCGTGAATGGCAGCGGGGTAAGCGGGGCAGCAGGGGCAGCATGTTGCCCTGGCGCCATGATCAGGCTCCGTTCTCTACCAGAGCCTGTCGGTGAGCAGGGCCAGCGTATAAAGCAGCGAAGTCGCCAGCGTGGCGTGGATTGCTGCTGTGTAGAGGCGCGCGCTCTGCGCGGGAGGCAGTTGCTCCCTGTCGAGTTGTGCAAAGACGCTGGTGGCAACGGGCAGCCCCAGCAGCGCGAGCATGGTGCGCAACGGCAGTTCCGTCACAATCGCGGCGAATACGATGAAGACGAATGCGCCAATCAGCAGCAGACTGCTGAAGTCAATCGAACGGGCGCGGCCCATTTGCACAGCCAGCGTGCGTTTGCGAATGAGCCAGTCGCGCCGGTCAGCCATCAGGCCGTGGGAAATCAGAATCAAGCTGCCAAGCATGGCGAAGGGGACAGCACTCCAGAGGGCGAGGTGGCTGAGCGCGCCGGTTTGCGCATAGTAACCAGCGATGGCCGGCAGCAGCCCCAGTGCGAGGAAGAGGCCGCTCTCGCCCAGTCCAAAGCCCATGCGCGCGTAGCGCACCGGCCCGGCGCTGTATGCCCATGCCAGGAGCAGCGTGACGCCGCCAAAGAGCAGCATAGGCCAGCCCACAAGCATGCCCAGCCACAGGTGGCAGAGCAGGCTGATGAGCAGCGCGATGTAGCCGAGACTGCGGATCTCGCCGAGGAGGAGATCCGGGGCCTGCGGATTGGCTTCGGCGTGGCCTGCCGCGCGCAGTGCGCTCTTGACGTGGGGCGCGGCCGCGCGCTGGCGGTCATGGTATTCAGTAAGCAACTGCACGCCGAGCGCTGTGCCAAAGCCCGCCGCAATGGCGAAAAGGACGACCACCAGGTCGAGCTGCCCCGTATGCCACCAGGCAATGGTTGCTACGGCGATTAGCGGCGTGACGGAGGCGAGTGCGGCGTCAAAGCGACAGGTGCGTGCAAACGCGCCCAGCAGCGTATGCGCCGGGCGCACGGGCGGGACGCGGCCGGCATAACCCTTGCGAACAATGTCGCGGGGCAGCGCATCGGGCGCGGGCGTCGGTTCAATTTGTGTGCGATTGACGTCCATGGGACGGTTTTCCTCTGCGGCGGTGAAGGCGGCGACGTGGGCTGCGCATGTGGCGTGGTTGCCTGTATGTACGCTCCACGGTGATTGTAGCACCTGCGCGCGCGTGCGTCAACGAAACTGCATTGGATGGGCGATTTCACGGCAGTCACTGTGCGCGCATGTCCATCGACCTACGTGCGCACCTGTGCCAAGTCTGAAGTGAGGCCCACGACGCCACTTTTGTTTGACAAAGACGTGCGCCACGAGTAAAGTAACCCTTCAGGCCCGCACGCGTATGGCGCGAATGTAAACGCATGCGCCTGCACATGGGCGGGCGAATAGCTCAGTTGGTTAGAGCGCCTCGCTTACACCGAGGAGGTCAGGGG
>CAYRVP010000088.1:0-17320 GCA_964427845.1 uncultured Caldilineaceae bacterium
CCACCTCAATCCCCTGCTGGAAGAGCGCATCGAAAAGATCTTCCAACTGCTCCATGTTGTCTTCGGCCTGCGGCATGACCGTCAGAACGTCGTCAGTCGAGACGAAGCCGTGCGTGCGCCCCAGCTCAATCAACTTTGCCAGCGCTGCCTCAGGGCTCATTGCAGGCGTCGATGCGGCAGGCTCCTGCTCCTCAGGCGTCTCGCGCAGTGCAGGTGCGGCTACGGGCGCTTCGGTCTCCTGTTCTTCCTCAATCTCGACCTCGAACTCCGGTTCCGCACGGCGGCTGTGCTGTCGTTGCTTGGCCATTGGTTGGTATCCCCCGTCGTTTTCAAATCCTGTTCGACTTTCCGATCTGGCACATCTGTACGGCACTATCCGCAAAGCACCACGTCTCGGAATTCATAACAGTGCATCAAAGAGCGAGCCGCAGCGATCACAACGATCGGTTGCGGCAACATCGGTTGCGGCAACATCGGTTGCGGCAATACGGTGCGCAACAGCGCACACACGGCAAGGCCCATCCTCATAACGAAATAATGAGCGCAAATGTGGCAAAGCGGACGAGTGAGCGCCGACTTGCCCTACCTTATTATCGCAGCAGCGCGCCCATTTCCCGCGCGCGGCGGCGATCACTCCAATTTATCCTTGAAGTCCCATATTTGCTGTTGTCTGGCATACGATGCGCCACAGGTGCCGCAACACACTCGATCTGTCTCGACACGCGCCATGGCTGCCTGGCCGCAGCCAGGGCACGCAAACAACTGCGCAACATCCTCCGGCGCAGTCGACAGGGCGGCTGCGGGGCCGGAGGCTGGGGAGTGCGCTTGCACAAAAACACTGGGCGCCAGCGGATATCGACCGCCCGCAGCAAAGAGAGCCGCATCGATGCGTGCGAGCCGCTGCGCACCCACCCGCTGCTTGATGGCCCCCACGCGGAAGTGCGACACCCCATAGCGGCGGCGCACCACGAAGCCTGCCGCACGCAGCCGTTGCGCCATCCACGCGGGGTGAAAATCGAAGTTGAGTTCCACAAACTCAACCGGCGTCTGCGCAAGCGGCGACCACGCCTGCTTCTGCGTGGCCCAACGCGCAAGGGCTTTCAGGTTGCGCTTGTTGGCGTACTCGAGTACGGCCGTGCTGCCGCTGTGCATGGCGCGCCGCAACTGCGCGAGCGCGGCGGGTACATCAGCCAGGTGATGCATGACGCGCACCATGACCAGGCTGTCGAGCACGCCCGTGGCCAGCGGCATCCGATAGATGTTGCCCGCCACAAAGACAAAGCGGGGATCATGCCCCCAATGCTGTACGGCGTCGGTCAGCAGCGTGCGGCTGTAATCCATGAGCACAATCTGCTGGTAGCCTCGGTACATATCTGCCAGACGACCAAAGCCGGCGCCGATTTCGGCGACGCGCCCGCCGGTTGGAGGCAATAAAGAGCCGAGCGCCAAGCGCTCGGTCGCGTCCTCATAGTCGCGTCCCTGGCCCGCCCAGAACTCGGTCTTGTACGGACTGCCTTCATAATCAATGACCGGTACAGCGCCCGCCGCGCCGGAAGAACCAGCGGAAGCAGCCGCGCCGGACGCATGCGCAATATGCGTCACAAAAGTTCCCATTCCTGCAAGCGATGAGAGCGACATCCGCCGTGGGGCGGGCAGGCCCTGGAGTATACGCGGCGGATGGCTTCCACCGCGTTTATCCCAAATTAACAATTGGGATAATAACACTTTTCACAAGCACATTCAATACCCAATTTAATGTAAACCATCAACACAGGTTGCAAGACGTGCAGCAGGTCATCCCCTGTTGTGCGCAAATGCGTGCCGATTGGTTGAAATCTGGAATTGTTGATGCCAGGCAGGCAGCGCCCGGTGACACTTTGTGGCCAGGCGCGCTCCCGAGTTTTGCCTGCGGACCGTTAATGGAGGACGGCAGGCAAGTAGACGGATTGGAGATCAAGATCAAAGCGCAGTGTGACCCTCTGCGGCGGCTGTTCCTCGTTGCCCGCCTTGTCAACACTGTATGCCTCAACGGTCGTACACGAACCGGCTGCAACGGAGAGGAGAGTGTCGTAGACGAGCCACGTTGCGCCATCGTCCAGGCTGTAGAACGTCGTTGACACACCCGAATCGGTATCTGCGGCCGTAATGAGCACGCTTGCGGTGCCGGTGACTACGTCCTGGCTTCTGACACTACCCAGGAGGGTGATGGTCGTCACCGGAGGGCTGGTGTCGAGGGCGGGCGGCTCCTCGCGCAGCGACAGGCTGCCGCCATCCCACGCAATCGCGCCGCCGATTGTGGGGGTCACCGTGGTTGTCAGCGATGGATCGACCATCAGGTCAAAATTGAGCTGTGCATTGGCGCCATAGACCATGTCGCCAATGCGAAAGACCGGTGGGTCCAGCGATTCAAGTTCGCCGCCTTCGACCTCAATGGTGTCCGTAATGATGGAGAGTTCGGCGGGAATCGTCAGGGTGACGGCGACATTGTGAGCCAGGCTGCCGCCGTTCTTCAGGCTCAACTCGTTGCGCACAGTGGCGCCAGGTGCGGCGGAGGGCGGCGACAGTTCCATTTTGCTGGAGGCGAACCAGGGCGCAAAGGTGCAGGGGGCGGGCACACCGCTGCCCACGCCCACGACATAGCCAACGTCGGTGGCAGCTTCCACGCAGAAGTTGACCTCGTTGAGCGGGTCGCTGAAGGTTTCGCCGGGCGCCCAGGCTGCGGCCGCATCATTTGGATCGCCATTCAGGTCAGGGTCGACAACATACGCGCGCACGCCGCGCGCAGTGTCCACGTCGTGGAGGACGATGGCTTCGGCGGGTACGCTGCCCTCGTAGACAGAACCACCGCGCGCCTCGGCGGTGTAGAAACGTGTGCTGCTGCCCAACATGGGGATTTTCAGGTAGCGCGCCACCTCCAGTACAGGCTGCGTAGAACTTGTGGGCACGCTGGCTGTGGGCGAAGTGGTCGCGCTGATGGCTGCTGTGGGGCTTGCCAGAATGAGCATGCGGCTGCTCTCCGGCTCGGCCACAACGGTTTGCTCGGGTGGAATCCAGCCGAGCAGAGCCTTGTGAAAGGCAATGGTGTGTGGCGCGAGGCAGCCGAACTCGGCATCCCGCTCGCACTGATAGCTGCGGCCCAGCCACTGGCTGCCGCCCATCACGTCCCAGCCCGAATCGTAGGTGGCGCCATAGGCGCCCGAGGAGTGAGGCAGGCTGAGGGTGTGGCCAATTTCGTGGGGAAGGATGGAATGCGACCAAACTTTGGGACCGTTCCATGCCCATGCACCCACCTCGATGGGGAAATAGGCTGTGCGGTAGGCACGGCTTACGCCATCGAGAACCATGCGGTCGGTTTTGCCGTACCCGGCCCAGGCATACCAGTTGGGCATGTCCGCCGCGATGCCAAGCGATACGACCGGCACCACAAAGACAATGCCATCATAATCGGGAAAGTAGACGGTGGCGTCGGCGGCCGCGGTGCAGTCGGACTTGACGGGTGCTGCATCCAGCGCAAACGCGCCGGCCATGGGGGCCACATAGTCGCGCCATGTGTGCGGCAGCGTGAACCACCCGGCCACGGCGCTGCCTTCTGTCGAGTATTGTCCATACGAGAGCTCGCGCCAGTAGTGGCCCATGCCGGGGGCCTCGTCGCCGAGCAGGCGGCTGTAGTGCGCCTGCGGGTTGGGCACCGTCTCCGTGTATTCGGGCGGACGGCAGAGCAACATGAGCCAGCGCTCGTTGCCAATGGCCAGATTCGACTCTGCGGCATCCAGGGGCATCATGCTGCTGACGGCGATTACCGGCGCGGGTGCGGCATTGGATCGAGGCGCAACCTCCAACGTGACGGTGTGGCCGAGCATGGCCTCGACGCCGCCAAAACTTGCTGCCACCGCGTCGCCAAGTGCAACGGGATGGGCCTCCCCTTCCTCGTCCAGGAGCACGAGCATCGGCGGCAGACCGACAAGCGCGTCCGCCTGCATGGCATCTGCCCAGATGTAGGAGAGCGTGCCGGTGATGGTTGTGGTGTCAGATGGAACGGGGGCGGGGCCTTGTTGGGCGCGCACAGGAGTGCACAACAGCAGCAGGGGAACGAAGAACGCAAGGACACGCAGAACAAAACGGGCAGGCGGACGCACGCACAACATGGAGGGCCTCCGGGGGGGATTGAGACCATTAAACTCATCTATGCGTATATAACGTCGCGAACGACCGAAAGGTTCGCGTAAGGTCTGGATTGGTGTGCAGGCGTTCCTGTCCATTCAAGGCGAGACCTCCGATTGCGGAAGTCTCGCCTTGACCGCCACTACGCTACATTGGAATCATGGCGTGCGACTCCGGCTTCAGCCACGCGCCCCAGCCACGGGCTTGGCAGGGAGAATGGAGAAGCACCCTGGTCGCCTATTTGGGCTTCATGGCCAGCAGGCGCAGGCCGTTAAGCACCACGATGAGCGTGCTGCCTTCGTGGCCGACAACTCCCAGCGGCAGCGGCATGCGGAAGCCCTCGACAAGCAGCGGCACGACGATGGTGAGCGTGACCAGTGTGGCAATCACGCCCACGGAGAAGGCAACATTCTGGCGCACAATGCGCGCCGCCCGGCGCCCCAGTGTAATTGTAAAGGGCAGCTTGGAGAGATCGCTCGACATGAGCACGACGTCGGCCGTCTCCAGCGCCACGTCGGTGCCGCCTGCGCCCATGGCAATGCCCACGCTCGCCGTGGCCAGCGCCGGGGCATCGTTGACGCCGTCGCCCACCATCACGGCCTTGTCGCCCACGGAGAGTTCGCGCACAATCTCCACCTTCTGCTCGGGCAGCAGGTCGCTGTAGACATCGGTGATGCCCACCTCGGCGGCAATTGCGTGCGCCACGGCATGGTTGTCGCCGGTGAGCATGACGATCTTTTCAATGCCGGCCAAGCGCAGATCGGCAATGGCCTGTTTGGCCTCTGGGCGCACGGCGTCGGCCACAGCAATGTAGCCCACCACTTCCCAATCGCGATCATCGCCCAGCGTGTCACCCATGGTGCTGCGCCGCACGACGAGCATAACCGTCTTGCCCTGCTTCTGCAGCGCTGCGCCAAACATGCGAATCGCCTCGGAGAAATGCATCTCCGCATCCATGAAGAGCTTGTCGTTACCGATATAGATGGTCTCGCTGCCGCTGTCGCGCTTGAAGCGGGCCTGAATGCCGTGGCCTGCGATTGAGTAGAAGTCGGTGGGCTGCTCAAGCTCGAGGCCGCGCGCGCGCGCCTCCGCAATGATCGCGCGGCCGATGTGGTGCTCGCTGGCCAGTTCGGCGCTGGCGGCGAAGCGCAGCACATCCTCTTCGCTGTAATCGATGAAGGGACGCACGTCGGTCACCACGGGTTTGCCGGGGGTGAGAGTGCCTGTCTTGTCAAAGGCCATGACGCGCACCAGGGCAATCTTCTCCAGGTAGGCGCCGCCCTTGAAAAGCACGCCGTGACGCGCGGCGGCCGCAATCGCGCTGAGCACGCTGGCCGGCGTGCTGATCACCAGCGCACAGGGGCTGGCCACCACCAGCAGCGTCATGGCCAGGTAGAGCGCATCGTTGAACTCGAGGCGGAAAAAGAGCCAGCCAATCAGGAAGACGAAGATTGTGGAGCCAATCACCGCCAGCGTGTAGGGCTGGCTGAAGCGATCTATGAAGCGCTGCGTGGGTGTCGCGTCCTGCTGCGCGTCGGCCACCAGCCTGATGATCTTGCTGAGTGTGGAGTCGCCGGCGAGTTTGGTGACCTCAACCACAAGCGCGCCGCCGCCGTTGATTGTGCCGGCGAAGACGGGGTCATTCACATCCTTTTGCACGGGGATGCTTTCGCCTGTAATCGGGCTTTGGTCAATCGTCGTGCGCCCCTGGATGACCATGCCGTCCATCGGCAGCCGCTCGCCGGGGCGCACCACAACTTCATCGCCCAGCACAAGCTCTTCCACGGGCATCTCCACCTCGGCGTCGCCGCGGCGCACGCGCGCCACGGCCGGGCGCAGGTCGCTCAGCGCTTCGATGGCGTGGCGCGTGCGGTCGAGGGCAAAGGTCTCCAGCGCACCCGAAAGAGTAAAGAGGAAGAGCAGCAGCGCGCCCTCCTCCCACTGGCCAATTGCGGCCGCGCCAAAGGCCGCCGCAGTCATAAGGAAATCAATGTCGAACTTGCCGTGGCGCAGCCCCGCGAGCGTTTCGCGCACGCCAACATAGCCGCCGGCCGCAAAAGCCACCAGCCCCGCGGCCCACACGCCCCATGTGGGCAGCACGCCGAAGACAGAGCCGCCCAGCCACCCGATCAGGAGCGCAACCAGACAGATGATGGCCAGCAACAGTTCGTAGTTGGTTTTCCAGAAGGCAATCTGCGCGCGTTGTGCACGGCCGCCCGCAGCAGCCCGCGCTCTCTCTGATCCAGTGGCGACGATCTCTTGTGCACTCATGTAAGCCCTCAAGCAGACGGTGAAGGTTTGGAAAGATTTGGCTCGGCGGCCTTGCGCGCTGCGAGCGCTGCGGCGTCAAGCGCCTCGCGCAACTGGCAGTCGGCGCAGAGGCCCAGCAGGTCGGCGCGCGCGCTTCGGGCATCAAAGCCGGTTTCGGCCACAATGCGCTCGCGCATGGCGGCCAGCGGCAGGTCGCCGTGGTAATCGACAATGCGGTGGCAGCGCAGGCAGATGAGGTTGGCGTGCGGCGTTGGGTCCGTATCGTAATGGGTGTGATCAGCGCCAAAACTGAGTTCGACGATCACACCCAGTTCCTGCAGCGTGTTAAGCGTGTTGTAGACCGTGGCGCGGCTGATTTCGGGGTGATGCAGCGCCAGATCGTCATAGACCTCGTAGGGGGTTGGGTGGCGTTCTGTTTGCGCCAGGTATGCGCAAATATGCCGGCGCTGATCGGTAAGCCTCAGCCCGGCGCGCTGGAGTGCATTCTGGTAGAGGTCGAGTTTTTCGGGAGAAAGCATGGTGCGGCAACGCTTTCCGGTTCCGGCAAGAACATTGTCAATCAACTTGGAATCATTCCAAACTGCATTCGCTTATGATACATGGTGCGGCGCAAGCTGTCAAATGTTGTTTAGAATGAATCTAAACACGTTCTAAAGCCTTGTGAAAAATGTCACAACATATATCGTAGCCGGCGCTAAATCTTCTTTGACAAGGCGGGATTGACTCTGTTACCATGCGCACCCGCCGCAAACCGGCACGCAAGGTGGAGATATGCTTACCGACGCCGGCCCGCTTTGTGACGATAATACACGGTGCTGTTGTCGCATCAGCACGCAATGTTTCTCCAAACAAGCCTTGCCGCGCGCCTTTGGCGCCTGGAATCGAGTGACCTGTGCGCCGCTGGATACTCACCATCGCTTCACTGGGCGTGATTGTAGTGTGGCTGCTCCTGGCCTACATGCCGTCGCTGCCGCGCCCCACACTGGGCTGGCCTGCGGGGAGTGGGGCTCTGCTGGCTTTGCTGGCAGGTGGCGGCCTGCTCGTCTGCCTGCTCATTCAGGGCTGGTTGGTGCGCGACACCAACCACTTTCTGCGCGGCGAAATGCCGCCCGCACAGGTGGCGATCCAGGCCGAGTTTGAACTGGACAAGGGCCGCGAAATCTTCTGGACGGCCATGCCCATTGTCATGACGCTGGGCATGGCGGCGCTTTCGTATGGTTTGTGGCGATCGCTCTTCAATTAGGCCGTCGCAGCCCGTTCCGTTTCGTCGTACATCATTTGCAGGTATCGTCATTCACCCTGAATTCTCGGGACAGCGCAGAAGATTGCCGCCTGCGGCCGCCCCTGGGCAGGAGACTATTGTCCATGCAGAGATCATCAACTGACAAGCGTCACTTCATCATTGCGGGCGCGCTGATTGTGGTCGTGTCGATCGTGCTCTACGCGCTGCTCTATGTCGCGCTGCCCCTGCCGCTGGTGGCCAGCACGCAGGCCGCCACCATCGACTGGGTCTTCCAGGCGCACATGATTCTGCTCTCGGTGCTCTTTGCGCTGGTGGTGGTCTTCATGCTGTACGCCGTGGTGGTCTTCCGCCGGCGTGATGGGGACACGGGCGACGGCGAGCACTTCGAGGGCAACACGCCATTGGAGATTGCCTGGACGGTGATCCCGTTGATTGCGGTGGTCATCTTTGGCTACATCGGCGTCACTTCGCTGCGCACGGTCACGGCGGCACAGGATAACGAAGTGGTCGTCGACGTGGAGAGCTTCCAGTGGGCGTGGGCCTTTACCTATCCCGACACGGGCGCGGCCTCGGCTGACCTGGTGCTGCCCGTCAACCAGCCCGCGCGCATGGAGTTGACCTCGCGCGATGTCATCCATTCCTTCTGGGTGCCGGAGTTTCGCGTCAAGCAGGACGCCGTGCCCGGCCAGACGACCACGCTGCGCTTCACGCCCACTGTGGAGGGCGAGTACACGCTCGTGTGCGCCGAGCTCTGCGGGCTGACCCACTACAACATGGTGGCCAAAGTCAAGATCGTCTCCGCGGCGGAATATGCGCAGTGGCAGCAGGTGCAACTGGCAGCCATGGGCAAGCCACCCCTTGCAGACGCCGGGGGAACCGTTGAAGTCGCGCAGCGCGACGCGCCCGCAGTTAACAATTGACGGTCAACAACGAGCGACGACAGCGATCCAGCCTGTAATGCGGTCCGGCGCACCAGCCCGGCCGTCCCGGTGGGAGAGAGAATATGGTTGAGAACGAACGCATGTCCCTTTTGTCCATTGGCCTCGTACGCGGCCTGCTGGGCCAGCTTGCCGGCACCTTGCTCGGCTTTGCGCTGGTGGTCATCATTCGCAGCATTGCCGGCTACGACCAGGTCTGGTCCACCGAACCGGCGTGGATTGCCGGTGCGATTCTTGGCGCGCTGGGCTTCCTGGCCGCGGTTGGGGCGATGAGCGACTGGTTTAGCTGGTGGCGTGGCGGAGAGACGCCATTCGTGCATGGCCCTCGCCATCCCGGTCGGCCCACGTGGGCTCGCTACTTTGACGTGGATTACAACCACAAGGTCATCGGCATCCAGTACGGCGTCACCGGGCTGATCATGCTCTGCATCGGCGGCACCTTCGCCGTGATCTTCCGTTCCGAGCTGGCGCGCTCGGGCTTGCAGTTTCTCGAACCCAGCACCTACAACACCTTCATCGGTATGCACGGCTGGGCGGCGCTCTTCGGCATTTTCATCGGCATTGGCGGCATGGCCAACTACCTTGTGCCGCTGATGATTGGCGCCGACGACATGGCCTTCCCCCGGCTCAACGCCTTCGCCTTCTGGATCAACATCCCGGCGATTGTACTGCTGATGATCAGTCTCTACTATACGTGGGATGCGGGCTGGACTGTCTACCCGCCACTGAGCCTCAAGGGCAGCCCCGGCTTCCAGCTCGTCTTCTGGTCCATCTTCCTGCTGGGCTTCTCGTCGATTCTGGGTTCGCTCAACCTGATTGCCACCATGCTGCGCATGCGCTCGCCAGGGATGAGCCTCTTCCGCATGCCCATCTTCTGCTGGGCGATGATGGCCACTTCACTGATTCAGCTGACGGCCACGCAGTTGATTGCCATGTCCTTCCTCATGCTCTCGGTGGCACGCTCGGCCACGCTGGCCATGCCCTTCTACACGCCGATTCTGGATGCGGCCGGGGTGAACATCGGTGGTTTGCCCACGCTCTTCCAGCATACCTTCTGGTTCTACTCGCACCCGGCGGTCTACGTATGGGTGCTGCCGGGCCTGGGCATCATCAGCGAGCTGCTGCCCGTCTTTGCACGCAAGCCGCTCTTCGGCTATCGCTGGATTGCGCTCTCGAGCCTGGCGATTGCACTTGTCGGCTTCCTGGTGTGGGGCCACCACATGTTCACCTCGGCCTATTCGCCCAACCTGCGCGTCTGGTTCATGATCAGCACGCTGCTGGTGGCGGTGCCCACGGGCGTCAAGTTCTTCTCGTGGCTGGGCACCATGTGGGGCGGCAAGCTCAGCTTCCCGACGCCCATGCTCTTCACGCTGGGTTCCATCTCGGTCTTCCTGCTGGGCGGCCTGAGCGGGCCTGTGCTTGCCACCGTTGCCACCGACCTGCATTTGCAGGACACCTACTTCGTCATTGGTCACTTCCACGCCACCATCTTCGGCGGCTTTGTCTTCCCCTTCTTTGCGGCAATCTACTACTGGTTCCCCAAGATCACGGGGCGCATGTATAACGAGAATCTGGGCAAGCTGCACTTCTACCTCATGCTGCCTGCCTTCTGGTTCATGTCGGTGGGGCAGATGTCGGTGGGCGTGGCCGGGATGCGCCGCCGCATTGTGGACTACGATCCCCTGCTGGGCGGCATGACGGCCGCCAACCTGGGCTTTGTGGAAATCGGCCAGATCATTATCACGATCTCCGCCTTCACAATTGCCTTCTCAATTCTCATCATGATCTACAACCTCTTCCACAGCGCCGAAGTGGGGCGCGTGGCAGGGGCCAACCCATGGCGCTCGCGCTCGCCCGAATGGCAGATTCCGTCGCCCATTCCCGAGCAGAGCTTCGCCACGCCGATCCATGTGGTGGGCGAGCCCTACGACTACGGCCTGGCCACCTCGCCCCGCTATGTCGCAGGCGATGACTAAGCAAACCGGGCAGTGCGCGTGTAGCGGCGGCTTCAGCCGCCGTTGCTGCGGACCGCGCTGCATCCTGACCGACGGCGGCTGAAGCCGCCGCTACGCAGTGCAATCGCTGCGCAATGCAATGCTGAGGGGGATAACAGATGGCAAGCAAGAGCAAGACCGAAACCAGGCAGCGATCCAAATCGTCTGCGTATGTCACCGGCCTGATTGTGGCGCTGGTGCTGGCGGCGCTGACCGCCGTTGAGTACTACCTGGGCACGCACTATCCCAGCGCGACCTTCCTGTTTCTGATTTCCGTGCTCAAGAGCATCCTTGTGCTCTACTTCTTCATGCACGTCTACCGCCTGTGGCGGCCTGAAGGGAGCCAATAAACCATGGCGATTGCATCCACCGCTGCGCCCGTTGCGGCTTCTCTTTCCGAATCGGCGCACGGCCACGCCGCCGCGCACGGCCACGTGCCCACCTATGCCGAGACGCTGGCCAACAACCGGCTGGGGCTCTGGCTCTTCTTCATCTCCGAGGCCTTCCTCTTTGGCGGGCTGCTGGCGGTGCGCTTCTACCTGTGGGGTGGCACGCGCCCCGAGGTCAGCCAATTCATCGGCCTGCTGGTTACCTCGGTGCTGCTGCTCAGTTCGATCTCCATGTACACCGCCGAGGCGGCGCTGGAGAACGGCAACCGCCGCCTCTTCATGATCCTGCTGCCGGTGACTGCGCTGCTGGGGCTTGTCTTCCTGGCCGGTGTGATGATCTTCGAGTGGGGGCTCTTCCCGGCGATCTACGAGGGGCACCTGACGCCCTGGGGCGACAAATACGGCGCGGTCGTCTTCCTGATGACGGGCATGCACGCACTGCATGTCATAAGCGGCGTCATCTTCATCGGCATCGTCTGGACCCTGGCGCGCAAGGGGCACTTCTCGCCCTCGCGCAAGTGGGGCGTGGAGTCCTGCGCCATCTACTGGCACTACGTGGACCTGGTGTGGATCTTCTTCTATCCGGCCATCTATCTCATCGGCACCGCGGCAACGCACTAACAAGAACAGCATCGACACAGAGATACTGTGCTTAAAGTCAAGCTGCAATTGCGTTTTGAGCGTAGTTTGGGTCGAAGGGTTTGCCTGACTTCAACACGCCGAAGACGATATGCAGCAACTTGCGCATGGCAGCGGCAACGACGACTAGATGGGGTCTGCCTGCGGCAACGAGACGATCAATCAGTGGATTAAGGGCTGGGTTACAGTGTTGCATTGCCACCAGACCAGACATGAACAGAGCGGTACGCAGATGCACATTGCCTTGTTTGGAGATCCTGCTTTTTTTGTTGACGGAACTGCCTGACTGGTGCTGGGTGGGGTTGAGGCCGGCGTAAGCGACCAGTTGCGCAGCAGTGTCGAAGTTGTGGATGTCGGGAATCTCAGCCAGGAGGTGTGCTGCTGTTATCGGCCCGATGGCCGGAATGGAGAGCAGCAGACGCAGCGGTTCGCGGAAGGCTTGACTCTTCTTGAGCAGGGCCTTGATCTTTACATCAAGTTCCTTGATGGCCTTGCCAAGATAGGCAATGTGCTCCTCGATCTGCTTTTTCACGACTTTGTCGGCGCCATTCAGTCGGTTTTTCTCCTGGTTGATGTTGGTCATGAGTTCATCGCGGTAGCGAGTCAGGGCCTTGAGCTCCTGCTCCTCGGGTGTGGGCGGTCGCCATGGCTCGGGCGACTGGGCCGCGCAGTAACGGGCAATGCCGATGGCATCCTGTTTGTCGGTCTTGCTGCGCTGGCCGCTGCTCTTCATGAAGGCTTTGGGCAGTTGGCCCCGCACCACGCTCACCATGTGTGGAGTACCCACAAAGTTGTCATGGAGGTAGAAGGCGAGTTTGTTGCCGTAGTAGCCTGAAGCTTCCATACAGGCGTGGAACTGCAGCGTGACGCTGCCCTTCGCCGTACCCTTAAGCAGGTCTTTGCTGCAACGCTTGAGCCAGCGGTTGAGTTGTCCAAAGCCCCGTGGGGTATTGGGAAAGCTGGCGTTGCCGACAACCACTGCGCTGGCGTTGCCGTCGGCGGGTACAAGGGCAACGTGGAAGTCAGCCTTGGAGATGTCGATACCAAGTGCCAAACGGCGCGAAAGGGTCATGGGGAAAGTCTCCGTCGTGAAAGTGCCGTGGATGACGCGGGCAGGAAGCGTACAGGATGAGGCCGGTCGCCGTTCGCCAGCAGCCAGTCTTACAATTCGGGCTCTCCTACAGGGAACGTTATAGCGGCCGGCACTTTGCGAGAGACGGGCGGCTATGGCGATAAGCAGGTGCCCACGATACTGTTCGGCTTCGAACGAACGGCTGAGGAGCGGGCGCGAATCTCTGTGTCGAGGTCAAAGCCTTGAGTCACAAACGAGCGTCACCGCTCCCTGGCCAGATAACCTGCAGAGCAGGATTATCCCACACAGTTTGGGTCCGGCGGCAACGGCCGCCGCGAGGCGAAAGTGCGGATCGGGTAGCCCTTAAGGCGCCCTTCGGGCGCGTGGTCCTGCCTCGCGCGCACCACCGTTCTCCCTTGAATAATGACCCGTTGCACTGCAACTACAAGCATATAAGGCCACAGAGAGAACAGAGAATCACAGAGAACAGCAACGGCAGAACAGCAACTTCGGGTTGTTGTTCTGCCGTTGCTGTTCTCTGTGGTTCTCTGTTCCCTCTGTGACCTTTGTGTCAAGGCTGTTCTTTTCGCGCACAATGAAGCCAGTGTTGCTTACAGCCGCGTCCGGCGAATTGTTGTAGACTACAGGACATGGATCATCCTCTGCTGCGGGCCTTGCTGGGCCCGTGGGAATGGCGCCCCGCAGTGCTGGTGGTGCTGCTCCCGCTGATCACGATCTATATCGTGGGCTGGGTGCGGCTGCGCCGGCGCGGGGCCGCGCGCCTGGCTGCGGGCTGGCGTCTGGCTGCCTACGCCACGGGCATGTTTACACTCGCGGTGTCGCTCATGTCGCCCATTGACATTCTGGGCGGGCAACTGTTCTTCATGCACATGATCCAGCACAAGCTCTCCGTCATGGTGGCAGCCCCGCTGATCCTGCTGGGCAATCCCTTCCCGATTGGCGCGTGGGGCTTGCCCAAACAGGCGCGCCGTGTGCTTGTTGACATCTTTGCCGACAGTTCCCCCGTGCGCCGGGCGCTGGCCGCCGCGACACAGCCCTTTGTGGCGTGGATCCTGTTCGTCTTCGTCTATATCGGCTGGCACGATGGCGGTGTGTACAATCTGGCGTTGATGAGCCGGCGCGTGCATGACGTCCAGCACATTACCTTCTTCGTGACGGCCATGCTCTTCTGGTGGCACATTGTGGGCGCCGCGCCCCGCCTGCACAAGAGCCTCTCGCCCTGGGTGGCCATCTTCATGCTTCTGGCGGTCATTCCCTTCAACGCCATTGCGGGCTTCGCGATTGCCAACAGCGACACAGTGATCTACACCTACTATCAAAGCGTGCCGCGCATTTGGGGTTTCAGTGTGCTGGATGACCAGGCGGTGGGCGGCGTGATTATGTGGATTCCCGGCAGCGAAATGCTCTTTCAGGCGGCGGGCGCCGTACTGGCGGTAATGTTTTGGCGCGAACGCAAGAAGCGGATCGCGGCGCAATTGCCCGACACGCCGCCCTCCGGCGCGCTGGACATCGCCGACGAGGCGCTGATTGCCCCCGGCCTGGAACAGCGGCTGCGCCACGAACAATGGCGTGCCATGGCCGCGCAGCGCAGGCACACCATAGCGCCATGACGGGGCGCGTATTTCGTAGCGGCGGCTTCAGCCGCCGTACCCGAGGACGCGTCGCGATTTGCACCTACGGCGGCTGAAGCCGCCGCTACGAAAGCCAGGCACATGCGCCGGCAGTACATTGTTCTTGTATGGAGTACGCTCGCCCTTGCCGCTGCGCTGCTGCCAGGATTTGCGCAAGCGCACGGCGGCGGCGCACCCATGATTACGGGAGCCGAGGCGGGTGGCTATCGCGTCTATGCCTGGGTGGACCCGGCCGCGCCGCGCGCCGGTGACACCGTGCATGTCACCGTGGGCCTGACGCTGCCCGGCGCGAACGCCAATGCTGAGACGCCTGTCACAGACGCCGCAGTGACAGTGCGCTTCATTTCCCCTCGTGGCGGTGCGCCGCTGGAGACAAGCGCTACGCCCGGCGTTTCGGCGGGTTCACTCTACTATGAAGCCGACCAACTGCTGCCGGCGGGTGGGAATTGGCAAGTGACGGTTCATGTTGCAGGCGCGCAAGGCAGCGGCGAAAACGCCTTTGCGCTGGCCGTGGGCGATAGTAAAGCCACGGGCTATCTGTATATCATCCTCGGCATCGTCATCGTCGGGCTGGGCATTGGCCTCTTCGTCCGACAGAGTCGCCGCGCCAGAGCGCGGCCTGGACAGGCAGCGGCATGAGCAACAAATCCAGCGCCGACGGTTGGGGCGGCTCGGGCTATATGCCCGACTTGCCCGACGTGCCGGCCGGCGAGGCGCCCAGGGTCGCCGTCTCCTATGGCGAGACGCTGCGCGCGCTCTTCAGTCGTCGTTTGATTGTATTCACGCTCTTTGTGATTCTGGGCATGGCCGGACTCGTCTCACTGGGCGTCTGGCAAATTGACAGGTTGCAGGAGCGGCGCGCCTTCAATGCGTTGGTCATGCAGCGCTACGCCGAGCCGCCCTATGACCTGGCAACGCAGGGGTTGCCTGCAGATCTCGCGCAACTCGAGTATCGGCGCATTCAGGCCAATGGCAAGATTGATTATGCCAATCAGATTCTGCTTACGAACCAACCCGGCCCCAACGGCGAGCCTGGTGCGCAACTGCTGGCGCCCGTTGTCTTCGCCAATGGCGATGCCGTGCTGGTGGCGCGCGGCTGGATTCCCCACGATCAGATCGGCGAGGAGAATTGGCCTGCGTTCAATGACCCGCCCGATGCGACCGTGATTGGGCTGATTCAGGAGTCGCAACCACTCGAGGCAGGCGCGCCGACCCCCGAGGGTTTCGTCAAAGAGTGGTGGCGCGTCGACATTGCGCGCATTCAGGCCCAGATGCCCTACACCCTGCTGCCTGCTTTCTTGCTGCAACTGGCGGAACCGGGGCGGACGCTGGACACCTATCCGTCGCGTTTTGTGAACTTCTCGCTCGACGAGGGCGATCACCTGTCGTACTCGGTGCAGTGGTTTTCTTTTGCCCTCATTCTGGGCTTCGGCTATATTCAGTTCGTTCGTATGCAGGAGGGCAAGCGACGGCGCGAGGCTGCGATCGCTGCCGCAAGCACAGTCGCTAACGCAGCGGCCGAGCCGCTGGAGCCAACGCTGTAGACGCCGGCCGCGCCACGTGGCGCGGGCGTTTTCTTGTCGGCGTGCGCTGTGTGCGGCTCTTCAAGAACCATCGAGGTGCGGGTTTTTCCCCCGCCAACCCATTTCTCATGACGATACCTTTGGACAAATCGGCGACCGCGGATGCGCAACTGACGCGTGAGAACGCGCTGCGCCGCCTGGCCGTGAGTGATTATGTTGCGCTCACCAAGCCGCGCATCATTCTGCTGCTGCTGGTGACGACGCTCATCCCCATGTACCTGGCAGGGCCAACCGCACCCAGCGGCTGGCTGGTGCTGTGGACGATGGTGGGCGGATTTCTGGCTGCGGGCGGAGCCAACGCGCTCAATCAATATATCGATCGCGACATTGACCACGTGATGGTGCGCACGCGCCGCCGCCCGCTGCCGGGTGGCCGCATGTCGCCCAAGCAGGTGCTGGTCTTCGGGGTTGCGCTCAACGTGCTCAGTTTTGCCGTCCTCTGGTGGGGCGCCAACCTGCTCACGGCCATGCTGGCGCTGGCGGGGACACTCTTCTACGTCTTTATTTACACCAACACGCTCAAGCGGCGCAGCACGCAGAACATCGTCATCGGCGGCGCGGCAGGCGCCTTTCCGCCCCTCGTCGGCTGGGCCGCCGTGGCCAACGAGATCTCGCTGCTGCCCATCTTCCTCTTCCTGATTGTCTTCTACTGGACGCCGCCCCACTTCTGGGCGCTGGCCCTGCTGCGCCAGCGCGAGTACCGCGCAGCCGGTGTGCCCATGCTCCCCGTGATTGCGGGTGAGCGCACAACCCACAAGCAGATTCTGCTCTACAGCGTGCTGCTGGCGATTGTGAGCGTTGCACCGGCGCTGCTGCAATTGCTCGGGCCAATCTACCTGGTGGCGGCCGTGGCGCTCAATGTGGTCTTTCTGAGCCAGGCGTGGGCCATCTGGCGCGATCCGAACAACCAGACTATCTGGCGGCTTTACAAGTTCAGCCTGCTCTATCTGGCGCTGCTCTTCTTTGCCATGGGCATCGACCACCTGTTTTATACAATGGCGAGCAGCGCGCCCAACATTCACATGCACTTCTAGAGTGATACAACCTTGAGATGTTGTTTTGTGCCGGCGGCGCATATGCCGGCGCACGGCCCCATTGTCGGCGCGTAAATCTGCATCAGTTCGCACAATCGGCTAGAATTGACGGCGCGTGCCCTGCAGGGCACGCGCCTTTTTCGTTCCCTCGCCGCAGGCTGGAGGATTGTGTGCAGACATCAACACGGAGCCGCTTGCCCACCGGCATGACCGCCTTCACCCTCATCTGGTTTGGTCAACTCATTTCGTTTGTGGGCACAGGCATGACGCGCTTCGCCCTCACCGTGTGGGCCTACGAGACCACCGGCTCTGCCGCAGTGCTGGCGCAGGTGGGTTTCTTCTCG
>CAYRVP010000089.1:0-17274 GCA_964427845.1 uncultured Caldilineaceae bacterium
CATGAGCAGGCGCGAACTGCACCTCACCCCCGGCCCCTCTCCATGCGGAGAGGGGAGCAAAACAACTGCGTCACGTCGGAGACGTGACCTACGGGCGCGGCGCTTTGCTCCCCTCTCCGCATGGAGAGGGGCCGGGGGTGAGGTGCAGTTTTGCAGCGCGATGACTTTTGAATCGCCCTGCCGAACATGGGGCGCAGGTTAGGCAAAAGGGCTGATTTGCGGTATAATTGTCCTGTTAACTACCGGATGTAATTGCGTGAAAAACAGCACGGGCGGACTATGGCAGAAGCTAACGATGAAGAGCCCCGAAACGATGGCCCAGAAGGCCTGCATGGCCAAGACGGCGCCGACGACGGGTTGAACAATCAGGATGTGCAGGGTGGAAGCGACGGCATTATTTCCGCCGCTGCGGCCAACGGTGATGGCGTGTTGGCGTTGAACGGCAACGGCTACAATGCCGGTGATGTGCGTTCGGTGTCAATTGATGCCGAAATGCGCACTGCGTATCTCGACTACGCGATGAGCGTGATCGTTGCGCGCGCGCTACCTGACGCGCGCGATGGCCTCAAGCCGGTGCACCGGCGCATCCTCTATGCCATGCACGACATGGGGCTTACTGCCGCGTCTTCGTACAAGAAGAGCGCACGCGTCGTTGGTGAAGTGCTGGGCAAGTACCATCCGCACGGCGACTCGTCGGTTTACGACGCGATGGCGCGCATGGCGCAGGATTTCAGCCTGCGCTACTGCCTTGTGGATGGTCAGGGCAACTTCGGCTCGATTGACGGCGACAGCCCCGCAGCCATGCGCTATACCGAGGCGCGCCTGCACCGCATTGCAGATGCCATGTTGCAGGATATTGACATGGACACGGTGGCGTGGGGGCCGAACTTCGACGACAGTCTTGAAGAGCCGCTGGTGCTGCCCTCGATGGTGCCGAATTTCCTGCTCAACGGCACAAGCGGCATTGCCGTGGGCATGGCGACCAACGTGCCGCCCCACAACCTGCGCGAGATTGCCGACGCGATCAACTTCCTTATTGAGAATTGGGAGACGCGCGACGACATTGGCCTTGAGGAGTTGATGCAATTCGTCAAGGGGCCGGATTTCCCCACGGGTGGCATCATTCTAGGCAGCGAGGGCATCAAGCAGGCCTTTGCCACTGGTCGCGGCAAGATCATGGTGCGGGCACGCACGACCATTGAAGAGACGAAGAATGGCCGCTTCCGCATCCTCGTCTCCGAGATTCCTTACCAGGTTAACAAGTCATCGCTGATTGAGCGCATTGCCGAACTGGTGCGCGAAGGCAGGCTCGACCAGATTAGCGACCTGCGCGACGAGAGTGATCGCACGGGCATGCGCATTGTGATTGAACTGAGCCGCGGCGCCGCGCCCAAGAAGGTGCGCAACCGCCTCTTCAAGCAGACGGCGCTGCAGCAATCCTTTGGTGTCAATGCGCTCGCGCTGGTGGATGGGCAGCCGGTCACGCTGGGGCTGAAGCGCGCGCTGATGATCTTTATTGATCACCGCGTAGAGGTGATTACGCGGCGCACGCGCTTCCAGTTGGCAAAGGCACGCGAGCGCGCCCACGTGCTCGAGGGGCTGCGTATCGCGCTTGAGTTCCTCGATGAGGTGATCCGCACGATCCGCGAGAGCGAGAGTGCCGAGGCGGCGCGCACGGCGCTGATTGAGCGCTTCAACCTGAGCCAGGTGCAGGCGCAGGCGATTCTGGACATGCAGTTGCGCCGCCTCGCCTCGCTGGAACGGCAAAAGATCGAGGATGAGTACCAGGAGATTCAGGGGCGTATCAATTACTTCCTGAGCCTGCTGGACAACCCGGCGCTTGTGCGCGGTCTGATTCGCGACGACATGCAGATGTTGCGCGACAAGTTCGGCGACGTGCGCCGCACGTCGATTGAGCATGGCGAGCACGGCGATTTCACCGATGAGGACCTCATCGGCCAGGCCAATATGCTGGTCTCCTACAGCGCCGGCGCATATATCAAGCGCATGGCAACGGATGAGTTCAACAGCCAGAAGCGGGGCGGGCGGGGCGTGAAGGGCATGGCCACGAAGAACGAGGATGAGGTGACTGACCTGATCTTCGCGCGCACGCTCGACACGATGCTCTTCTTCACGAATCGCGGGCGTGTCTTCAGCACGCGCGTATATGAATTGCCCGAGGGCAGCCGGACTGCACGCGGTGCGCACATTGCCAACGTGCTTAACCTCCAGCCCGATGAGACCGTGACCGCCATGGTGGTGGTGCCCAACTTTGACGCTGCGCAGTACATCACGCTCATCACCCGCCAGGCCAAGATCAAGCGCATGGACCTCTCTTCCTTCGCCAACGTGCGATCCAACGGCATGATTGCGATGACGCTGGAGCCGGGTGACTCGCTGGACTGGGCGCGCTTGACGACGGGCCAGCAGGAGTTCATGGTGGTGACACGCGGTGGCAAGGCGCTGCGCTTTGACGAAAACGACGTGCGCCCCATGGGCCGCGGCGCGATGGGCGTGCGCGCCATGCGCCTGCTGGGTGACGATGCAGTGGTGAGCCTCGATGTGGTGAGGCCGGATTGCGACCTGCTTGTGATCCTGGAGCGCGGCTACGGCAAGCGCGTATCGCTTGACGAGTACAATGCCAAGGGGCGCCACACGCAGGGCAACTGGACGACGGATCACGCCCGCCTTGACGAAACCGGACCGATTGTGGCGGCACGCGTGGCCCATCCCGATGACCAGATTACGGTGATGACGGCCAATGGTATCGTCTTGCGCACCACAGTGCGCGACATCAGCCAAATGGGGCGTGCAACGCGCGGCGTGCGCATCATTAACCTGGACGAAGGCGACAGCGTGGCCGCACTGGCGATTCTCTATCACGAAGACCTGATGCGCGGTGTTGATGACACCGGCGCGGCGGATGCCATGGGGCGCGAAGAAGGCGACGATCCCGTTGCGGTCGAAGCAGGAGCTACGCCAGCTGAAGCCGGCGCCGACGATGTGGTGGATGCATAGCCGGTGTTGTTGCACATCGTGTACAATCAAGCCGGCGGGCGCGAGCCCGCCGGTGCTTCTTTGCCGGCCAACGCCACCACACTGTGCGCCAGTCCACTAGTCAACCAGTCAACCAGCCGCCAATCATCAACTACCGACAAACACTGAATACCTCTCATGACCACCGTCGACACCCTTCTGAAGCAGCCGCCGGGGCAACAGCTCGCCTTCATTGCGCAGCCTGATGCGGAACCGATTGCCGAGACACTGGTCGCCTTCGCCAACGCCGAGGGGGGCACGGTGGTGCTGGGCATGGATGCCGAGGGCACGCTGGGGGGCGTATACAGCGAGGATGACGCGGCCGATGCGCTGCAGGCGGCGCTGCGCCTCTGCAAACCGCCCATGCGCACCGAATGGTCGAGCGAGACTGTGCCGGGGGGCGTTGTGGTGATGTTGCGACTCGAGCGCAGCCCGCAGGTGCACAGCCTGGCCGATGGGCGTGTGATTGTGCGGCGCGGCGTTGACAACCATACGGTGGAGGGTGAGGAGTTCGACCTGCTGCTGGCGGCGCGGCCGTCCGGCGAGTATGAGCTGCAGGCAGTGGCGGGCGCGCAGCGCAGCGACTTTGACGAGGATGTGATCGACGACTACATTGAGCGACGGCAGAAGCGCAACCCGCGCCACACGGTGCTGCCCAAGGACAAGCTGCTGCAGCAGATTGGCGCGCTCACCGAGACGCTGACGCCCACGATCAACGGAATACTCCTTTTTGGCAGGGAGCCGCAGCTCTTTTTGCCGCACAGCCGCGCGATCTTTGTGAAGTTTGCCGACACGACGCCGCGCGCCTCGGGCGGCGAGTTTGGTTATGGGCGGCGTGAGGAGTTCATAGGTCCGCTGCCGCAGATTATTGACCGTGCCTGGCGCGTGATTTGGGAGGAGATGGGCAAGCGCTCGGTCGTGCAGGGGCTGAAGCGCGTGGAGCAGACCGAGTACCCCTCTTCAGCGGTGCGCGAGGCGTTGGTGAATGCCGTGGCGCATCGCGACTACCGGTTGAGCGGGCGCAGCATCGAGATCCGCATGTACACAGATCGGCTTGAGATTACCAGCCCCGGCGGTCTGCCCGCGCACATTACGCTCGACAACATTGTGGAGGAGCACTACAGTCGCAACCCGCGTATTGTCAACGGCCTCTATCAATGGGGCTACATCGAAGAACTCGGGCTGGGTATCGACCGCATGTTTGAGGATATGCTGCGCGATGGCCACCAGCCTCCCAGGTTCGAGGCCAAACCGCACCGGTTCTCGGTGATTCTTGCGAACGCGCGCGACGCCGTGCGTGCCTCCCAGCAGTGGGAGGGCGCGATGAGCGACCGGCAGATGAAGGCGGTTGAATATCTGGAGCAGAAAGGCAGCATCACCAATAGCGATTACCGCGAACTCTGCCCGCACGTGGGCGCGGAAACGCTGCGGCTGGACCTGGTGGACCTTGTCACTCGCGGCATCCTGCTCAAGATTGGTGACAAACGGGGGACGCGGTATATCCTCAAGTGAGGACGGTAAATGGGATAATTGAGAACTGATGATTGATGATTGGGCGCTTGCGGTGATACATGGTTGCGCACCAATTACCAATAATCACTTATCAATTATGCTTGTCAGTTATCCCAATTGGGTTATTTGGGTTAATGCGCCGCGGGCGCATGGCCTGGAGAGAATATGACAGAATCGCGTAACAAGGCGGGCGACCAGTATCAGCTTCAGCCTGAAGGCATTGCCGGCGCGGATCGAATGGGGCGCGCAGTGGGCGGCGATGGGGCGGTGTCGGCAGGCTCGCTGCTGCGCGAACTGGTCGAGACCGTCGTGCTGGCGCTGGTGCTCTTTCTGGTGATCCGCCAGGTGGTGCAGAACTACCGCATTGAGAGCCACTCGATGGAGCCAAACTTCTACGAGGGGCAATTCGTATTGGTGAGCAAGCTTGCCTACAAGCTGGGCACGCCCCATCGTGGCGAGGTGCTTGTCTTTCACAACCCCAACAATGCTAAAGAGGATTACATCAAGCGCATTATTGGGCTGCCGGGTGATCAGGTGGAGGTTGTGGCCGATACGATCTTCATCAATGGGCAGGAACTGCCGCAGCCCTATGATCATCAACTCAACCTTGAGGGGAACAATTACGGGCCGATTGTGGTGCCCGATAACTCGCTCTTTGTGATGGGTGACAACCGGCCGCGCTCGAGTGACAGCCGCGCGATTGGGCCGATTGACGAGAATCTGGTCGTGGGACGGGCCTGGCTGCGGATTTGGCCGCTGAACCTCTTTGGACTTGTCAAGCACTATGAACTGGAGCCGGGCGGCGACGCTGCGGCGGGCGCAATGCCGTGAATGGAGGCATGATGGCGACTGAACTGGAAACGAAGATTACCAACGCGATTGCGCGCGTTGAGGACGCGGGCGCAGCGCTTGCCCCTGCCCCGGCGCGGCCGCTGGCTGCTGTCGACGTGGCCAGGATGATCGACCACACCGTGCTCAAGGCCGACACGACTGCCGCGACGGTGCAGGCGCACTGCGCAGAGGCACGCGCCAATGGCTTTGCCAGCGTCTGCGTAAACGCCACGTGGGTGCCGCTGTGCGTTGAAGAACTGGCCGGGAGCGACGTCAAGGTGTGCACGGTGGCGGGCTTTTCGCTGGGTGCGACGCTGCCAGCGGTGAAAGCCTTTGAGGCGAAGGAAGCCATTGCGCTGGGTGCGGTTGAGGTGGACATGGTGCTCAACGTGGGCGCGCTCAAGAGCGGCGACGTGCGGCTGGTGTGGGAGGATGTCGCGGGCGTTGCTGACGAGTGCCACGAAGCGGGCGCAATCCTCAAGGTGATCATCGAAACGGGGCTGCTGACGCACGACGAAAAGATCGCCGCATGCGTCATCTGCAAGGATGCCGGGGCGGACTTCGTCAAGACGGCGACGGGCTTCAACGGCGGCGGTGCAACCGCGGCCGACATCGCCCTCATGCGCTTTGTGGTGGGGCCGGAGATGGGCGTGAAAGCGGCGGGCGGTGTGCGCTCGGCGGCTGATGCGCTGGCCATGATTGCCGCCGGCGCAACCCGCATTGGCACGAGTGGCGGCGCGGGCATCATGGCCGACCTGATGGGCAACGCGCAGGTCGCGCGCCCTGCCGACGGCTACTAGCCCGGAAATCCTCAATACATGAGCACTCGCTTGACCGACTACGCGCTCCTCGTCGGGCATATCTGGCGCTGTCTCGACTGCCGCGAGCTGCTGATGTCCAAACCTGAACTCTACTGGATTGGCTTCAAGCTCAACGACGAGCAGAAAGGGGCGATCCGCCACCTGACTGACGAGTCCTTCCAGACGTTGATGCGCCTCTCCGACGAAACGGGGCTGAGCACGCATGAGCTTGAGGAAGCGGTGGACCACCCGCGTGCGCGCCTGCGCCACCTGGGCGTAGTTAAGTACGACTACCGTTCGCGCGACCGCTGAACGCACCTTGCGCACCCCATCCCGCAAGCGCCCGCCGGAGCTTCCGGACGTGGCGCTTGCCGATTTTTCCGGACTTGCCGGATTACAGACTGGAGCCGTTGCGATGCAGCAGATTGTTCCCCAGCTTTATGTGTTCGATGAAATTGGCGACATGGTGCATGCGTACCTCTGGGAGTGGGAGGGGGGCGTGACGCTGATTGACACAGGGGCGCCAAGTGCCGGGGATACGATCATCAAGGCCCTGGTGAACAACGGCTATCCGCTGCACCGCGTGCAACGCATCATTCTGACGCATGGCGATGCCGACCACATGGGTTCGGCGGCCAAGCTCAAGCGAGCCACGGGCGCCCCGGTTCTGTGCCATGCGGTGGAGAAGGATCTGGTGGAGCATCCCTGGAAACGGCGTCCCAACGCGCTGCTGCTGCGCCCTGTCTTCAGCCTGGTTTCGCAATTGCCGATGATGAAGGCCGAGCCGGTGACGCCCGAAGAACTTGTGGTGGATGGGCAGGAATTGCCCGAGGGCCTGACCGTGGTGACGACGCCTGGGCACACCTCCGGGCACATCTCGCTGCTCGATCGCAAGCGGCGCATCCTGATTGCGGGCGACGCACTAAGCAATCGCAAGGGCAAGCTGGCGCCGCCGCCGGCGATGTTTACGCCCGACATGAAGAACGCCGAGCGCAGCGTATGGAAGCTTGCCAAGAAGTATGGCGACGAGATCGATGTAATCGTCTTTGGCCATGGGCCGCCCGTCTTGAGCAACGGCGGTGCACGCCTCAAGGCCATGGCCAGCCAGATCTTCGCCGCTGAGGTGTAGAACGGAAAATTCCTGTCGGCAGAAACAGCGGCAAAAACGGAAAGGACATGAAAAGCTGATGCTCTTCATGTCCTTTCCGTTTTTGCCGCTGTTTCTGCGCACAGGAATCTTCTAGTCGTCAGTGCGCGCTTTCTTGGCGGCGCGCACGCGGATGTCATGGTTCAGCACGCGCTTGCGAATGCGCAACGAGGTCGGCGTTACCTCGAGCAGGTCGCCCTTGTCGAGGTACTGGATCGCATCATCCAGCGAGAGCGTGCGCGGGGCCATGAGCATGTCGGAAACATTGGTCGGCTTCTCGCGGAAGTTGGTGAGCTGCTTGGCCATGGTGATGTTGACCACAAGTTCTTCGGGGCGGATGTGCCGGCCGATTACCTGCCCGCCGTAGACTTCTTCGCCTGGCGAGACGATATACTCGCCGCGCTGTTGCAGCTTGACGAGGGCGTAGGCTGTGACGGTGCCCTGCTCAAGCGCGACGATCTTGCCCAGCTCAAGCGAATCGATCTCGCCGGAGAATGGTTCGTAGCCGCGGAAGAGCGTGTGGAAAATGCCTGTACCGCGCGTGGCGGTGAGGAAGGGCTGGCGGAAGCCGAGCAGGCCGCGGGTAGGCGCAATGTACTCGCTGTAGACAGTGCCGTCGTCGCCATAGCGGATGTTGACAAGCTTGGCGCGGCGGCGGCCCAGCATCTCGGAGACTTGTCCCAGGTAGTCGCTGTGGACCTCGATGAAGACCTCTTCCATCGGTTCCACCAGCGAGTCGTCGGCGAGACGCTTGTAGATGACTTCGGGCGAACTGACAAAGAACTCGACACCTTCGCGGCGAATCGTTTCGATAAGGATGGCCAGGTGCAACTCACCGCGGCCGGAGACAAGGAACTCGCTGGCGATTTCAGTTTCCTGCACGCGCAGTGAAACGTTGCGCTCGAGTTCGGTCATAAGGCGCGCGCGCAGCTGGCGGCTTGTGAGGTAGTTGCCGTCGCGCCCCGCAAAGGGGCTGTCGTTGACGCCGAAGGTCATGCGGACGGTCGGCTCTTCGATGGCAATGGGTGGCAGCGCGACAGGATTCTGCAGGTCGGCGAGCGTGTCGCCAATGCCTACATCCTCAATGCCTGCCACGGCCACGATGCTGCCCGCCTCGACAAAGTCCACCTCGTTGCGCTGCAGATCGCGGAAGATGTACGCCTGTGTGATCTTGCCCTGTTTCATCGCCCCTTCGGCGTTGATGTGCATGATCTGCTGGCCGCTGCGAATGGTGCCCTTCTGCAGGCGGCCGATGGCGATCTGCCCGACGTAGGGGCTGTACTCGAGCGTGCTCACCAGCATCTGTGTGGGCGCGGTCGGGTCCACATCGGGTGCGGGGATGTAGGAGACGATCATGTCAAAGAGGGGCTTGAGGTCGTCGGCCAGTTCTTCGGGTCCGATGCCGGCGCGTCCCTCAAGGGCACGCGTATAGACGACCGGGAAGTCCGCCTGATCATCGGTGGCGCCGAGGTCAATGAAGAGATCAAAGGTGGCGTTGACGGCATAGGCTGGGCGCGAGGCAGGTCGATCGACCTTGTTGACAACGACGATGGCCTTGAGCCCCTTGTTGAGCGCCTGGCGCAGCACAAAGCGGGTTTGCGGCATGGGGCCCTCGACGGCATCCACGAGCAGCAGCACGCCATCGACCATGTTCATGACGCGCTCGACCTCGCCGCCGAAGTCGGCATGGCCGGGGGTGTCAACGATGTTGATGGTGGTGCCTTCGTAGACGATGCCCGTGTTCTTGGCGAGAATGGTAATGCCGCGCTCGCGCTCGAGGTCGTTGGAGTCGAGCACACGCTCCTGCACCTGCTGGTTGGAGCGGAAGACGTTGGTCTGCTTAAGCATGCCGTCCACAAGCGTGGTCTTGCCGTGGTCAACGTGGGCAATAATGGCGATGTTGCGGATGTTGGGGCGCGCATGCACGGCGCCAGTATTTTCGTTTTGCATAGTGCTTGTCGGCTCCAACACTGTCATTACACTCATTCAGACGCCCTCGTTAACACAAAAAAAGCCCGGCTGCGGGGGGAGCCGAGCAAAACCAGATCCTTGCTTGTAGGAGGAGAGTATAACGGGGACGGGGCGCAAATGCAAGCGGCGCACGACGCAGATTTGCGCGCACAAGGCCGAACCTTAGCCTTCTCCATGCACAGCGGGCCGAGGGATCGGTTCAGTCATACGCAACAATGCGCGCGCCGCACCCGACATATTCGCGTGCGAATCGCACTGATCCGTTACAATGGGCGCGCCCCGCATGTGGGTCCCGGTTTCAAGTACCGCAACGTTGGCTGTGCCAAAGTCAAGAGGAGTCAGTTTATGCGCGTACTTTTGCTTAATCTGCCGCGCTGGTCGGTCATCGCTTTTCTCGTGCTGGCGTTAACAAGTGCAGGCGTAGCGCTGGCGGCGCCCGCTGGGCTCGTGCTGCAACAGAGCGCAGCGCCCAGCGCGGGGATTGGGCTTGATGCGCTTTCGGTCGAGGAGATGGCCGCGGCTGTCGACGCTGCGGCAGCGCTGCGCGGCACAAGTGCAGCGGCCGTGCGCACGAGCGCCGCCGCGCCCGGCGCGGTTGCCGTAAGCGCTCCGGCCGAGGAACTGGTGCTGGTTGAGCGTCACCAGGAGGACAAAGAGGTCATGGCAGCAGGTTCCTGGCCGCGCCGCGCCGACCTCTACCTCTACCGCTACGCCGATGACACGCTGGTCCACGGCTTGTATGACTATGCCACCGGCCAAACGCAAGTCGCGGAGAGTGTGCAGGGCGTGCAGTTGCCGCTCAGCGAGAGCGAGCGCGCGACGGCGATTGCAATCACTTATGCAGACCCGGCCGTGCGCGCGCAGTTGGCAGACGAATACCGGCTGATTACAGGCGGCGCCCTCAGCAGCGCGGCGCAACTTGACATTCGCGCCTTCAATTACCATGCGGGCTCGAACCCGGAGATGGAGACGCCGGCCGTGCAGGCGTGCAGCGTCAACCGCTGCGCGCAACTGCTCATCCTCACCGACCAGAATGTGACGCTGCGCGCATTGCCGATTGTGAATTTGTCCAGGATGCAGGTGGCGAGCATTGTGCCGCTCGATGTGGGGCTGTCGGCCGATGCGCAAGCGGCACACACGCACGCAGGTGGGGGCAACTGATGAGCCATGGATTTGATTCGGCAGCGCCTTCGCTGCGACAGCGCGTGGTAAGGCAAGCCCTCGGTGCGGCGCTGGTGGCGATTGGCATCTTGCTGCTGGCGGGCGCGTGGTTCTATGCGTCGCCGCGCGTTCTGGCGCAGAGCGAGCATGCCTGCTCTGCGGCATTCAGAATTGACAAGACGCTGCCCACAGGCACACGCTGGGAGATGTGCTGGGAGCCGCGCGCGCTGGATGGCATTGTACTCTATGACATTACGCTGACGCCACCGGGCGGGCCGCGCCGACTCATTCTGGCGCAGGCGGGTCTGGCGCAGGTGCATGTGCCCTATGATGACAACGGCGCGCGCTTCCATGACGTGACTGACTTTGGCTTTGGCGGGCGCTATCTTGCGAACCTGACGCGCGCCGAATGCCCGGATGGGACGCTGCTCGCGTACGGCGGCAAGAACGTACTTTGCCTGCAGATTCAGCCGCGCGGTTACGCGCAGAAATACTATGCGCGTCAGCTACAAGGCTACGAGCTTTCGCTTTTCAGCGTCTCTACATCGGGCGATTACAACTACATTGTCCAGTATGAGTTCTATGACGACGGCACCATCGTGCCCACGGTGGGCGCGTCGGGGCAACTGCAGCGCTATGGCACCGATGCCTCCTATGGGTGGGTGACGGCCACGAACCGCATCCCCATCTCGCACTATCACAATTACTGGTTCCGCCTCGACTTTGACATCAACGGCCGTGCCAACGACCTCGTGCAGGAGATACAGATCAACGCGACGGACCAGAACCGGCGGCGCGTGAAGCAGGTGACGGATGTCACGCTCGAGGCGGCGCGCCAACACGATCCCGATGTGCAGCGCACGTGGCGCGTAGTGGACAAGGTGACGCGCAACGATGGCGGCAACCTCATTTCCTATCAGATTGAGGGGCTGAGCAGCGGCCACGACTTTACCGGGCCGAGTTTTGAGCCCTTTTCGCAAAATGACTTGTATGTGACTACCTTCAAGTCGTGCGAGAAGTATCCGTCGCACAACCCGGCGCTGAACGGCTGCGCAGGAGACGTGTCGCAGTTTGTCAACGGCGAAAGTGTGGATGGGGCGGATCTGGTGGTTTGGTATGGCCTCACCTTCCACCACCTGCCGCGCGAGGAAGACGAAGTGTACATGGATGTGCATTGGGATGGCTTCACCATCATCCCGCGCGACTGGACGGCGCACAACCCGCTGGATGACGTGAGCCCCGGCGGCAGCGTGGCTACGTCGACGCCCACACCGACCGCAACGCCGATATCCCAGCCCGCGGCGCTCCATGTGCAGCCGCAGCAGGTAGTGTTCTTCGCGGAAACCCTGCCGCAGACGGTGACCCTCCGCCTCGACGCCGGGGCGGGCGCGCCGGTTGCCTGGCAGGCACAGAGCAACGCGCCGTGGCTGCTGGCCAGCCCGCTCACCGGCACAACGCCGGCGACGATGACGCTCTTGGTGACCGCGCCGCTCTCGGCGCGCGCGGTCCTGAGTGGCACACTCTACACTGGTACAGTAACGCTTTCGACCACGCTCCCGACAGAGGCGCAGGTGCGGGTCACGGTGCTGGCGGGCATGGTGGAGAAGAGCTACATGCCGGTGATTGAGGGGGCTGGGCCGTAGGCGCGGGGCGCTGCATGGGGGCGGTGTGTGGTACATTCTCGAGATCAAAGAGGGGCCCGCACGGCGATCCGTGCGGGCCTCTCTTTGCGTGGCGCATGTCAAATTCCGACGAGCGTGACGCCCGTTGCGCTGCTGGGCGCGCATCGCGAGAGAAACGCGCAGTCCATTAATCTGCTACGGAATCGGCGCGAGGTTTCTCCCACAATGCACAGCGAGGCTTCCAGGACTGGAAGCCTCGCATCGATCTGGGCAATGTTTGCGCGTGCCTACATCACAATCGCGGGCACGCCGGCCTGCGCGATGAGGGAGTTGAGCGCCTGGACGTCTGTCTGCAGTACGTCGTCGAGCTTCTCCACCTGCGCCTGGATGGCAGCGACATACTCGTCCACAAGCTCGGTGGCTTGCTCGGTGGGGCGGGCGTCGGCGGTGCCGATGGTGGGCACAAGTGCGGCGATGGCCTCGTTGAGGCGCGGCCGAGAGACGAGGTGATAGTTGTCCTTCTGGTCGCCGGGCAAGATGAGCGTGTCCTCGACCTTTTCGAGTTTCTTGACTATTGCGGCAGCGGCGTTGCCCACATCGGCGCGCTCGGGCAGCAGCTTCTGCCAACTCTGCACCTGCTCACGCACGGTGCGCAGGGTCTGTACGGCGCGGTAGTTATCGGAGACCGCGTCGCGGATGCGGATGAGCAGGTCGTGCTGTTCCTTGAGGTCCTCCGCAGAGGTTCGCACGCGCAGGTCGTTGACGACCTCGAACTGCTGCGACTGCACGCTTTCGCCCACCGTCAGTCGCGCCGTGTAGACGCCGGGCAGGACCCACGGCCCCTCGAAGAGCTCGGCGGCGGTCTTGTTGCCGGCAAGGCGGATGGCGCCCTGTTCGCGCAGGTTCCAGACAAAGCGGTGGATGCCGGGTGTGGTGCCAATCCATGGGCCGGGGTTGAGGCTGCGCGCCTTTTCGTCGAGTTTGTCATAGCCCACCGGCTTGCGCGCGTAGCTGCGCACGACATTGCCGTCAGCGTCGAGGAAGGCAAGCTCCATCGGCGTCTCGGGTGAGACAGTGACGGGCAGACGGTAGTAGATGAGCGCGCTGCGGGGCGCGCCCTCGCCCGCGTCGAGATATTTGCGCTCGATGGCGCCAAGCTCGCTGCGCTTGGCCACTGCCGTTGAATTGTTGCCCATGCCGATTGCGTAGAGGCGACCTTCAGGAGGCATCCAGTCGGCGAAGAGGTCGGGCAGGATGCGATAGCTGGTGCGCGGGGCGAAGAGGTGGGGCGCGTCGCTGCCAACTTCGCCGCGTGCCTGCTGGTAGATGGGCGTGAGGTCGTCCATCACCCATGCCGAGCGGCCGTGCGTGGCAATGACAAGGTCGGTGCCCTTGATCTGCAGGTCGTAGACGGGGCAGACAGGGAGGTTGCCGCTCCAGCGCGTCCAGTGGGCGCCATCATCCAGTGAGAGGTAGAGGCCGGTTTCGGTGCCTGCGTAGAGCACGCCCGGCTGGTTGGGGTCGGCGCGGATGACGCGCGTGAAGTCGTCGCTGGGAATGCCTTCGCTGATTTTCGCCCAGGTGGCGCCATAGTCGGTGGTCTTGTAGAGGTAGGGCCTGGTGTCGTCAAGCTTGTAGCGGGTGGCGGCCACGTAACAGGTGGCGGCATCATGGGGCGACGGCTCGACGGTGCGAATCCATGCCCATTCGGGGAGGTCGAGAGGCGTCACATTCTGCCAGGATGCGCCGCCGTCGCGCGAAACGTGGACAAGGCCATCGTCACTGCCTGCCCAGAAGACGCCTGCTTCGTGGGCCGACTCGCGAAATGTGTAGATTGTGTCGTAATGCTCGGCGGCGCTGCTGTCGAGTGTAATTGGGCCACCCGAGGGGTTCTGCTTGGACTTGTCGTCACGCGTCAGGTCGGGGCTGAAGGGCTGCCACGAGTGGCCGTTGTTCGTCGAGCGGAAGGCGACGTTGCCGCAGGTGTAGAGCACGTTGGGGTCGTGCGGCGAAAAGAGAATGGGGTAGGTCCACGGGAAGCGGTATTTGAGCGAACTGAGCGCAATGTCGCCGCCGGTCGCTACCGGCCAGACGTTGACGAGCTGAATCTGGCGCGTGGCATGATCGTAGCGCTGGAGCGCGCCGAGGCCGCCTGGCGAACTTCCCACTGCGCCCACGAAAGTGACATTGTCATCCTTGGGGTCTACGACAATGTAGCCGCTCTCGCCCGTGCCTGCCACGTAGCAATCGCCAATGGAGATGGCGCCGGATATGGTGTCGCTAGGCACGCTGATGCTCGAGTTGTCCTGCTGCGTTGCGTAGACGCGGTAGGGGAAGCGACCGTCGGTGTCGAGGTGGTAGAATTGCGCGGTCATCTGATTGTAGACGGTGCTGAAGGAAGCGCCGGCGTCGAACGAGACATTCGCGCCGCCGTCGTTGCTCTGGATCATGCGGCGGTTGTTGCGCGGGTCAATCCACAGGCCGTGATTGTCGCCGTGGGGCGTGGGGATTTCGGTGAAGGTGCGGCCGCCGTCAATCGAGCGATGGAAGGCCAGGTTGGAGACGTAAACCGTGTCGGCGTCCTGGGTGTCGGCGTGGACGTGCATGTAGTACCAGGGGCGGCGGCGCAGTTCAGGCTGGTCGCAGAGGAGCTTCCAGGTATCGCCGAAGTCGTCCGATCGGTAGAGGCCGGGGTCGTTCTGGCTCTCGACCATGGCCCAGACGCGCCCAGCCTGCACGGGTGAGGCGGCGACGCCGATCTTGCCGTAGAGTCCTTCGGCAGGGAGGCCGGGGCGCCGACTCAGTTCGGTCCAATTGTCGCCACCGTCGGTGGAGCGCCAGATGCCGCTACCTTCGCCGCCGCTGCTCATGTACCAGGGTCCACGGCGCGCCTCCCAAATGGAGGCGTAAAGGATGCCGGGGTTGCGCACATCGAGCGTTACGTCAATTGCGCCGGCGTGGTCGCTCACATAGAGCACTTTCTGCCAGGTGGCGCCGCCGTCGCGCGAGCGGAAGACGCCGCGCTCTTCGTTTGCGCCAAAAGCGTGACCCAGCGCAGCGACGTAGACAATGTCGGGGTTCTTGGGGTGAATGCGGATTGCGCCAATGTGGCGTGTGTCGCGCAGCCCCATGTGGCTCCAGCTGCGGCCGGCGTCGGTAGATTTGTAGATGCCGTCCCCATGCGAAACGTCAGTGCGGATCGCCGTCTCGCCCATGCCTGCGTAAATGACGTGGGGGTCGGAGACGGCGACCTCGAGCGCGCCCACGGATGAAGTCTTGAGGAAGCCGTCCGAGACGTTCAGCCAGGTTGTGCCGGCGTCGGTGGTCTTCCAGATGCCGCCGGCGACCGCGCCGAAGTAGAAGGTGGCAAAGTCGCTGGGGTCACCGGCCACGGCGACGACGCGCCCGCCGCGCGGTGGGCCAATACAGCGGAATTTGAGGGCGGCGAACAGGGCGTCCTGTCCGGAGAGCAGACCTGACATGCGCGGCTCCTTGCTTGGTTGCATCGGGGACTGAAGAGGCCCGAGGGCTACTGTGGAGATGGATTCAGTATCGCATGCGATAGCGAGAGGGTCAAAAGCATTGATGCAGCGGCGGAGCATTCGTGGTGCGTTGCGCACGTTTGTGGACATCTCGTAGCGGCGGCTTGAGCCGCCGTTCTCACCAATGCCGCCGCGCAGGTTGAGAACGGCGGCTCAAGCCGCCGCTACGACTCTGCTGTCAACTTGCGAGACGCAGCATTAGTTTTTCACCGTCACGTGCGTGAAGTACTCAACGTAGTTGCCGTCGGCGAAGACGACGCGCAGGCGCAGCATGTGCGGGCCGTTGGGAAAGTCCATGCTCTTCCATACGGTGAGGCGGCCAATGTTGATCAGCGGCTCTTCACCCATGGCCAGGAAGATGGGCTCACTGTCGTCCACCAGCAAGTCAACCTGCCACTTCTCGAATGAAGTGTGGTTTGCATAGCCCTGCACGAGGATCGCCCTGGATACGGTCGCGCCCGAACTGGGGAAGGTGATGGCCCCATAGACCGGTTCGGGAGTCGCTGCGGGTGCGCTTGCTGCGGCGGCGTCGGGCGTGGCGCTCTGTGCGGCGGTGGCACGCGGCAGTGGGGCCGCGGTTGTGGCGGTGGCGCGTGGCGTGGCCGCAGGCGCGACCGGTGGCGCAGGCGTGGGTCGCATCGTGCTGGCGGGCGTCGATAGCGCCGTGTTCACGGCAGTGGGCGAGGCTGCTGGTGTGGCGGTTGCCGTGGCAGTGGGCGAGGCTGGTCGTGTAGCGGTTGCCGTGGCAGTGGGCGAGGCTGGGCGCGTAGCGGTTGCCGTGGCAGTGGGCGAGGCTGGTCGTGTAGCGGTTGCCGAGGCAGTGGGCGTAGCTGTGGGCCAGGTCGTCTCCGCAGGTGAGGGCGTGACCGCAGGGTCGGGCGTGGGCGTTTCGAGCAACGCGTTGGTGATGTCATCCATGGGGAAATCGCGGCAGAGCGCCTTGAATTGCCAACCGTGTGCCGTCAAGGTTTTGAGGATGGTGCGCACGGCCTCGACGGTTTGCGAGCGGTCGCCGCCGCCATCATGCAGCACGACGATTGAGCCGTCGCGCGCGTTGTCAATCACGTGCTCTGCGATCTTGTCTGCGCCGGGGCTGCGCCAATCCTCCGGGTCCAGGTTCCACTTGACAATGCTCATGCCCAATTGATCGGCAAAGTCAACCACATTGTAGTCAATGGCGCCGTACGGCGGGCGCAGGCACCGGGAATCCATGTCACCCAGAATGGCGCTGGTGTCGCCCACTTCGGCATTGAAGAACTGTTGCGAGACGCCGGTGAGGTTGGCGTGGTTGTAGCCGTGGTTGCCGAGTGCATTGCCTCCGTCATAGACCTTCTTGAGGAGCTCGGGGTCGTTGATCGCTTGTCGGCCAACGACGAAGAAGGTGGCCTGCGCGTTGTAGTCGGCCAGCAGGTCGACCATTTGCTCAGTCCACGGCTGGTAGGGGCCATCATCGAAGGTCAGGAAGATGGTGGGGGCGCGGCCGTCAACGGGCGTGGCGATGGGCACCTTGCCGCCAGGCGGGGCGTCAATATCCCCGGCGAACAGAGCGCGGCCGCCAAAGGACAGAACGAGGGCAAGCGCGAGCGGCACAGGGCGCAGGACCGCCAGAAAGGGAGATTTGGACATCAATAGCCAAGCCAGTTAGGAGGGTT
>CAYRVP010000090.1:0-4872 GCA_964427845.1 uncultured Caldilineaceae bacterium
GCGGGCGTGTGCGCCGTCCAGCAGCTGCGTGAAGTCATCGACCGTGCCGAAGATAGGTTCAATGCCGGTGTAGTCGGCCACGTCGTAGCCGAAATCACGCATGGGCGAGGGGTTGATGGGCGAGAGCCAGAGGGTGTCGACGTGAATGCCCTTGAGGTAATCGAGGCGCTGGATAATGCCCTGCAAATCGCCGATGCCGTCGCCGGTGCTATCCTGAAAAGAGCGCGGGTAGACCTGGTAAATGATGGCTTGCTGCCACCAGCGCAGTGTGCTTGATGCGTTCACGCCCAGGCTCCTTGGGTTGCGGGTTTGCGCAGTCGTGTTGATTGTAGGCATTCAGACGAGGGATGCAAATTGGTGGCGCGGTGAGCGGTAGGTCGGGCGCGCAAGCCGCGATTCCTGTTGAGAAGCACTGTCCGTTGGAGCGAGCGTCACCAATGTGAAATCCTCCTCGATGGAGGGATGGCGCGCTCTGCAAACCTGTGGTACTCTCAAAGCGCGCAATAGGCGGCGCTGCATTACAGCATGCAGAGAACAACCCGCTTCCCAACTCCGTTTCAAAACACAACATGAAGGGAGTCGATTTGTGACCGATCCTGATATGCCTCTGGGCAGGTCGGATTCGCCTCCTCGGCGAAAGGTGCGCGCCGGCCCGCACCGCTGGTGGAGCGTCGCGATTGCGGCCATGCTCGGCGTGTTTGTAGGCCTGGGCTTCTACACCTTTTCCTATGCCGAGGGGCTCTCCTACTTTTCGGAAGATCCGAATTCCTGCATGAACTGCCATGTCATGCGCGATCAATTCGAAGCGTGGAACCACTCCAGCCACAAGGCGGTGGCGACCTGCAACGACTGCCACACACCGCACCACAACACGGTGGCCAAATACACCGTCAAGGCAATTAACGGCTTTAACCACAGCCTGTACTTCACGCTGGGCACTTTTCCCGACCCCATACGCATCAGGGCGATGAATGAGCGCGTGGCGCTTGAGAATTGCCGCTCCTGCCACGCCGAGACCGTGAGCCAAATGCATGCCTCGCCCGGCGGCGAGCCGGCCGACTGCGTTGCCTGTCACGGCAACGAAGGGCACCGGACGATTGAATAGCTCGCTTACCCAAGCAGATTCCCTGGATGGCGACTACACGGTCGCGCAGGGCAAAAGAAGGAGCCAATGATGAGCACCGAAGAAGCGCCAACAAAGAAGAGCGGGCGGGGTTGGGGATGGGTTTACGCGGCCGTCTTTGCGGTCGTGGCAATTGGGGTCGCCGTCGTTGCCGGACTGTTGATGAACATCGACAACAAGAAGGAGGAGGCCGCCGCCTATCCCCTGCGCATTGTGGAAATCGGCGCGGATGAACTGGACCCGGCGGTTTGGGGAAAGAACTTCCCTCTCGAGTACGAGTCCTTCATGAAAACGGAGATCAACGCGGGACAGACGCCTTACGGCGGCTCGGACCCATACAGCAAGCTCGAGCGCTTTCCGGCGATGACGCGCCTGTGGGCGGGCTATGCCTTCAGCATCGACCACAACGAAGAGCGCGGCCACTTTTACATGCTGGATGACCAGAAGAAGACACGGCGCGTAACGGAAAAGGATCAACCGGGGGCGTGCGCCAACTGTCATTCGGCGGATGCGCCCAGATTGATCGAGGAAATGGGCTGGGTGACATTCAACCATACGCCCTACAAGGAACTGCAGGACAAGCTGCACATGGGCACGTCGTGCGCCGACTGCCACAACCCCGAGACGATGGCGTTGCGCGTGACGCGCCCGGCTTTTGTGAACGCGATGGAGAAGCGCGGAATCGACGTATCGCAGGCTTCGCGCCAGGAGATGCGCACCTACGTGTGCGCGCAGTGCCACGTGGAGTACTACTTTGCGGGCGACGACAAATTGCTCACCTTCCCCTGGGACAAGGGGCTGCGGATCGATGACATTGAGGCCTACTACAACGAAGTCGGCTTCACGGATTGGAAGCATGCCGAGACCGGTGGGGCGATGCTCAAGATGCAACACCCCGAGTTCGAGACCTACAGCCAGGGATTGCACGCACAGTCGGGCGTGTCCTGCGCTGACTGCCATATGCCCTATGTGCGCGCGGGCGGCGTCAAGGTCTCCGACCATTGGCTGCGCAGCCCGCTGACGAATGTGGCTGCCTCCTGCCAAACCTGCCACCGCTTCACCGAGGAAGAATTGACGCAGCGCATTACCGTGATTCAGGCGCGCACCGCAGAACTCCTGCGCCAAAGCGAGGATGCGATTATCGACGCGATTGACACAATTGTGGCGGCGCAGGGCGCGGGCGGCACGGAGGAGGAACTGGCTGAGGCGCTGCAACTGCACCGTTCGGCGCAGATTCGCTGGGACTTTGTGTCGTCGGAAAACAGCACCGGTTTCCATGCGCCGCAGGAAACGGCACGTGTGCTGGCTGATTCACTTGACCTCGCGCGTCAGGCGCAGCTCAAGGCGCAGGAGGTGCTGCTCAAGCGCGGCGGTGACCTGGCGTTGACGAGCGCGGATTGATCAAGCAGGGCGTTGGGTGTAGGGAGTAGGGAACAGGTAGGCAGGATGCAGTTTCAGCGGGGCGTCCCGAATTGGACGCCCCGCTTCCATTTCTTGTGTGCCGCCACCTTCCAACTCCCGCGCGCTTAATTGCCGCGCGCCCTGATGTAGGCGGAGACGTCGCCGTTGTGAACGATGGAATCGGTTGTGAAGTAAGCCCAGGGACCACCCTGGTTGGCCCACAGCACCGCACCCTGCATGTCTGCGAAGATGTCGTCACCGCTTCCCCATTCGACCACCATGGGAATCCACAGTGTCTTGGTGGCCGAATCCCTGGCCTGGTAGCGCATCACCGCCATGGTGGAGATGAGGTGCGTTGTGGGGTCAAAACGAACGACGAAGGTCTCGGACTCATCCTCGACAGGGACACGCAGGAGGGCCGTGTCGTCATCCACGGGCTGCTATTCTGCACGAGGGGCGGTCACGAGTACCGCGGTGAAACTGACTGATTCGGCCCACAAAGCAAGATTTGCGACCTGATTGGATTTTTTGCTCATTCACCTACGTGCCCAGCAGCGCGTTGGCGAAGAAGCTGGCGCCGTCGACATAGCCCTCATCCACCGACATGATGGGCAGGCCGAACCAGTTGACTTCGATTTAGTGGCGGTAACTGGAGCCCGTCTCGTGAATGAATCGCGTGCGCGCAGGCAGGCGCCACGTGCCTGCGCGACGAATGCGCGCATGGCCCGTCAAAACGACGGAAGTGTAGACCGGCACGTCGTCGCCGTATACTGTGCGCATAAAGCGTTCCACGGGTGCGGGCAGACCTGCGCGTTGGGGTGCGTTCTCAACGGGGCCCGGCGTGACCGGCGGCGCGGCAAATGCCTCGGGCGGCGCCTGGAATCCCAGCCAGATGACAGAGACGACCAGAACGAGAAGACCAAAACTCCACAGCATGATGCGCATGCCCGAACCTTTCTCAGTCACAATGCGCAGACTCTCGGCCTCATAACAGTGTAGCAGGCGCGGGCGCAGGGGACACCTATCGATGGCTCCGGAATGGGCAATGGAAGGGCGAGAGCGGTGCGACGACGGAGGCATGGCCGGGCTACCAGCCCTTTGGCGGCTGGAATGGCTCCAGCACAACAGGCCGCGGCGCCGGTGGCACGCACTACCTGCAGCAGTACATGCGCGAGCAGAGGCAGACTGTAGTGAGGTAGGATTGGACAGCAGATAATTGAAGATTGATGACTGAACATTGGGGGTGCTCCCGCGGCGGGGAGCACCCCCAATGTTCAGTCATCAATCTTCAATTACCTGTTGACTACACGGCAAACATCTGCTCGCGCTCTGCACCGACAGAGACGTAGTCCACCTTGACACCAGCCAGTTCGGCCAGGCGGTGGATATAGGCGCGGGCGGGCTTGGGCAGGTCGTCCCACGCGCGACAGTCGGCGGTGGAGACGCCCCAGCCGGGCCACTCCTCAAGCACCGGTGAGGCGTTGGCGAGCACCGGGGTGTCGGGCATGGAGTCCTTGACAACTGTGCCGTTCTCCAGGCGATAGCCCACGCAAATCTTGATGCGATCGAAGTCATCCAGTACGTCGAGTTTGGTGATGGCCAGCCCCGTCATGCCGTTGAGCCAGGCGGCGTAGTTGATGGCGACACCGTCGAACCAGCCGCAGCGACGCGGGCGGCCTGTGGTTGCGCCGAATTCGCTGCCCACCTCGCGCAGTTTTTCACCGTCCTCATCGAAGAGCTCCACGGGGAAGGGGCCGTCGCCGACGGCTGTGCTGTAGGCCTTGACGACGCCAATGACCCTGTCCAGCACGCCTGCAGGCAGCCCTGCGCCCGAGGCTGCGTAAGAAGCAGTAGGGTTGCTGCTGGTGACAAAGGGATAGATGCCCCAATCCAGATCGCGCATGACGCCCAGTTGGCCCTCGAGGAGGATGGCCTTGTTTTGCTCGAGCGCGGCGCGCACCATGGGGACGGTGTCGATGATGCGGGGACCGAGGGCGCGTACGTAATCGGCGCAGAGCGCGGCAAGCGCCGCGCCATCCACCGGTTCGCCGCCGAGGACGTCAAGCTTGCGGTTGACGGTGCGCAAGGCGTTGTCGAGGCGCGCTTCAAGCCAGGCGGGCTGCAAAAGGTCGCCCATGCGCAGGCCGGGGCGCACGTGGGCTTCGGGGTCCTGGCCGGCGACGGTCGCCAGCAGGGCGTCGAAGTCCAGCGGGCGCGGGCCGGCGCCGGAGAACTCCTCCTCGGGCGTCGGCCACCGATCGCGCGGGCGGTCGGCGGCGAGCTCCACGCCGTTGCCGTCGGGGTCGGCGAGGTAGATCGCCTCGTGGGTGCCGTGGTCGGACGCGCCC
>CAYRVP010000090.1:4882-17003 GCA_964427845.1 uncultured Caldilineaceae bacterium
AAGGCCAGGGGGGCGGGAAAAGGTCGCCCATGCGCAGGCCGGGGCGGGCGGCCGTGTCGGCGTAGGCCGGGCCGATGCCGCGCTTGGTGGTGCCGATGGTGTCTTTGCCGCGCGCCACTTCTTCAAGTTGATCAAGCGTGCGGTGGTAGGGCATGAGCATCTGTGCGCGTGTGCTGACCCAGAGGTTGTCGAGCGACACGCCGCTTGAGGCGAGGCTCTCCATTTCGGCCAGCAGCGCCTGCGGGTTGACGACACAGCCCGAACCGATGATGTTTTCGGTGACCGGATTGAAGATACCGCTGGGGATGAGGTGCAGGGCATGCTTGCCGTACTCATTGATGACCGTATGGCCGGCGTTGTCGCCTCCCTGAAAACGAATCACCACGTCGGCCTCCTGTGCCAGGAAGTCGATGATCCGTCCCTTGCCTTCGTCGCCCCATTGCGCGCCTACCACCGCCGTAACGCTCATGAAAGACCTTTCTCTTGATTCACATCGGTTCAGTGCCGACCACGCGCCACAACCGGGCGGAGGGCGAGAGAGTGCGCCGCTTCGAACGGCGTCGCAACGCTCCGGACGTGTTCAGCGCCCGGGCCGCAACTGGTAGTTGGGTGCTTCCTTGGTGATTGTGATGCTGTGCGGGTGGCTCTCAAGAACGCCCGCGTTGCTGATGCGCACGAAGCGCGCCTTCTCCCACAAGTCGGCAATGCTTTCGGCGCCCACGTAACCCATGCCCGAGCGCAGGCCGCCCATGAGTTGAAAGATGAAGTCGCGCAGGAGGCCCTTGTAGGGGACCTGACCCTCAATGCCTTCGGGCACAGCCTTGCCGCTGATGTCGGGGGTGGATTCGGACTGGGCGCTCTGGTAGCGATCGTTCGCACGCCCCTTCATGGCGCCCAGGCTGCCCATACCGCGATACTCCTTGAACGAGCGCCCCTCGCGAATGACTACCTCGCCGGGTGATTCGTGCATGCCCGCGAGCAGGCTGCCGAGCATGACGGCTGATGCACCCGCAGCAATTGCCTTGGTGATGTCACCGCTGAAGCGAATGCCGCCGTCGGCGATGACGGGGATGCTAATCGCGCGCCCGGCCGCGGCGCAGTCGCTGACGGCGGTCAATTGGGGCATGCCTGCGCCGCTGACGATGCGCGTGGTGCAGATTGAGCCTGCGCCGACGCCCACCTTGACGGCGCTGGCACCCGCTTCGGCCAGTGCGCGCACGCCTTCGGGTGTGACGACATTGCCCGCGAGGATGGGGATGTCCGGGTGGCGCTTGCGCAGCGCACGCAGCGTTTCGACAACGTTCTTGCTGTGGCCATGCGCCGTGTCAATGGCAACGGCGTCGGCGCCGGCGGCGATCACTGCATCGGCGCGCAAGAGCCCCGGCTCACCCACGCCCACGGCGGCGGCCACGAGCAAGCGCCCGCGCTCATCCTTGGCCGAACTGGGGTAATCCTGCTTCTTGAGGATGTCCTTGTAGGTGATCAGCCCCTTGAGGTGGAAAGTCTCGTCCACGAGAGGCAGCTTTTCGATGCGGTGGTAATGGAGAATTTCCTGCGCTTCGGCCAGAGTTGTGCCTATCTTGGCGGTGACAAGCCCCTTGGTCGTCATGTAGTCACTTACAGGGCGGCGGTCGTCGGTGGCAAAGCGCACATCGCGGTTGGTGAGGATGCCCACGAGGCGGCCGGAGTCGTCGGTAATGGGCACGCCGCTAATCTTGTAGCGCGCCATGAGCCCTTCGGCGTCGGCGAGGGTCGCGTCGGGGCGCAGCGTAATCGGGTCGACGATCATGCCGCTTTCGCTGCGCTTGACCTTGTTCACTTCTTCGGCTTGCGCCACGACGTCCAGATTGCGATGGATGACGCCGAGGCCACCCTGGCGTGCAAGCGCAATTGCCAGTTCGCTCTCCGTGACGGTGTCCATCGCGGCGCTGAGTACGGGGATGTAGAGATGAAGCCGCTCGTGCAGTTTGATGCTGATATCTACCTCGGCGGGGAGCATTTCTGTATAGCCGGGGACGAGCAGCACATCGTCAAATGTCAGCGCCTCGCGCTCGAAACGCGCTGCGGCCACGGACTGCGCGGCGCCATTGGTCGACTGCTTGCGGTCGGGTGCGTACTCCTGGACCATCGCATTGCTCATGGCATGGTTCCTTTCGCGCGGCCGCTGCTCCTGCGCGGTCGCCCTCCCCTACACAATCCTCGTTTGCCGGTGCATTGTATCATGCGCGCGGCATGCTACGGCATGCGCGACGCTGCGCTACGCCGACTTGAAGCGGCGCGCGAGTTCGACTTCTACATGTTCCCAGTCCAGCCCGCGCAGGGCCAGCAGCACCATGGCGTGGTAGACCCAGTCGGCCATTTCGTAGATGATGCGGTCGTCGGTTTCTCCCTTGGCGGCCACGATGACCTCGATAGCCTCTTCGCCAATCTTCTTGCAGATTTCGTTCTCGCCCTGGGCGAAGAGGCGCGCCGTGTAGGATGATTCGGGCGGGCTGGTCTTGCGCGCCTCAATCGTGGCAAAGAGCGTTTCAAGTGTGGAGGGCATGGTTCACCTGGTAGTGTTTGCGCTGGGTGCGTGATGGCGAAAGAAGCAGGAGAGCGCGCCCGTGTGGCAGGCGGGGCCGGCAGCATCCACAAGCACGAGCAGCGTGTCACCGTCGCAATCGACCTGGACGGAGCGCACGCGCTGCACGTTGCCGCTGGATTCGCCCTTGTGCCAAAAGGCCGCGCGGCTGCGGCTCCAGAAGACGGTCTCGCCGCCGGCGAGCGTTCGGTGCAGGCTTTCGGCGTTCATCCACGCCAGCATGAGCACGCGGCCTGAGGTGGCATCCTGCACGATGGCAGGGACGAGGCCCTGCTCGTTCCAGGTGATGGCAGCCACAAGCGCCTGGGCGCTGATGGGATCTTCGTCCACTGTGGGCATTTGTGTCATGGTGGTTCGACTCTGTTGACTGCAATGGGCGCTTCCAAGTGCAGATTCTACCCGGTTTTGGTGGATGTGGCCGCATTGCGGCTGTCGTGCGCGCTGCGTTTCGGACGTCTGCCGCCGGCCGATCAGCCTGCGGCCTAGGGCCGGGGGCGACGTCGCGCGTTGGCGGCAAAGCAAAGCCGAGGGCTGGGAAGCCCTCGGCCAGGGAATTGACGGCTGCGAAAAGCCTTGCTGCGCAGCGTCTAAGCCGCGCGCGTCAGGTTGGCGGCCTGCTGCAGTATCTTGTCCTCGATGATCTCCTCCGGCGGCACGCCCAGGATGGATGCAGCCATCTCCACAGGCAATGAGGCAAGCTGCCCGAAAGTAAGCACACCCGCAGCCTTGAGTTTGCGCTCCCATGAACGGCCGACGCCCGAGATCCGCGTCAGGTCGTCACCGCCATACTCCTGCGCTGCGCGTGCGGCCTCCTTTACAGCGGCGGCCTGAGCTACGGCCTCGGCAGCGCGGGCAGCGTCTGCATCGGCGGCGGCCACCAGGTCATCAATCACCAGGCCGCTCTGGGGTGTGGGCGCAGATGTGGACGGCGGCGTGGACACCTGCGTGGACACGGCGTCGAGATCAACGGGCGGCACGGGCGGCACGGGCGGCACAGGCGGCGCAGGCGGCACAGGCGGCACGGGTGCGACGAGGGCGCGGCCAGGGCTGCTTAAATCCTGTGTCTTGCGGTTGCGGTACTTCTCAAACCACGGGTTCAGAAATGCGCCGACACCCGGCGCAACAGGGATTACCAGCGCCAGCCCCCACAAACCGCCGATCAGTGCGCCAAGAATCAGGAAGACGGCAGCAAGCAACAGACCACCCAGGGCAATTTCCAGCGCGGGGCGGCGCTCGGCCGGCTGCGCGCTGATCATGCTCTGGCCGGGGGCGTTGCCGCCGGCGAGGCGGTTGCCCAGCCAGCGGGCGGAGACTGTGAAGCCTACTGCGCCCAATGCAAACGCGGCAATTCCGGGTATGACGGAGAGCAACGCAAGGCAGAAGGCACGGGAGAGCAGGAACGTAAGCAGCCAGAGCGCACCCATGACGGTAATGCCTGTGGCAAAGCTGCGTGTGCTGTTGGCGCGCAGTTCGTCTGTGGCGCGCGCGATGGTCTGCGGCCGCAAGATGTAGACGAACATGGCGCCCAGCGTGAGCAGAATCGTGAAGAGACCGGCGAGCAGGAGCCGCAGGAAGGTCCTGACAAACCACGAGGGGCCGCCGGCGCCGTTTGGCAGAGCAATTTGGGGCGCGTCGGGGGCGCCGGGTGCGTTTGGCGCGCTGAACTGCTGCTTGTCGAGGTTGAGCAAGCCGCCGGCGCCGCCCGGGTTGGGGCCGCGCACGATATCGCCCTGGATCTTGGCGCTGTCGCTGCGTTTGATATCACCCGCGAGCACGCTGACGTCGCCGCCTACGGAGGCCGAATCGCCCAGGCGCACATCGCCTGCAAGCACCGAGACGCTGCCATTGACGCTGCCATCGATGGCCACGTCACCGGCCCAGGCCGTCACGTCGCCCGTAACGACCGCACCGGGGTCAATTCGCACGTCCCCTGCATAGGCGACAACGCCGCCGTTGATACGCCCGCCTGAACGGACGCGTACGTCACCCGTGTAGACGACGGCGTCGCCATCAATGGACTCACCCGCCTTGACCTCGAGGCCGTCAAAGTAGGACTTGCCCCCTATTTGCGGGGGCGCCGGCTGCGCAAACAGGTTGGAGACATTGAGGCCATTGGGCGCAATGGGCGCAATGGGCGCAATGGGGGCAATGGGGGCTGCCGGTGCAATGGGCGGATCGCTCTGTGCCCAGGCCCTGCCCATGCCCAGCGTCAGCGCGACGGCAAGCGCCAATGTGACGGCAGCGGCTGCAATGCGCCAGGCGCCGGCGCGACTCGATTCCTGTCCAGACATCTGCAAACTCAGCTTCCCGTGCAAATCCTGTTTGTCCTTATGGTATAAAAAGTCCGTGCGGTTTGTGTGCGGTTGCTGTTTCACGAGACGATCTCCTCACGTGTTGTACGGCGCAGGAACCACAGCCAGGTGCTCAGCATGACGGCCGCACCCGTCATGTAACTGAGCGCCATCATCAACGACTGTGGCTCACCCACCGTGGCGCTCCACGAAGAGCGCAGCGCGCGCGTCCATATCATTACAGCAGAAGGATAGTAGACGAGCTCCCGCACGAAGCCGTTCATCCACTGCGACTGGTTGGAAACCAGAAACCACCCCAGGAATGCGAGCGCTGCGCCGATCAGCAGCCAGCCGGCAAGCGCCGCTGCGCCGATGAGCGCGCGCCGGCGCCGGCGATCGCGCGCTTCGCGCAGGGACAACCGCTCCTCGAAGCGCGCCACAAAGCCGGGCGCCGGATCGGCGCGGACGACGGTTGTCAGCAGGTTTTCCAGCTTCTGCCACTGCTGCCAGGTTGCGCGCAGACCCGTATCCTCTTTCATCAGTTCCTCCAGGCGCTCAGTCTCCCGGGCGTCCAACAGCCCATCCAGCGCCATCGACATCAACGCAAATGCTTCTTCGTGAGCGTCATCCGTCGCGGCGCCGTGCAGGTCTGCACTCTGACTTTGTCGATTCTGCGGCGGTGTCATTTGTATCTCGCTCATCGTTTACCTCACTTCTGCCAGGGGGAGCCTGACACTTCAAGAATTGCTGTCAGGCGTTAGCAACTGGGCATGGCTGCAGCAACAAGGCGTGGCGAATCCACAGGTTGCGTGGCACGCCGGCTGCCCTGCTGAATGGACCGGTCGCCGCCCGATGGCGGCGTCGAGGTTGCGATCTGGCGCGCAGCCAGCAAATCGGCCATGCGCTGACGGGCGCGGAAGAGGCGGCTCTTGACGGCAGGTACAGTGACTCCGAGCGCGGCCGCAATCTCTTCATAGCTCAGATCTTCCCAGTAACGCAGCACAAGAGGCGTGCGATACTCAGGATCGAGGAGTCCCATCAGCGCCTGCACCTCACGCATGTTCTCGTTGCGCAATGCGCTCTCGTCGGGGTGCGGTGCGTCGCCTTCAAGATTCTGGAGCACCGGGTTGTCATCGATGGAAACCTGCACGGTGCGTCGCTTGCGCAACTTGTCGATGCAGTAGTGGTTCGCAATCGAGAAGATCCAGGTGCTGAACTTGTGGGCTGCATCATATTGATCGAGGCGGCTCCACGCACGCAGGAACGTTTCCTGCGCGGCGTCCTCGGCTTCGTGGGCATTGCCAAGCATGCGATAGGTCAAGTTGTAGACCGGGCGCGAATACGCCTCAACCAGCAGGCTGAACGACTGGCGATCGCCCTCTTTCGCCGCCATAAGCCAGGCGGTTTCCTGCACGACGGTTTCCACAGTTGCCACGTTGCTTTTCCCCTCCAGGCCGAACGCCCGGCGCTGTCCTTCGGAATCGTTCGGCGCCCTCACACAGCAATACGCACCGCTGCGTCAAAAGTTTCGCGCACCATGCGCGCTGGGGACACTATATTTGGGTATGATCGTCGAAGTTTGCGAGGGCGGCACAAGAGTAACACAGAAATGGCGCCGGGCGATTCCGTTGGGTGCAGCGTTCAGGGACAATGCGGAGTTTTGCCAACCCCTCGTCCCGCAACTGCGCACATGCCATGGCTTGGGCTATAATGGATCGACAAATTGTGCATGACACGCCGCCGGCCGGCGCAAGGGCTGCGGCGGACCTCAAGGAAAGATGACCTGATGCGACAAATCTACCCATTTTCTGCCATTGTGGGGCAGGAGCGCATGAAGCGGGCGCTCATCCTGAATGCAATCAACCCGCAAATCGGCGGCGTACTCATCCGCGGCGAGCGGGGCACGGCCAAATCCACGGCGGCGCGCGCGCTGGCGGCGCTGCTGCCGCCGCTCGAAGTGGTGGAATTCTGCCGCTTCAACTGCGACCCCAATCGTCCGGATCTTTTCTGCGACGAGTGCCGTGACCGTTACCAGAGCTCGGGCGCGCTGCCCACGGCGGAAATCAATACACCGTTTGTGGACCTGCCCGTGAGCGCAACGGAAGACCGCGTGGTGGGCACGCTTGACATTGAAAAGGCCATCCAGAAGGGCGAGCGCCACTTCGAGCCGGGTGTGCTCGCCGCCGCCAACCGTGGCGTGCTCTATGTGGACGAGGTCAATCTGCTCGACGACCACGTGGTGGACCTGCTGCTGGACAGCGCGGCCATGGGCGTGAATGTGGTTGAGCGTGAGGGCATTTCCTTCCAGCACCCGGCGCGCTTTGTGCTTGTCGGCTCCATGAATCCCGAAGAGGGCGACCTGCGCCCGCAATTGCTTGACCGTTTTGCGCATGCCGTGGATGTGATCGGGCTGACCGATTCGCGCGACCGCGTGGAGATTCTGCGCCGACGCATCAACTTTGAGCAAAGCCCCGAACTCTTTGCCGATACGTATGAAGGCGCCGAGGAGAATGAGTGCGACCGGATCATCATGGCGCGCCAACTCTACCCGCTGGTCAAGTATACCGACAAGGACCTGTACACGATTGCGACGCTCACGGCGTCGTTCCGGGTGGATGGTCATCGCGCCGACATTGTCATCCTGCGCACGGCGCGCGCCCAGGCGGCCTACGACGGCCGTGCCGAGATAACCGACAAGGACATTCTGCTGGCGGCCGAACTGGCGCTGCCCCACCGCATGAAGAAGCAGCCTTTCCAGGAGTCGGTGCTCAATCCGGAGCAGTTGCAGACGAATATGCGTCAAGCGCGTGCCGAGGCCGAGAAGAATGTGTCCGACGAGGATGAACAGCAGGAGAGCGAAGGGGCTGGGAGCACCGACGAAAAAAAAGCAGTGAGGGCGATGAGCAAGAATTGAGCGAATCGCCGGAGGGAGGTGAGGGCGGCGTAGCCGAGCCCGACGCCTCTCCCCAGCAGAGCTCATCGCCCGCAGATGACAAAGGAGCACGCAAGCCGGTGAAGGTTGGCGACACCTTCGAGACAAAGCGTTTCGACACACCGCTTGACAAAATGACGCGCGAGCGCGCCGGCAAGCGTTCGTATACGCGCACCGAGCGCAAGCGCGGCCGCTACATCAAGGCGCGCCCGGCGGGCAGCAACCCGCAGGACATTGCCTTCGACGCGACGCTGCGCGCCGCCGCACCCTATCAGGCGCAGCGGCTGGCTGATGCAACCAATGACTTGGCGCTGCAGTTGCGGCGCGTTGACCTGCAGCGCAAAGTACGCGTGCGCCGCACGGGCAACCTGATTCTCTTTGTGGTGGATGCGTCGTGGTCCATGGCGGCAAGCGAGCGCATGGAAGCGACCAAGGGGGCCATCTTCAGCCTGTTGCTCGACGCCTACCAGCGGCGTGATCAGGTGGGGTTGGTGGTTTTTCAGCGCGACAAGGCGCGCCTGGTGCTGCCGCCCACTTCGAGCGTGGAACTGGCGCAGAAGGCGCTGCGCGACCTGCCTGTGGGTGGCAAGACGCCGCTGAGCAGCGGCCTTTTTCTAGCCTGGCAGGTGCTGGAGGCGGCCAAGCGGCGCGACGGTGAAATCCGCCCGCTGATGATTGTGCTGACCGATGGTGCGGGCAACGTGAGCATGACGGGGATGCCGGCGCAAGAGGAGGCCAACCGCATCGCCGAACTCTTTGAGCAGCACGCGATGCGCTCGATTGTGATCAACATGGAGCATGCCGCCTTTGATCGCGGTCTTGCGCAGAAGCTGGCCCTGGCACTGGGCGGCGCCTGCTATAACCTGCCCGAATTGCGCGCCGACACGCTCCTGCACACGGTGAAGCGGGAGATTGACGCCTAGGTGACCACCGGGCAGAACCGAGGAACAGGACCCGCAACGGAGGAGACATGGCAAGTGCAAGAATGGCCGAAATGCTTGCACGTTACGGTCACGCATATGACGTAATCCGGGATGACCCCGTTGGGGGACGTGAAGCGATGGCAAGTTTGTGCGCGCAACTCAGCAAACTCTCGCCGCGCGAACTGGATGCTGATGGGGCCAAGCTGCGCAAACTGCGCAATGCTGCCTCGCGCGACGTGCTGGAGGCGATGTCGGTCGCCGGCGCCTATCAGGAGGCGCTGGAATGGCTTGAAGCATTCGGCTGGTCTGCAGGCAATCCTGACGACGAAATTGGGCTTGAGCGAAAAGCCTACCTGCTGCACCAGCTTGGCCAGAGCAAAGCCGCCGGTGAATTGATCGTCGCTTTGCTTGACAGGGCTACCGAACCATCATACCTGTCGTTGCCACCGCTCTTTTGCGCGCTTCCCCGCTATGGCTTGTTCGAGATGGCGCACGCGTGGATTGCGTCGCGACGCGACCTTGCGACAGCGCCGGCGGGCTGGTTGACTCCTCTCGGGCGTCAGCTGCTCTACAACCTGGAGGCGCAACTGTTGGTGGAGGAAGGGCTCGTCGAGCGTGCCCTGGTTGCATACGACAAAGCGGCTAGCGCGGACAAGTCGAATTCGCGCCACGTTGGCGGTCTTGAGCAGGACCTCGTCATCATGGGTCGTCCAGGATTAGCGCTGCGTCTGCTCAGCAAGGTCAGCAAGCCGCTGGAGGAGGAAGTCCTGTGGAAAGCGCTGGCACTGCGCGCTGAGGGCCGCACGGACGAGGCGGCCGCCGTTCTGAATGGCGTTGCCGATGCGAATATGCCCGGTGACGAATTCCTGATATTGCACTGGGTTTTGGTGCACGCCTATTTGCATCGAGTTGCAGATGCAGATGTCTGCGCGAAGCTTGAAGAGTACGCCGCGGATGGCGTCGAATTTGACGATGTCATCTATTACGCGCTGGGCCTCGCCTATGCGCTTGAGGGCAGACTGGATGAGGCACAGGTTGCGTTGCAGCGTGCCGTGAACGAGACCCGCCGCCGGTTCACTGGCGCGCACCTGGACCGCGAGCGCTGGTATCATTGCACGCAACTGCTGAGCCCGGCGACGCAGGAAGTCCTGCGCCCGTATTTTGATCCGAAGCTGATGCCCGAGCGCGTTTTGTAGCCGCGGGTGTACGCGGAATCATGCTGGAGCGTCCGCGCTGGCACCACGCCCAACAATCCTTTTCGGAGGAGCAGTTGAATCACAATCGCGACTCTTTCGATCCCACACTGCTTCCCCTGCGACTCCTATGATGAACAACACTCTCGACCCATCAGACTTTACGCGTTTCTGCAAGGAACTTGTCGCCGTGAGTGGCGAAATCATTCGTCGCTACTACCGCACGGGCTATACAGTCGATACCAAGTCCGACGATTCACCTGTGACTATCGCCGACCGGGAAGCCGAGATGGCCATGCGCGCGCTGATCGAGGCGCGCTACCCCGACCACGGCATTCTGGGCGAGGAATTCGGCCTGCACCAGCCCGATGCGCCCTGGCGCTGGGTGCTGGACCCAATCGACGGCACCAAGAATTTCATCAGCCATTCGTTCCTCTTCGGCACTTTGATTGCGCTGCTGCATGAGGGGCGGCCGGTGCTCGGGGTAATCCATCACCCGGTGACGGGCGACTATCTGGTGGGCGATGGCACAACCACCTGGCTGAACGACAGGCGCGTGCAAGTGCGCCCCTGCGCGCGCGTTGCGGATGCGCTGCTGCTCACTTCAAGTCACATGGGGGTGAACGGCTTTCAGGATGCAGTAGCGTATGAAGCGTTGACGCGGCGCGTGCTGCGCTACCGCACCTGGGGCGACTGTCACGGCTACTTCCTTGTGGCCACGGGCGGGGCCGACATCATGGCGGACCCGGTGATGGCTCCGTGGGACCTCATGGCGATGATCCCGATCATTGAGGGCGCAGGCGGACGCATTACGGATTGGCAAGGGAACGATGCGGCGTCGGCCACGAGCGCCGTGGCCACCGCCGGCACAATCCATGATGAGGTCATTCGTACGCTGAACCCATAGCGGACATTATCCAGTAGACAGTGCATCAAGAAGATTGAGGATTGATGATTGGGTGCCTTTCTTCCAATCATCAATCCTCAATGGTTTAGTATATTGTTGACAGGCGCTGTCGCGATTACCCGAACGAGATCCCTTGGGCGAGGGGCAGACCGACTCCCCAGTTGATGGTATTGGTTTGGCGGCGCATGTAGGCCTTCCATGCGTCGGAACCGGACTCGCGCCCGCCGCCGGTCTCTTTTTCGCCACCAAAGGCGCCGCCGATTTCCGCACCGGACGTGCCGATGTTGACGTTGGCAATGCCGCAGTCCGAGCCGGCGTGGCTGAGGAACTGTTCGGCGGTGCGCATGCTGTCGGTGAAGATGGCGCTCGAGAGCCCCTGCGGCACACCATTGTGGAGCGCCATGGCCTCCTCAAAGGTCTCATAACTCAACACGTAGAGGATGGGTGCGAAGGTCTCGTCGCAAACCAGTGGTGTTTGCGTGGGCATGCGCATGATGGTGGGCTCCACAAACCAGGGGCCGACATCGGTGCGGGTGCGCCCACCGCAGAGGAGCAGGCCACCCTCGACATGGGCGCGGTCCACTGCCGCGGTGTAGGCTTCCACCGCGCGCGCCGAAGCGAGCGGCCCCAGAAGGGTGGCGGGGTCGAGCGGGTTACCCATGGGGATGGTTGCGTAGGCGCGCACGAGTCGGTCGCAGAGTTCATCGACAATGGCGCTGTGGGCAATGATGCGGCGTGTTGAGGTGCAGCGCTGGCCGGCGGTGCCCACCGCCCCGAAGAGGATCGCGCGCACGGCCATGTCGAGGTCGGCGTCGGCGGCGACGATGATGGCATTGTTGCCGCCCAGTTCGAGGATCGTGCGACCCAGACGCCCAGCAACCTTCTGCGCCACTGCCCTGCCTACCCGCACAGAACCGGTGAAGGAGATGAGGGGCAGGCGCGGGTCGTTGACCATCGCTTCGCCCACACTTTCGTTGGGACCGATCACCAAGTTGAAGATGCCGTCGAGGCCGTGGTCGGCGGCAACTCGGTTGGCAATGTGCTGTACGGCAATCGCGGTGAGTGGTACGCTGGGTGATGGCTTCCAGATCATTGTGTCGCCGCAGACGGCGGCCAGCGCCGCATTCCACGACCAGACAGCCACGGGGAAGTTGAATGCGCTGATGATGCCGATGGGGCCGAGCGGGTGCCACTGCTCGTACATGCGGTGCGCGGGGCGCTCCGAGTGCATGGTGAGGCCGTAGAGCTGGCGTGAGAGGCCCACCGCGAAGTCGCAGATGTCGATCATCTC
>CAYRVP010000091.1:0-16904 GCA_964427845.1 uncultured Caldilineaceae bacterium
TTGAACTCGACCCTAACTACGAAAAACTACTGCTCTCTACGTGATTCGAGTTTAACTCAGGTTACGCTTCCCGGGCGAGCGCGGCGCGCAGGCGGGGCACAGCCGCGTCGCCGGCGTGTTCGCCGCACTTTACGATTTCGGCAAGCTGCTGCATGCCCCGCAGGCTGGAGACGCCCTCGGGCAGCGACGGGCGGATGAGCACATCGGGGGCGGCGTCGCGCAGGCGGTAGTCGGTGACAGCACGCATGAGAATTGTCTGCGAGCGCCAGACGTCGTTGATCATGCGCCAGCTCTGGGAGAGCGCAGGGTCTTCGCTGCTCCCCACCAGCCCGGCGAATGAGACATCCACGGCCAGAACCACATCGGCCCCCATGGCGCGCACGACGTCGGCGGGCACGTTGTTGACGAGGCCGCCATCCACCAGTATGCGGCCGTGATACTTGACGGGGTCAAAGACGCCGGGTATGGCCATGGTCGCGCTGAGCGCATCCATGAGCGGCCCCTTGCACAGGATGACTTCTTCGCCGGTTTCAAGATCGCAGGTGGAGAGAGCGAGGGGCGTATGGAGATCATCAAAGGTGCGTATGTCGCCGATGAGGTCGTTGAAGTAACGCATGACGCTGCGCCCTGACGAGAGCGCGCGCTTGCCGGGCCACCAATCGAGCAGGCGCAGGATGCCGGCGATGGAGCCAAGCGCGCCCAGTTCCTCTTCGAGTTGCTCAGGCGTAATGCCGGCGGCAATCGCAGCGCCTACGAGTCCGCCCATGCTGGTGCCCGCAATTGCGCCAATAGGCAGGTTGGCGCTGCGCAGCGCCTTGACGACGCCGATGTGCGCCAGGCCGCGCAGCCCGCCACCCCCCAACGCCAGCCCCAGCGTGTGCGTGGCCATTCATCCTCCCATGACGGTGGCAAGCGGCAAAGGGCGGGCGACACTACGCGTTCCAGGACTCCGCGGCGTCAGCGCTGCGCTGCAAGAGATACCAGCGGCAGGGGTGGCGGTCGGGGCGTGCGCGCTCGATTGAGACCACGCGCAAGTGGGGTGCAAAGGCGTCCGCGACTTCGGTCTCGTCCATGCCGCGAATGCGCGCCGGGTCGTCTTCTGGGGGCGGGAGGCGGTCGAAGGCATAGAGGTGATAGAAGCCCCCCGGTGCGAGGTTGGCAATTACACCGTTGACGTAGCCGGGGCGCGCCTCAGGTGGCAGGCCGTGCAGGCAGCCGACATCGAGGATGTAGCTGGCGTTGAGCTGCGCAAAGGGGAGACTCGTCACATCGCCCAGCACGAAGCGGCAGCGTGCGGTCAGCATCGGTTCGCCGGCCGCGGCGTAAGCGGCGATGCGCGCCCGCGCGGTGGCGAGCGGCTGGATGACATAGTCTACGCCGACTGCGTGCAGCCCCAGGCGCGCAAGGTAGAGGACATTGGTGCCGGGGCCACAGCCAAGGTCCAGCGCGAGGCCGCGGCGAGGCAGGTGGTGCGACATCCAGAAGCGCTGCACCTCCGGGGGCGTTTGGTGCGTGTCCCAGGGGGTATTGCCCGACTGGTAGTGCTCTTCAAAGCGACTGCGTTGAGAGAGTGACATGGCGGACGTCCTGTCCAGGCTCGTGCGCAGCGGGTCAATTAGCCTGTCGCTGCAGGAGTGTCACGCGCAGCAGGGGCAGGGTGCGTCGCTGCCCCTCGAGTACGTAGCCAACTTCGCCCACGGTCTCGGCCCCCATGCGCGTGTAGAAGCCCACAGCGTTGGGGTCCGACTCGAATTCGACAATTTCGGCATGCGCTTCGCCGGCGCGGGCCAGGGCATGGTGCATGAGTGCGCTGCCAATGCCCTGGCGAATGGCGACAGGCATCACCCACAGGTGATCGAGCGTCAGGCGCGGGGCAGCGCCGGTCAGCGCATAGAAGCCAAGAAGGGTGGCGTCCACCTCGGCGGCCCAGACGTCATTGGCGGTGATGTACGCGGGTGTGACGGTCAACTGATTGTGCCAAAGCTCAATCCACCGCGCAGGATAGCCCCAGTAGCTCTTTGCAGCGATGGCAATCTGCGACAAACGTGCTGCCTGTGCCGCGCTTGCGCGCACAATTGTGGGTGTCAACTTGCCCATTCACTCATCTCCATGTCCGCCACCGCGGCCCGCAAACGGGCAGGCGGCAGTGACGCCTTGACTTTCGGCACGAGGCAGTCGGCCCGCTACTGGCCGTACTCCTCATAGTAATCCTTGAGCGCCGCCTCGACAACCTGCATGGCGTGGTTGGCATCGTAGGTGCGCTGAATGGTGAGCTTGGCCTCTTCGCCGGGCACGAGCTTGTAGGTGGAAAAATAGTGACTGAGGCGCTCAATCAGCACCGGGGGCACGTCATTGATGTCCTGCGCATGGCCGTAGACCATATCGTTCTCGAGGACGGCGATTATCTTGTCGTCGGCCTCGCCGTGGTCGTCAACGTCAAAGCCGCCCACGACGCGCGCGTTGAGGATGACCTCGGCGCGGTTGATTGGGCGCTCGCTGATGACGCAGATGTCGAGTGGGTCGCCATCGCCGCGTTCGGACTTCATGGAGAGCGCAGCAACGCGGCTGTCGCAATAGGTGCGCGGGATGAAGCCGTAGAGTGCGGGCGGCTGCGAGGAACTGCGTTGCGGGCGGTCGACGCGCATGTAGCCGGTGGTTTTGTCGACCTCGTACTTGATGACATCAAAGGGGGTAATTTCAATATAGGCGTGGACGACGCGGGGCGGATCCTTGCCTGCGTCGAGGCCGTGCCAGGGATGGGGCCGCCAGCGGTAGAAGGGAGGTGGGAACTTCATGCGTCGCATCCTCTCGGTGGTTGATATGCACTATCGTTCGGCAGACAGTGTACCGCGTGCGGTAGGCTGGGCTGAAATGGCACATGGGCGGGTGCGCGGCCCTGCGCGAACGGCGAGAGAGCAGAAGACGCCACTGCGCATGGCGCGCTGCATGACGCAGGTCAGCGCGGCACAAAAGTGAGGATCGTCTCGGGAAACTGGTCGGTGACGAGCAGAAAACCGCGCTCGTCGAGACGGGCGATGCCCTCCCAGTTGCGCGCGAGCAGTGTGAGTGCAAGCTGAACAGGGGGCGTGTCGGTGCGGACGACCTGCGCGCCGTCATACGCGTACTCGAGCAGCCGCTCCACTTGTTCCTGCGCGGCGTGGGTTGGGCCTTCACCATACTGTGCGGCAATCAGGTCGTCAGGCGCTGCGAGGAACTCTTCACCCGGGAAATACACATTGATGACCCAGAAGCGTCCGTCGGCATCGAGCGTCGTGGCGTCGGTAATGCGGTAATCGGTTGCCGGGGCGGGGACGGGCTCGAGCGCTGCCAGGTCAGCGGCAAAGCGGTGGGCGAGCGGACTCGGATTCCAGCCTGCACCATTGACCTCGTAGAGCGTGAGCAGACCGCCGCCCGGCGTGACAAGCAGGGCCTCATCGGAGAAGTTGAACAGGGCCGTCTGCGGGGGAATCCACACCAGTGTGGACGGGTCGAGGCGAATCGTGGCGTTGTCGGCATCCACGCTGCCACGCACGAGCCAGGCGGCCGTCTGCCCATTGGCCGTCACCTCCGTGGTGGCGTAGGCGACGTCGCCGTCAAAGGCCAACGATTCGAAGCCCTCGAAGCCGGGCAGCCACTCGGCCACGCCCGTGTAGTCAAATGCGATGGGGGTGGGCGCGAGCGGGTCGGCGGTCGCGCCGTCAAGCCAGGCGATAATCTGCGCCTTGGGGAGGGCATAGGCATTGCTCTGGCCATCGGCGGTGAAGTCAGGGTATTGGGGCAGGAGAATGAGCGTGTCGCCGTACCAGGCCATTGCCGAGAACTCGGCGTTGCGCTGCGCCGCCGGTCCCGCCAGCGGTATGCCGCGCGCCACCGTCTCGGCGGGTGCACCGGTGTCAAGGATAGGCGGGGTTGCGCCCGGCTCTGGTGTGAGTGTGGGCAACAGCGCCGCAAGCGCATCGGGGGGCACAGGCGCGGGGATGGCGCTAAGGTCAAGGGGCAAGCCGGCGCAGGCTGTGGCCGAGAAAACAATCAGACATAGAAGGAGCGTGAAGACAAGGAGTCTGAAGCGCGACGTCATGAGCATCTCCGGATACACGCGAAGGCTATCCACCCAACGGGCGGGCGGCCCCCCCACTTCGGGGGATGTAGTGCATCTGTTTCTTGTGTCATAGTGGGGGCAAGCCGTCAATTCTGCAAGTTCGTTGCGTTTGGCAGGCCGAGTGACCGGGCAAGTCGAGGCAAGGCACGCAACGATGCAGCGACGGTGATCGCAGTGCAGGTTGACCGCAAAGGCTCTGCACTCTTTACCATGCATTAAGGAGAAATACGATGGGTACGATGCTTGAAGAGCTTTCTGCGTCCACCGCCGACCTGGCAGAGAGTGCAGGTCGCAGCCTGGTGCGCGTGGATGGACGCCGGCGCATGAGCGCAAGCGGCGTCGTCTGGTCGGCCGATGGACTGATCGTGACGGCGCACCATGTTGTAGAGCGCGAGGAAGGGCTGGAAGTGGGCCTTCCCGATGGCAGTACTGTGGCCGCCACGCTGGTGGGTCGCGACCCATCCACCGACGTGGCACTGCTGCGCGTGGCAGCCACGGGCCTCACACCCGCAGAGTGGGTTGATGCAGCCGACCTGCGCGTGGGTAACCTTGTGCTGGCGCTGGGCCGGCCGGGCAAGAGCGTGCAGGCCACGCTGGGCGTGGTGAGCGCGCTGGACGGCGCATGGCGCACCGGTGGCGGCGGTGAAGTGGACCGCTACTTGCAGACGGATGTGGTCATGTATCCCGGCTTTTCGGGCGGGGCGCTGGCCGTGGCCGGCGGGCGTGTGGCGGGCATGAACACCTCGGGACTGATGCGCGGTGTGAGCCTGGCGTTGCCCGCGGGCACACTCAAGCGCGTGGTGGAAGCGCTGCAGGCGCACGGCAACGTGCCGCGCGGCTTTATGGGCGTGGGCGTGCAGCCCGTGCGTCTGGCCGAAGAACTGGCGCAGGCGGCAGGGCAGGAGACCGGCTTGATGGTGATGTCGGTGGAAGCCGGTGGTCCGGCAGCGCAGGCGGGGCTGGTGCAGGGTGATGTGATGCTGGCTGTGGACGGTGCGACGATGCGCCACCTGGATGACCTGCAGGTGCTGCTCATGAGCGGCAGTGCGGGCAAGAGCATGCCGGTGCGCTATGTGCGCGGCGGCGTAGTGCAGGAGAGCACTATCACGATTGGGCTGAAGTAGCGCCCGCGTAAGCTCTCTTCAACAAGCAGACGGGCCACCGCGTGCGGACACGCCGTGGCCCGTCTGTTATTGCCACAACAACGGCAGATAGACGGAGCTTTGGTCCGACTCAGCGTCGGTGCGCAACGGTTTGGCGACGAGGGCGAACTGGCCGAAACTATTTGTGCTGCAGGTCACGCGGTTGGCGAAGACGTCGGCCTCCGAATTTACGGGCAGCCACTTCGTTTGTGCAAGGTCGCGATGCAGGCAGCGCAGCGAGGCCTCGTCCACCTGCGCCAGGAGACAGCCCGCCTCCCCGCCACAATCCGCATAGGTAAAGGTCAGGGTCCACGGCGCCTTAGGAAGTGTGTGCAAAGCGCCGCCCGCGTCGAAGGCTGAGAGGCTGAAGTAACCCATCGCGTGCAGAGTGCTCTCCACCGGCTGGGAGGTTGTGAGGGTGCTGGTGACGGCGACGCGCAGCGGCTGGGCAACGGCACGCGGCGGAAATTTGATCGAGAGCCGGCCATTGCTGTCGGCCATGAGACCGCCGGCTTCGGGAGTCACTGTTGTTTGCATTGTCGTGACAACCCAGCCAATATCGGCGGGCGTATCGCAGGCGGTGGGGCTCGGACACAGGGTTTCGACTGCGTACAGCGGGCGCGGTTGCAGCCACAGTGTGAGGGCGAGCGCCAGGCGCAGGAGACGGCCCGCATGCCGTGCCAGGCAGTGAAGAACTGAAAAATGACGATGCACGCAGTGGCTCCAGGGTATGGGGTTGGCGCCTTTGAGAGGCAGGACAATTCTCTTCTCCAAAATGTAGCCTTTACTGCTGCGCGCGTCAAGCCCTTGCCTGCCATGTGCAGGGCGATTGAAAGTCATGGCACTGCAAAACTGCACCTCACCCCCGGCCCCTCTCCATGCGGAGAGGGGTGAAAAGCGTTACCTACTTGGATCATGAATCCGGCAAAGCGCAGATGTTTTTCACCCCTCTCCGCATGGAGAGGGGCCGGGGGTGAGGTGCAGTTTGCGCCCGCGCGGGCCGCATTCCTGACTTTTGAGAAGCCCTGTGCCATGTTGAGCGCCAATGTGGCCAATTTGCAGAGACCGCAACAAGCACCGCCACTCGCCGGCAGCAGTCGAGCCGCTGTAACGCGCGGGCGCCGTTAGGTTCGCCATGCTTGCGTGCGGGTGTCAACTAATGGATAATGCATGCGCCCGGCGCATGGGGACAAGGACTCTTTGTGCCATGTGCCCATGTTGGCGTGTGTTGCTGTGATCCGGTCCACATCGACTGGGCAGTGCGCGCGACAGCGGACCTATCGCTTGCCCCCTAAAATTAATACGACTGCCAAAGGTGGACCCATGGTCGAATCAAGTGGCGTCGGCGCATCCGCGCCGCAGAAGAAGTCCAGGGCAGGTGCGGAGCCGGATGCGAAGCTGGAGAAGCGGCTGATGATGCTGCGCGAGATGGATGTCTTTGCCGGGCTGCGCGAAGCGGATTTGACCGCGCTGCTTGATGATCTGCATCTGCGCGAGTATGCACGGGATGATGTGATTTTTCGCCAGGGCGATGAGTCGCGCCAGGTCTACTTCGTGCTCAGGGGCAAGGTGCGCGTCTTCCGGATCAGCCCCTCAGGGGCAGAGACCTCGATTGACATATTCTCGGCCAATGACGTGCTGGGCGAGTTGGCGGCGCTGGACAATCAGCCCCGCTCAGCCTCGGCCAAGGCGATTACAGCGGTCTCGCTGCTGACAATGGCGCAGGAGCATTTTGTGCGCCACCTGCAGGCAATGCCGGGTCTGGCGCTCGGCCTGGCGCGTGTGCTGGCGCGGAAGCTGCGCTGGACCTCCGCCTACGCCGAGTCGATTGCGCAATTTGACGCCGCGGGCCGGTTGCTCCACATCATTCTGCTGAACAATGAGCGCTACGGGGAGAAGGGTGCAGACGGCCTTGGCTCCATCGTCAACATTGGCCTCAACCAGTCGGACCTGGCTTCCATGATTGGTGCGCGGCGCGAATGGGTGAACCGGATTCTAAGCGACTGGCGCAAGCGCGGGCTGCTTGAGTTCGACAATGGCGTGATTACGATACTGGACCTGCCGCGTGTGATTGCTGAACGCGACAGCCGCCTGGAAGCGATCCAGATGTCCGACGAGTGGTAAGGGCCGGCCACAGCGCTCGCCCGACCACTCGGCCACCCCTTTGGGAAAGCCTGTCCTTTGGGCGCAATGGTGAAGGAGTGAAGATGGCGACGAGACGATTTGGCCTGCTGTCGCGCATGCGCGCGGCGGTCCTGGTTGCAGGGGCAGCGATGGGGCTGCTGTGGGCAGCCACCGCAAACGCGCAGGACGTGCTGCCGGCGGATGCTGCGGCGGCGCAAACGGTCATCACGCTCACGCCGAGCGACGACGCGACAATCGACTCGGCCGTGCCTGGCACTGCCCTTGGCGCGCTTGGCGAATTGCGCGTGGCGCTGCAGGGGCAAAGCCGGCAGGCGACGCTGATCCGCTTTGATCTCAGCGCGTTTCCGCAGGGGACGACCATCAACAAGGCAACGCTGCGGCTGTGGCAAACGAGCGCAGTGGGCGCCGAGCCCAGCCTGCCGCTGCCCGTTGATCGGGTGTTTGCGGCGTGGGACGAGAAAAGCGTCACCTGGGAGACGGCGCCCGCATCCGACAATGTGGGTTCGCCGCCGCTGCTTTCGCCCAACAGCGCCAACCTCGCGGTTGAGGCTGACGTGACGGCCTTGGTAAATACATGGATCACCCCACCCGCCAACAGCAATAACTATGGCGTCGCCATAACGCCGCAGGTGGACAGCGCCGGTCATGTGCGTTCGTTTGCGAGCAAAGAAAGCGGGCGCCCGCCGCAACTGGTTATCGACTACACGCTGCCGCCTATTCGCATCTGCATTGAGCAGATTGACACGTGCCCGCCTGCGGTCGGCGCGCTTGTGACGCTGGTGGGCGGCGCGGGCGAACGGGTGGCTGGCCGGGCCGGCAATGTGGATGTCACGGGACTTGCGCTGGGGCAGCAACTGTGGGCGCGCCTGGCGATGGACAGTAACCCCGAGGGCACACGCTACATCACGCTGCCGTCGGCCGTGACGATCGAGGCGTCGCGCTTTGTCGCCAACGGCGAGATGCGGCTGGCCGTGACGGCGCAGACGCCGCTCTGGGTGCAGAACCTCGAGTTCAGCGCACAGTGGTTTGTGCAGGCCAGCCCGGCCGAAACGGCCGCGCTGCGCAGCCGCATTGTCAAGGCATCGGACTATCTCTACTCGTTCACCGACGGCCAGTTTGCCTTGGGCAATGTGACGGTGCATCAGAGCTACGACGGCTGGGACGCCGCCCATGTGCAGCTCTTTGCAAACAATGTGCTGCAGCCCAAGGCAATTATCGGCGGCATTGTGGTGACCGAGACAGCAGACTTTGCGCCCACGGTGCCCATCACCTATGCGCCCGGCGCGGTCTCGATTGGCTCCTACTGGAATCGCTTCGGGTCGCCCCCCAACTCGGTGAATGTCTTCGAAGGGGTCGCGTACAACGAGGCCGCGCTGGCCGACGACTGGCCCCTCGCGCTGGCACACGAGTTCGGCCATTACCTGCTCTACCTCTTTGACACCTACACGGGCGTCGATGGCGTGGCCGACCTGGCGTTGACGCGCCTCTGCACAGGCACGGCCATGGGCGACGTCTACTTGCCCGAGAACCAGAACTTCATCTTTGACCCCACGCACTGGGACACGAAATGCAGCGGTACGGAGGCGCACGCGCGTCTGAATGGCCGCACCGAGTGGCAGACGATCGCGGGCTGGTATCCCTGGGCAGTAGCGCCGACGCTGGTCGTCGCCGGGCCGGCCGCGCCGCCCACGCCGCTGACGACTGTGACATTCGTCGCGCCGAGCATCACGCCCGCTGCGGCCGCGGCGTCACTCTTCAATCTGAGTTATCAGGACAACGAGAGCAGTTCGGGTGAGGCGCGCGCGTTCCTCTATCAGGGTGGGCGCGTGGTGGAGCAGGGCAAGCCGCCCAAGCAGAGCCTGACCGTTGAGGTCACGGGCGCGCAGGTGGGCGACCGAATCTGTGTCTATGATATCAACGACCACGCCGAGGGGGGCGAGAGCACGCGCCACCAGTTCGTTTGCGAGGAGATTGCAGCGGGCGACGATAACCTCGTCATGACGAAAGACACGGCATGGGACCCCGAGGTGAGCGTGCGCCAGGTGGGGACGCAGCAAGTGCAACTCGTGGTGACCACCACTGTACCGGCCAATGTGCAGGTGGGCGCGCAAGTCTTTCCCGAGCACCAGACGGCGCTGGCGCCAGTCGTGCTGCCGCGCAGCGGGAACGTCTTCTCGGCCACGGTCACGCTGACGCAGCCGGTGCCGGCGCTGTACGCGCAGGTCTTTGTCGAAGAGGCGCCGCCGCTGCCGGCGACGCGGCGCGAGATTGTGGCCGACCGTGGCACCGGCGGCGGTGGCGCGTTCGGCCCGGCCCGGGCCTATGGCGGGGTGCTGATCGTCTCATCGGACGGCAACGCATCATTCGAGCCCGATAGCGACCTGGACCTGCTGCCCGGTCAATCGATTGCCTGGCAGAGTATGCCGGGCACGCCGCCGCTGCCCTTCTTCAAGTGGATTTCGGGACAGTCCTACCGACTCGATGCCTTCCCGCCCGGGCTGGTGAGCAACGGCACGGTGCACATTACCTTCGAAACGGCTTTTGGGATGCAGGCGGCCGCAAGCGGGGGCAGCGGCGGTGGCGGGGCAATTCACTTCTGGAATGGCAGCGCGTGGCTGCCGCTCACGACCGAAGTGACGACGCCCGCCGGCGTAACCGACGGCAATTTGCTCGCCAGCGCGCGCAGCCAGGGTGTCGGCGTCTACGCCGTACTCATTGATGCACCGCCGGGGAGCCTGACTTACCTGCCGCTACTGCGCGTGGCCAAGTAGCAGTTTCTGCGTCGGTGCGGATGCGGCGGCGCGCCGGATCGCACGGTTGACTTCGATGTTGTTCAAGTAGCTCGAGCGCATCTCCGTGTTGGAGATGCGCTCGGCGCGCGCGTGGCGCGCCTGAGCGGCGGCGGCATAGGCAGCGTGGGCCTCGTCCGCCGATCCGCAGGCGTCGAGCACCTGCGCGCACCAGAAGCCGTCGCGGTGGGGGAAGAAGTCGCCACCGTGGGCGGCCAGGTTGGCAAGGCCGCGCCGTGCGACGTCCAGGGCGGCGGGCGCATCGCCCAGCGCCAGGCAGGCATGGGCTTGCGCCGCAAAGACGGCGGTAAGGGCGTCGTGCTGGCCAAGCGTGGTAAAGAGCGCTTCGGCCTGGGTGGCTTCAACGTAGGCGGCGTCAGGTTCATCCAGGCCAAGAAGCGCGAGCGCGAGATCGCCGCGGCAGGTGGCCTCCAGCGCCGTGTCGCCTTGCTCCAGCGCAAGCGCGAGGGCGGTGCGCAGCGTGGCGGCGCCCTCCCGCGGGCGCGCGTTGTCGCGTTGCACCTGGCCGAGGTTACAGAGGATGTAGGCCACGCCAAAGTCGCTGGAAATCGCGCGACTTATTGCAAGGCCGGCTTCCAGGGACTCGGTTGCTAGTGCGTATTGGCCAACAAGCCAATGCAGGATTCCCAACTCATTGCAGATTAGCCATTCATCAAAACGATTGCGAATCGACTGCTGGACGTGCAGCGCCTCCTCCAGGTGCGGCAGCGCGCGCGCGTAGTCGCCGACCGAAGTGAGCGCCTGTGCCATTGCCAGCAGGCTTGCCCCGATGCCGGCGCGGTCGCCAATTTCCTTGTGGACTGCCAGCGCGCCGGTGTACGACTCAAGCGCCTGCAGATGGCGGCCGGCGATGCTCTCCACATGGCCCAGCGCAGTACGGACGCGTGCTTCGCGGTCGCGCGTGCCGCTGGCGCGCTGCCAGGCCAGGTCTTCACCGAACGCTGTGCGTGCGGCGTCGTAGCGCCCCAATTGGCGGTGGACGAGCCCCATGCCGTAATGGGCGCTCGCGCGTTCGCTATCGGCCGCGTGCGTGGAGCCATGTTGCGCGCGGTGCTCCAGACAGAGGGCGTGGGCGGCGACAAAGTGCGCCTCGGCCTCGGCGTAGTCGGCCTGCCGCCACGCCACCATGCCCAGGCGGTTGCGGCACTGGGCCTGGGCAATGAGGTCAGTGGCGCAGGCGGCAAGGCCGGCCTCGAGCACATTGGCGGCATTCGCGTAGTCAGCAACAGACTCGTAATAATCACCCCACAAGCGTGCCCTGGTGGCGGCGTCGAGGTCGGGGGCTGTATCGAGGCGCGCGAGGAGCGCGGCCTGTTCGGCGCGGCGCCCCAGAATGTGCAGCGTTTCAACCTGCCCCACGAGGAATGCGGCGCGCGGGTCGAGCCCGGCGGCGCGACCATAGTAGAGCAATGCCGTGTCGTTGGCGTAGTCCTTCTGCGCGCGCGCGGCGGCGCGGCCCAGGTACTCCACGGCGCGGCGGCGCACAGCGGGCATGGTGGTGTCACCGGCGAAGAAGTGGTGCGCCAGCACTTCGACATCGCCGGGTCGCAGCACCTCGATCGCTTCGCCGACGTCACGATGGAGTTCATGTTTCTGCTCGCCGAGCATGGTGTTGTAGGCGACGTCGCGAATGATATTGTGCTTGAAGAGGTAAATCGGCGCGGCGGCATTTGAGCCGGACTCGCTGGACGGGCTGGCGGCATCGGTGCGGACGAAGTCGCGCGCCAGCGCCTGGTCGATCGCGGTCTGCAACTCGGCGTGGCGGCTCTGCAGCGGGCGCACGGCTCGCAGCACGTCAAGCGCAAAGCTGCGCCCGATGACGCTTGCCACCTTGAGGGTGAGGCGTGCGGTTTCCGGAAGGCGATCGAGGCGTGCGAGGACGACACCCTGCACCGAGGTGGGCACGCCCAGATCGACCACCGCGAGAGGCGCGTTGGCGACAAGGCGTGGCGCATCAATGTCCCCACTGAGACAGTGGGCGGCGCGCAGTCTCGTGACTGTGGCGTGCGAGAGGCGCCAGCCGTCCTGGCCCAGCTCTACGTGCCCGGCATCGCGCAGCGCGACTTCGAGCTCCTCGACAAAGAATGGGTTGCCCTGCGACTGCGCATGAATCACGTCAGCCACCAGCGCATCAACAGGGCCGTCGAGGCGCTGGGCGATGAGGGCCGCTGTCGCGTCACGCGCAAGCTCACTCAGACGAACGCAAACGCAACCCGGCGACGTGTCGTCGCCAATCAACGGCTGCTCGCCAGCCTCGGGCGGGCGTTGCACAATCAGCAGCGCAGTGGCAGGCGGGAGCGAGGCCGTCAGAAGTGCGTAGATGTCGCGCGATGCTTCGTCAGCCCAGTGTGCGTCTTCCAGAACAAGGAGCAGGGGGCGACGGCGCGCAACCGCCTCGATGAGTTCAAGGATCAACCCGGTGCGCGCGCTCTGCCGGACACGTGCTTCCAGCCCGCCGGTGAGGCTTGTGTTGATCATGGGGATGTCGAGTACTTCGGCGAGGAGTGGTGCGCGTGGCTCGGCGTCGGCGGCGAGGTTTGCGACCGCCTGGTGTATGTCCTCAGCCGTGGCGTCGGCAGTGAGGTCGAGCAAGGATCGCACAACCTGGCGGACCGCAAAAAAAGGAATGCCGCGCGCCGTGCTTTGGCAGGCGGCGTGGACGGTGCGCATGCCCATCGTTCCAGCCTGCTTGACGAGCGCAGCCGTCATGTGGCTCTTGCCAATGCCGGCAGCCCCTTCTATCGCGAGCAGGCTACTGCCAGGGCCCGCGCGCCGTGCGGCCACCCCTGCGAGCGCGGCAAGCAGCGGCGCAAGCTCAGCGTCGCGCCCCAGGAGCGGCTCGTCGTGGAGATGCAACTGCTGCGTCGCGGGCTGTTCGCTGCGCCTGTGCACGGCAAAGAGCGCAATGGGTATCGTCTTGCCTTTGATGCGCTGTGCGCCAAGCGGCTCAAGAATCATCGCGCCGCCCAGCGCCTCGGCCACCGCACCTGTGACCAGGATTTGCCCCGCCTGTGCGGCACTCATCAGCCGTGCGGCGACATTGGCTTCATCGCCCAGCACGCCGTAGGTGCAGCGCGTGGGGCCGCCGTAGGCGCCGATGCGCATCATGCCGCTGCTGATGCCAACCTGGACCTGGCCAATCTGCGCACGTGTGGGGGAAGGCGCGCGCAGCTCCAGCGCCGAGGCGGCGGCGCGGGCCGAATCATCGCCGTGGGCAAGGGGCGCACCAAAGGCCACGTAGAAGTAGCTGCCCTTGTCGCCCGTGGTGAGTTGGACGAGCAAGCCTTCATAGCGCTGGATGATCCGCTGGACCCAGCGCATGTAGGCGTCGAGGCTCTCCATGGCACGATCATCGCCCTCGAAATCGATACCCCCGAAGCGTACAAAGAGGGCAGTGGCCGGGCGCAATTCGGCCAGGAACTGCGTCTGCCCGCCGCGCAGGAGCGGCGCCACGGCAGGATGAATCCAGCCGGCGGCGTCGACGTCGGGCAGTGGGGCAGCCCTGGGCGCGACGGCAAATGGGCTTCCGTGCCGATCAAGCAAGGCGAAGCGCGCGCCTTCCGGGCCGCGCCATGCGCCGGGCGGAGTGTCCTGGGCGAGGGCGCGCAGCGTGCGTTCATCGGCCAGCGTTTCGCCTGCACGGGCAAGCTGCTCGCCCAGCGCCATGCGGTTGAGCGTGTTGCCGGCGAGCACATCGTGCAACTGGATCGCGGGGTCGCCCACAATGGCGCGGCGCACGCGGCCCGAGGCAATGGCGACTTTGACGGCGAGCGGTGCGTCGGTGACAAGCGGATGCGTGGCGAAGTCGCGCAGCGTCTGCTGCATGGCGCAGGCAACGTCGGCGGCGCGCAAGGGTGCGTCGCCCAGATGATCGGCGTCGGAGGCGGTGTTTGGGTCGGGTGTAGATGCAGGACCGGCCGCAAACCAGCAGGTGATGGCGTCACCGCTGAAACCCACGACGCTGCCGGCGTGGCGTTCGACCTCGGCAATGAGGCGTGCGTAGAGATCATTGAGCAGGTGCGTCAGGGCTTCGGCGCCGCGGCGTTGGCCGTGGTCGTTCGCCAGTGTCTCGGAGAGGGGTGTGAAGCCGGAGATGTCGGCACAGAGGACGCTGCCGCATGCCCATTCCGGCAGTTCGACGCCGGCGGCAAGCGCAACGCGGCGATCCTGGGCAATGTATGCGGCTGGCAGATGTGGGGAGGTCACGCGCGGCGTCCTTTCGATTGCCGAGGGCGATCGCTGCAGGCCCGCAACGACAGGCGCGCACACTTTAACAAAGTGCGGCCGTGTGGGCAAGCGCGCAGCGCGCTACAGGTTGGCATGATTCCTGTACGCAAGAGTAAATGGTAAGTGGTAAATGGTGAATTGGTAATGGGCGCGCCCATTACCAATTCACCATTTACCACTTACCATTTACTCTTGCGTACAGACGCTTGTTTGCCTACCCGCGGCCGAAGGACTCGGCCACGAGCTGTGCGATTTCGTCGGGGTGACGGGCTACGCGTGCGCCGGCAGCGGCCAGTGCTTCCATCTTTTCGGCGGCGGTGCCTTCGCCGCCGGAGATAATGGCGCCTGCGTGGCCCATGCGCCGCCCCGGCGGGGCTGTTTGTCCGGCAATGAAGGCCGTGACCGGTTTGCGCATGCCGGACTTGATGAACTCGGCTGCCTTTTGTTCGTCCGTGCCGCCGATTTCGCCAATGAAGACAACGTGCTCGGTCTCCTCGTCTGCCTCGAAGAGCTGGAGCACGTCGAGGAATGTGGTGCCGACGATAGGATCGCCGCCAATGCCGATGGCCGTGCTCTGGCCGATGCCGCGCGCTGTGAGCGCGTAGACAACTTCGTAGGTAAGCGTGCCCGAGCGGCTGACCAGCCCCACGTTGCCGGGGATGTGAATGTGGCCGGGCATGATGCCCACCTTGGCCTGGCCGGGAGTAATCAGCCCTGGGCAGTTGGGGCCGATGAGGCGCGTGCCGGTGGTGTCAAGGTATGCGCGCACCTGCACCATGTCGAGCGCGGGCACCCCTTCGGTGATGCAGATGACGAGTTCGATGCCCGCGTCGGCCGCTTCGATAATGGCGTCGGCCGCACCGCGTGCGGGCACGTAGATGATGCTGGTGTTGGCGTCCAGCGCGTCCACGGCCTCGCTGACGGTGTCAAAAACGGGAATCGTGTCGAGAGCCCACTCACCACCCTTGCCGGGGGTGACGCCTGCCACGACGTTGGTGCCGTACTCGACCATTTGCTGGGTGTGAAAGAGCCCTTCGCGCCCGGTAATGCCCTGCACAACCAGCCGGGTCTGCCTGCCGACAAGAATGCTCATGCGTGCTGCTCCTTCGATGATGCGCCCTGCGCAGCGGCGACGGCCTTCTGCGCGGCGTCGGCGAGGCTGGTGGCGGTGATGAGGTTCGCCTCGGCCAGGATGCGCCGCCCCTCCTCCTCGTTTGTGCCCACGAGGCGTACGACCAGAGGCACACGCACGGTCAGCGTCTCAATTGCCTGGAGAATGCCACGCGCGACCTCATCGCAGCGGGTGATGCCGCCGAAGATGTTGATGAGGACGGCCTTGACGCGCGCTTCAGCGAGGATGATGCGCAACGCCGCCGCGACCTTGTCGGACTGTGCGCCGCCGCCGATGTCGAGGAAGTTGGCGGGGTCGCCGCCGTAGTACTTGATGATGTCCATGGTGGCCATGGCCAGCCCGGCGCCGTTGACCATGCAGCCGATTTCGCCGTCGAGGTTGATGTAGGAGAGGCCGAAGCGGTGCGCTTCCTGCTCGGCAGCGTTTTCCTCGTCGGGGTCGCGCATTTCGGCAATGTCGGGGTGGCGGAAGAGGGCGCTGTCATCGACCGAAATCTTGCCGTCCACCGCGAGCAGACGATTGTCGCCCGTAATCACAAGCGGGTTGATTTCTGCCAGCGAGGCGTCGGTGGCCATGTAGGTGGCGTAGAGCGCCTTGGCAATGCGCATGAATTCGGCGGTGTGGGCGCGGGGTAGCCCAATGCCGTCGGCGAGGATGCGCGCCTGGTGGTCGCGCAGCCCCAGGAAGGGGTGCACGGCGACCGTGCAGATCTTGTCGGGCGTCTCACGCGCAACCTGTTCGATCTCGACGCCGCCCTCACTCGAGGCCATGAGCACGACGCGGCGGCGGCCGCGGTCGAGCACGGCGCCGAGGTAGATCTCGGTGGCGATGTCGGCGGCCTCGTCAACCAGCACTTTCTTGACGGTAAGCCCTTTGATGTTCATGCCGAGGATGGCCTCGGCCTTTTCCTCGGCCTCGGAGGGGGTTTGCGCAACCTTGATGCCGCCTGCCTTGCCGCGGCCACCCACCAGCACCTGCGATTTGACGACCACGGGTTTGCCCAGGCGCACCGCAATGTCGCGCACCTGCGTGGGCGTGGTGGCCACCTCACCGCTGGGGATGGGTATGCCGTGCTTGGCGAAAATTCGTTTTGACTGATACTCGTGCAGGTTCAAACGTCAGCCTCCCTGATGGGTGGAGCCGGGCCGCGCAAGATGCGGCGACGGCTCTGGATGGGCCGGTGGATGACTTATGGATCATACAGGCGCGGAAATGACGCATGTCGCCCGAGCGACGCGTACCCCCATTCTAGGCATGGGCGCGCGCCTGCCCAAATAGTTTGGCCTCTAAAGTGATTAGGGCGGGGGGGGGGGAGTGGGGAGGGGGGAGGGGGGAGGGGGGAGTGGGGG
>CAYRVP010000092.1:0-16839 GCA_964427845.1 uncultured Caldilineaceae bacterium
GTGGCTACTTCACCCCTCCCTTGCGGCGGCCATGGAGTAGCGACTGTTCGTCCAGGGCATCCATTTCGCCGTTGCGGCCATTCACCTTGGCGCCCCACGCGGCGTTGACGTGGATCGACTTGGGGAAGGGGTTTGGCTTCTGAAAGACCATGCCAATGCGCCGGCGCACCTCAACGGCGTCGACCTCGGGAGCGTAGATATTGCGCCCATTGAAAAGCACCTCGCCCTCCACACGTGCCGAGGCCACAAGGTCATTCATGCGGTTGAAGGAACGCAGCACGGTGCTCTTGCCGCAGCCCGAAGGGCCAATCAGCGCCGTAATCTTGCGTGGCTCCACCTGCAGATTGACGTCGCGCACGGCATGAAAACTGCCGTAGTAGATGTTCATGTTGCGCGCTTCAATTGCCAGCGGGCCATCATGCGTGCGCGAAACGGGCGCCGCCGCGCCGCCGCTGGTCATGTCGGCGAGTGTCGAGGCGCTGCTGCTGCTCATCCCCGCACCCATCTTGGTTTGAATTGCCATAGCGTACAGACTCCTAGAGCGTCTTGCTGAAACGGTTACGCAGGTAAATGGCCGAGCCGTTGAGAAGCAACAGCAGTGCCAGCAGCACGAGGCTGGCCGCCGCCGCAATGTGCTTGAACTCCGCCTGGGGCCGGCTGGTCCACTGGTATATCTGCATGGGCAGGACAGTGAACTTGGAGTAGGGTCCCGTTGGGTCTTGCGTAATGAAGGTGGATGCGCCAATCACGATCAGCGGGGCCGTTTCGCCCAGGGCGCGCGACATGGCCAGGATTGTACCCGTAAAGATACCGGGGAGCGCATTGGCCAATACATGCGTCCACGTGACTTGCCACTTGGTTGCACCAAGCCCATAGCCCGCTTCACGCAGCGATTTGGGTACGGCGCGGATGGCCTCCTGGGCGTTGATGATGACCACGGGCAGCACCAGCAGCGCCAGCGTGAGTCCGGCCGAAAGCACGGTGCGTCCGTTGGCCGTGGTTGGATCGCTGACACCCAGCGCCGAACCGCTCGTGATTGCCTCCAGCGCACGCACGAAAATCGCCAGGCCGAGGATGCCGTAGATGATGGAAGGCACGCCCGCCAGATTGTCGATGTTGGTCTGGATGATGCGGTGCAGCCCGCTGTGGCTTGCGTATTCCTCCAGGTAGATCGCTGTGCCAATGCCAATCGGCACAGCCACCAGAATCGTGATGAGCACCACCCAGATTGAGCCCAGAATTGCCGTGCGCACACCGGCTTGCTCGGGAACACTGGATTGCGGCTGCGTTAGAAAATCCTTGCTCAGCCAGCGATACCAGATAAGGTTGGCGTCGGGGTGTAGCGTGAGCGCTTCCAGCTCGATTTCGTCGCGGCGCAGGAGTGAGGCAGTCAGACTCCAGCTTGCCAACACGCTCGGCTGGATCACGCGCTCTTCGAGGATTCGGTAGATATCGGCCTGGCTGCGCTCGGCAAAGGGCATTTCGCTCTCAAAACGACGGAAGACACCCTTGGAGACATTGGCCTGAATCAGCGGCGTCATCTCGGCAGGAGAGAGATCTTCGGGCGTGCCGCGCACAATCCTGCTCGCCATGAAGTCGAGCGTCCCACTGTCGGCGCCGGGAATCACCCGTTGGATTGGCTCGTCCGGCCATGCCTTGTTGACATCGGACCAGCGCGCGGCGCCGCTGAAAATCAGCTCCAGTTCGGCTGCGGTGACCTCCGTCAGGAAAGTGTTCTGTTTGCTGACGATCACGGCCACGGCATCGCTGCCAATACGCAATTCGATGGGGTCAACGCGCAGGTCATCGCACGCGGCCAGTTCCTGGCGGGTCATCGCGCGGCTGGAGCCAACGATGTCGACGTCCTGCGCATCACACAGGCGCGCGTAGCCTGCTTTGGTGCCTGTGCTGTCCACCACAATGGCGCCAGTGTATCCCTCGATATCCCTGAAGTCGCCGGCAATCTGCAGCGTAAGCGGGTGGACGGTGGAACTGCCTGCAATTGCGATCTTCCCACTTCCAATCGCTTCCGGTGCGGCGCCCCCGGCAGCTTTTTCAAGCAGAGTCTGCGCGCCGCCAAGCGTTTCGGCAGTGACAGCGAAGTAGCCTACGTCACCGATCACATCATTCACATGACGCAAGTAGTAATCAAGAAAAGCCGCGACCTCGGGCTTGTTGGCTATACTCTTTTCATTCGCGTAGAGGAAGAGAGGGCGTGCAAGCGGATAGGCGCCGCTCTCAACGGTGGACGCGTCCGGTGTTATGCCAGCTACGCTCAGGACGTTGAGCGTGTCCATGTGCGTGTCGTAGTACGAGTAACCAAAGAAGCCAATCGCGTAGGGATTTGCGGCCACCGCGACGGCGATCTCCTCGTCATCCTCGGAGCTCGTGGTGTTGGGCGCTGCGAGCATGCGCTGCTCCTGTACACCTGCCATGAGCTGGTTCGGATCGACGGCGTTCTCAACTGCGGCCAGGCCAAAGCTGTCGTTGACGATACTGTAAAGCAGCGCAATCAGCGCCACAATTGCCACGACCAAAGCCAATTGAAATACGGCCATCCACGTGCGTGCGCGGCGGTTGCGCCGGCTCACCTGGGAATGCTGCTCGTCGCCTTCGGGCATGTCGTAGCCGTTATGCCGATCGTGTGCAACTTCGCTGTTGATAGCCATAAGCTATTGATACTCCTGGCGGAAGCGGCGCATGAGCCAACGGCTGAAGATGTTAAGGCCGAGCGTCATGAGGAAGAGCACCAGTGCGAGTGCGAAGATGCTTTCGTAGTCGATTGAGTCGTAGCTCAGGTCGCCACCACTGATGCGCGCAATGTGGCCGGTAATCGTCTCGGCCCCTGCAAAGGGGTTGGCCGTGAGTTTGGGCCCAGCGCCGGCTGCCAGCGCGACAACCATTGTCTCGCCCACAGCGCGCGCCACGGCCACAATGAAGGCGGCGGTAATGCCCGACAACGCTGCAGGCAACACAATCTGCGTGGCCGTCTCGAATTTGGTGCCGCCCAGCCCATACGCAGCCTCGCGCAGTGCAGCGGGCACGGCGCGCAGCGCATCCTCGGACATGGAGGCTACGAGTGGAATAATCAAGATACCGATGACGATGCCCGCCGAGGCGGTGTTGTAGATTTCGACGAAGTCCTTGCCCAGGATGGCGCGCAGCAACGGCGTCATGAAAGTCAGAGCAAAATAGCCGTAAACCACAGTGGGAATGCCCGCAAGCAATTCCAGCAATGGCTTGAGCGTTGCGCGTGTGCGCGGGGTGGCGTATTCACTCAGGTAGATGGCGGCCATCAGCCCCAGCGGCAGCGCCACCAACATGGCAATGGCACTCGTCATGAGCGTAGCGCTCAGGAGCGGCAGCATGCCAAATTCGCGAATGCGCGGCTGCCACACGGTGTTTGTGATGAACTCCCACAGCGCTACCTCGGGCAAGCGAAAGAAGCGCCACGACTCGACGCCCAGGACAATGACAATGCCGATTGTCGTGAGAATCGACAAGATACCGCACGCAACCAGCACCGTATGAATAATCGACTCACCCATGCGGAAATGGCGCTTGAGTCCGTCGCCGCCATCTCCACCTGTGGCCGTCAACTCGGCCGCCCCCAAAGAGGTGCTGGGATACGTCATGCTCGCCTCCGCAGCGATGGCCGACCTGTAGGCCGGGTATGGATTTTTCGCCCTTTTGCTTGTCACAGGAGCTCTCCGCTTGCCTGCCGCAATCGTCCACTCACTCTGTACACCGGAAACAGCAAACCGCACTGGGGAGGCAGGACTCATCCTCCCCAGTGCGACTCTTGTCAGACCCAAGACTGGTCTGGTTGTGGCGGACTACTGGGCCAACGCGTCAACCAATGCCTGGCGTGCTGCGTCCAGGGCGGCGTCAGGGGCCGGGAAGTAGCCCACGCGGATGATCTCTTCATTCACATAGGTCAGGTAGAAGTTGATGAAGGAGCCAACCTGCGGCTTTTCGGCGATGATGTTGGCCGCTGAGTAGATGAAGAGCGGGCGGGCCAGCGGATACTCACCGGCGTCCACGGATGCGGCCGAGGGATCAACACCTTCGATTGCAGTGGCGCGCAGCAGGTCGGCATTCTCTTCATAGTAGGCGAAGCCGAAATAGCCGATGGCGTTCGGGCTGCCTTCAACACCCTGCACCAGCACATTGTCATCCTCGGAGAGCTGCAGGTTGCCGGCCTTGAGCAGCGCTTCTTCGCCCTTGCCCTTGTCAGCGTCCGCGTCCTTGACGAACGCGGGGTCCATTACGGCCTCGATGAAGTAATCAAAGGTGCCGCTGTCCGTGCCGGGGCTGAAGCGCAGGATGTCCTGATCGGGCCACGTGGGGTCAATGTCCGACCACTTGGTGGTCTGGTCAGAGAAGGCCAGGGCCAACTGCTCGAGCGTCATGCCCTCGGCGGGTATCCAGGTGTTCTCGGGGTTGACGACAACCGCCAAAGCGTCAGTGCCGACGCGGATCTCAATCGGCTCGCGACCAATCGCCTTGCAGGATTCGATTTCCGAATCCTTGATGGCGCGGCTGGCGTTGGCGATGTCGGTTTCGCCGGCCTTGCAGAAGCGCTCGAAACCGGCGCCCGAGCCGATGCTGTCGATGGTGATGTTGCCGGCGTAGCCTTCGTCAATAAAGCGCTCCGCCATGGCTTCGCTCAGCGGGTAAACGGTGGAACTACCGGCTGTCACAATGTCGCCGGTCACGGTCAGCGGGTCCACGTCAGGCAGTGCAACGCCAATGGCGCCGGTGGCTTCGCCGGCTGTAACTTCAGCGGTGTCCGTCATGACCTCGGCGGCAGGTGCTTCGGCGGCAGGCGCCTCCGTGGCGGCTACCTCGGCGACCGGGGCGGCAGGGGCGGCAGGCGCGCCACACGCGGCCAACAGCAATACAAGAAGCAATAAGGACGGTATGACAAAACGACGCATAGGTTTCCCCTCTTCAGGTTTTGTTAGCCAAAAGGCAAGTGAGCAATTCAGGCCAATGATAGTGTGCAGTGCAGGAGACGGGCCTGCAGTTGACTCGCGGCGCAGTTTGCCGCGCGACATCTTCCCTCAATCTAGCAGTTGAAGTTTAAGGCGCCGACCAGCTTGGGTTAACAGATGGCTATGGAATTGTTAACGGGATGTTAATGGGGAAGAGTTGTCGTCAAGAAGCGGATGGCGCCGCCACATCTGCTTCGTCGGCACGGGCAGTGTCTGCCGAAGCACCTGCGCCTGTCTCTATGGGCAAAGTGAAGTAGACGGTTGAGCCTTCGCCTTCCCGGCTTGTTACCCATATTGTGCCGCCGTGGGCGAGCACGGTGTGCTTGGCAATCGCAAGCCCCAGCCCCGTGCCGCCGCCTGAGCGTGCGCGGTCGGCTTTGTAGAAGCGCTCAAAGATGCGCGACAGGTTGGCCGCGGGGATGCCCACGCCCGTGTCGCGTACGCAGACGACCAGCATGCCGGGGCGCGCGTCATTCTGCGCTGCGCTGATGGTGATGCTGCCGCCGCTGGGCGTGAACTTGATCGCGTTGTGTATCAGGTTGATCATCACCTGCTGCATGCGCTCGCTGTCCACCATCACAGAGGGCAGCCCGGCCGGCAACTCAACTTGCACGCTGAGTTCGGCACGCTCGGCCTGCGTTGCCAGGCGATCGACGGCGGGGTTGACGATCTGCAGCACCGACGTGGGGCTCAATCGCAGCGGCAACTGCCCCGATTCGACGCGTGACAGTTCGAGCAACTCCTGCACCATCTGCGTCATCTTGTCTACCTCGACCTCCATGCGGTCGAGGAAGCGCTGCGCCGCGGGTGGGTCATCGAGCGCACCATCGCGCAAGGTGTCAACCAGTGCCGCCAGCGAAGCCAGTGGCGTGCGCAGTTCATGCGAGACATTGCTGATGAAGTCGCGCCGCACCTTCTCCAGCCGGCGCACGGCCGAGAGGTCCTGCAAAATGACGAGGTAGCCGGCGGCGTCACCTCCCAGAAACGGGGTGACCGTGACGCGCACAAACTGGTCGCTGCTCAGTTCAATCGACTCGGTCTCCTCGGCGCGACTCTGCTGGCCGCGCTGCCACACTTCGATAATGCGGTGATCCCAGACCACCTGCGCAAACGACTTGCGCATGGCCTCGTCGGGCGTGGTGCGCAGGATCTCGGCGGCGGCGGGGTTGATGAGACGGACGCGCCCTGCTTCGCTGAGGATGAGCGCACCATTCGACATATGCATCAGGATCGTGTGCAGCCGGTCTCTTTCGCGCGCGCGCCGCTTGCTTGCCTTGCGGTATTTGTCGACAAGTCGGTTCGTGGCCTGCGTCAGCTGCTCCAGTTCACCTGTGCGGCCCTCGAGCACGTGCCCCTCGAAGTCCTGCATCAAGGCCCGTTCCACCATTTCGGTGAGGCGCAACTGCATGGCGGCGTTGCGCTCGCGCGCAAGCAGCATGAGGCCAATCAGCAGCAGCGCTGCGAGCGCGATTGCGGTCGCAACGGCAATTTCGAGGCTGCGCATCTCGGCGCTGACCACGCCAAAGGGAACCGCCCAGCGAAGCACACCCAGCGGGCCATCCGGCGCGCCCACTGGCAGCGCGACGTAGAGCGTACGCGCATTGTTGGGCCCGTCTCTACGCACGGCGCGGCCAAAGCCGTGTGTGATGGCCTGGCGGATCTCGGCCGCGCTTGCGCCCGAGCCGCCGCTATCCAGCGCAGGATCGGTTGTCGCGATGCGTGCGCCCTCGGGCGAGAACGCTTCCGCACGCCCGTTGGTGGCGCTGGCCCAGCGCGTAATCAGCGCCTGTACAGTTGCGCTGTCTCCCTGCTGCCATGCTTCAATCAGCCCGGGGTCCGACGCTGTGACAGCGGCCTGGGCACGCGCGAATTGCTCGATCGAGCGCGTCGCGAAGCGTTCGACAAGCCAGGCAATCGAAGCGAAGAGCAGGAGCGCTATGAAGAGGATGATGAGGGCGGAGAGCAACGACATCCGCCAGCGCGCACGACGGGTTTCGAGCATGCGGGTCTGCTTTGCCTTCGCGCGCAAGCGGCGCGCGCTCGCGTCCAGCGTGTGAGAGCGTGTGCGACGGTCGAATAGCTTGCCTGCGTCGGTGCCGGCCATGGCGCGCATCCTAAGGCGGTTGCCGGCCTCCGCAGGTCGATGTGCGGAAAGCGGCGCTGGAGCCGTTCCCCGCAGCATCGCGTACGCAGGTTTTCAACTGGTATTGTGATTGTTAACGAATGGTAAGCGCATGCGATTCAATCAACCGCGCTGCCCACTCAGCCCTCGAAGCGATAGCCCACACCACGTACGGTGACGATTCGTGTGGGGCTCGAGGGCTCCTTCTCGAGTTTTTCGCGCAACCAGCGGACGTGGACGTCCACCGTGCGGCTACCGCCGTCGTACTCCCAGCCCCAGACGCGTTCGAGCGCCAAATCGCGGGTGAGCACAATGCCGCGATTGCGGGCAAGGAAGACAAGCAGCTCGAATTCCTTGGGCTTGAGGTGGATCACCTGTTCACGCACACGCACCTCGCGCCGGCCCAGGTCGATCACAAGATCATCAAAGGTCATGCGCTCGCTGGGGACGTCGGCCATGGGTGCAGTGGCGCCGGCGGCCGCGGCCTCTTCGCGCGTGAGGCGGACGCGCCGCAGCAGCGCCTTGACGCGCGCCATCAGCTCACGCATGCCAAAGGGCTTTGTCATGTAGTCGTCTGCGCCCACTTCGAGCCCCACCACCTTGTCCACCTCGTCGGTGCGGGCGGTGAGCATGAGGATGGGCACATTCATCTCCTGGCGCAGGACGCGGCAGACTTCGTAGCCGTCGAGCCGCGGCAACATCACGTCGAGCACGATAATGTCGGGCTTCTCGCGGCGCGCAATTTCGAGCGCAGCCATGCCGTCGGTGGCCACTGAGACATCATAGCCCTGGCGGCGCAGACTATACTCGAGCGTCTCCACGAGGGCGGGTTCATCTTCGACCACAAGTACTTTTGGATTTACGGTTTCTTCGCTCATCAGGGTTGCTTCAAGGATTTGACCTCTGGAAATGCTCGGCAGCTTTTGCGCAGTATGCCCGTGCGCTGCACAAACTGCAAAGAGGAGGAGGGCAACAGCGCCACACCCCCGGTCCCTCGCCACGCAAAGAGGGAACCCATGTCCCGCCAATCATCAATCGTCAATTATCAGCCCACCAGTGCTCTGATACTCCTTCACCCATGATCAACTCAGCACATCCACCTCGCGGCCGGTCTGCGCCGAGCGGGCAATGGCGTCCACAATCTGCACGGAGATGAGCGCCTGCGATGGCGTGACGATCTCGGCCGTGGGGTCACCCTCGAGGTGGCGCACGAGATTCTTTACCAGTACGGCATAGGAGAGCGCGGGCGCAGCGGGCGGGGGCACCTGAATGACGGCGTCGGCCCCGTTGACGGTGGCGTAGAATTCGACCTTGTTGCGCTCATCAATCAGCGCGCCGCCCTCTGTGCCGAAAAGCTCGGTCGTCCAGAAGTCGGGGAAGTTGGCCGCCCAGGCAACCTGGAGCATGAGCACGGCCCCCGTGTCAAAGCGCACAAAGGCCCATGCCATGTCATCTACATCAAAGCGGCGCTGTTCCACAGGCACAGGCTGGAGCGCATCCATGCCCCAGCCGCCCATGCCGCGCCCGCGCGAGCCGAGTTCGGCAAAGACCGCACCGCTCACCGTGATCGGCGTGGGGTAGTCCATGATGTAGAGTGCGCGGTCGAGCGCATGCACGCCCAGGTCGAGCAGGACGCCGCCCGCCGCAAGCGCGCGGTTGGTGAACCAGCCGCCGAAGCCGGGGATGCCTGAGCGTCGATGCCAGGTGCTGCGCGAGGCGTAGATTTTGCCGAAGAAGCCGGCGTCGGCCTGGCGCCGGGCAATCTGCGTGTTGTCGTTGAAGCGCATGTGTGAGCCGACGGTGAGGACGCGGCCGGCGGCGCGCGCGGCGTCAAACATTTCCGCTGCTTCAGCGTAGGTGGGCGCGAGCGGCTTTTCGCAGAGCACGTGCGAGCCGGCCTCGAGCGCCGCAATCGACATCTCGCGGTGAAAGACGTTGGGCGTGGCAACCACCGTTATGTCGGGCTGCACCTCTGCCAGCATCTTGCGATAATCGGCGTAGACTGCGGAAGTCTTCATTTCGGCGGCCAGCGCCTGCGCGCGTGCTTCATTCACATCGCAAATGGCGACGTTTTCGACATTGGGCAGCGCACTAAAATTGGGAATGTGGGCATACTTGACGATGGAGCCTGCGCCAATGTAAGCAACGCGCCAGGTGCGGGGTAGGTTGGACATGCGGTGATCAGCTTTCGTCTTCCGTGGGTGGATTTGATAGCTCGGGCGTTGCGGGTGCGTCGGCGGCTACTTCGTCGTGCGCCACCTCCGGTGAAGCGGGTGCGGCGGGTGCAGCGGGTGCAGCGGGCATATCGGGTGCGGCGCCGGGCCGGTAGGCGGCGGGCAGCAGCCCTTCATCGCGGCCAGGAAACGACGGCTCGTCCTCGTCGCGATCGGGAGGCGGGCCGCCGGGCACATAGCGCCAGAAGGAATCCTGCGTTTCATCATCCTGAATGCCGTCGTCAAAGAGGATGACGTGGATAAACTTGGGACCATGCACGCCCAGCGTGAGGATCATCTCGATATCGCCCGACTTGCTGGGCCCCGTAATCAGCGTCACGTTGGGCTTGCTGCGCATCCATCCGGCCAAATCGCCCAGACGCATATCGGCCAGCCACGCCTCCACGTTGGCAAAGAGACGCGTGAAGGGCACCAGCGCCACATGGCGCAGGGGTAACAAACCGGCTGCGCGCAGCGTTTGTGGGGTGGACGCGAGCAGCAGCGAACCCGTGGCTGCAAAGGCCGCCTCCGCCCCGGTCAGGCCGTAGCGAATCTGGCGCACGCTCTCGCGGCTCTCCTTGGTCGTCAGGTCCGCCGGAGTCACCAGGTGCATGCCCATGTCGGCAAGCGCCTCGGCCACATGCTCGAGCGGCAGCGCGTCGCTCTGCCAGCCGAGCACCATGCGCTCCTGGTCGGTTTTGACGCGCATTCCCTTGGCCGCAGCCTCGTCCTCATTGCGCCAGTCCAGCAGGCGGTTGATGAGCGCCAGGCGCGCTTCGGCGGGGCTATTTACAATTTCGCAGGCGCCGTGGAGCAGCTCCATCTCGGCGGCGAAGCGTGCGGCCAGTTCAGGCGCGCCGCCGGGCGCGGATGTGACTGCCATGCGCGTGGCGGACGTGAGTTCGGAGGGATTTGCGGGAGGGAAGCGCAGGTCGGTGCGCGCAAGTGAGGTGCGCAACCTGCCCAGAATGGTGCGGCGTGCGGCGTCTGCGCCGGGACGCGGCGAAGTCATAGGCGACGGCGTGGCTGGGGTGGCGCGCGTTGGTTCGGCCATGGTCAGGGCTTGGGTTTGGGGGTGTGCTTGCTGCGTTCGGCCCACTGGCTGCGGAAACTGCGGCGTGGCAGTACGGGGAAGTCCCGGCTGCGCGTCCACTGGTCAAAGGGGGGTGGCAAGTGGCGCACCGTGCCGCCGCTGAGCATGCCAAGCATGGAGGAGCCGAAGCCGCCCACGCCCGCCGCCTGCTCATAGAGTTGGCGGCTTTGCATCATGGTGGCAAAGCCATGCATGGCCTGGCGCTCAAACCAGGGGGCTTCGCCGGCGCGAACGGCGTCGGCGCGCAGATCCAGCAGCAGGCGCGGCAGGTCGATCTTGACGGGGCAGGCATCCCGGCATGCGCCGCACAGGGTGCTGGCAAAGGGCAACTTGGCGCTTTGCGTCACCTCTATTTCGAGAAGCGGGCTGATGACAGCGCCAATGGGGCCGCTGTAACTGCTGCCGTAGGCATGGCCGCCAATTTCGCGGTAGACCGGGCAAACATTGAGACATGCGCCGCAGCGAATGCACATGAGCGCCTCGCCATAGCCCCGCTCGAGCATGTCGCTGCGGCCGTTGTCGAGCAGCACCACATGCACCTCGGCGGGGCCGTCGGCGTCGCCCGACTTGCGTGGGCCGCTCGTCATGCTCAGATAGACGCTGGCCTGCTGACCCGTGGCGCTGCGCGCCAGCGCCTGAAACTGGAGAAAGGCATCCTCCACCGTGGGCACGAGCTTTTCGATGCCCATGAAGACCACGTACACGGGCGGCAGCGTGGAGACCATGCGCCCGTTGCCCTCGTTGGTGACAATGCAGACCGTGCCCGTTTCGGCAATGGCAAAGTTGCAGCCGCTGATGCCCATGTCGGCGGTGAGGAATTCGCGGCGCAGCACCTGGCGAGCGAGCGCGGTCATAATCTCGGGGTCAAAGGTGGGCGGCATGTCGAGTTCGCGCTGGAAGATGGCGCTGATGTCCTCGAGGCGCTTGTGCAGTGCGGGAGCCACAATGTGGCTGGGCGGTTCGCCCTCCAACTGGATGATGTACTCGCCCAGGTCGGTCTCAATCACCTTCATGCCCGAAGCCTGCAGCACGGCGTTGAGGTGCGTCTCCTCGGTCGCCATGGACTTGGCCTTGACGATGCGCTCGGCGCCGACGCGGCGGGCGATCTTGAGCACAATCGCGTTGGCAGCCTGGGCGTCGATGGCCCAGTGGACGTGGCCGCCGTTTTCGGTAAAGCGCCGCTCGAACTGTTCCAGCAGGTCGGGCAGATGGCGCAGCGTGTATTCCTTCATCTGGCGCACCTGGTCGCGCAGCGTCTCGCCGCCGCCCGCGCCGGCTGGTGCAACCTCGTTCATGGCGGCTGCGCGCTGCCCGCTCATGCGCCCGGTGGCGCGCGTCAGCGCGGCGCGCAGGTGGCGATCATGCAGCGCCGCGTCGACGCGTTTGTCATAGGGCAGATGCAGATCAATCGGCGATTTCGCCATGGGCACAAGTACCGACAAAACCCGTACGCAGAAAACACGGAAAGTGCGGAAACAGCAGCAATGAACATCAACCAATTCACCACTTACCACTTACCAGTTACCCTACCAAAGCGTAATCACCCGCTCCTCGCCCGTGCGCACCTTCTCGCGGTTGGGGCGCAGCGCAATCAGTACGGAGACGAGCGCAATTGCGCCGTAGACCACAAAAGCCCAGGGTGCGTTGTGGTTGATGGCCAGCAACAGGAAGACCGCGAACGCGGTGACGCCTACCGCAAAGGTGCCCACCGAGGCCATGCGCGTCCACCAGATGAGGAACGCACCCACAATCCACACGATGCCGCCCGCCACGGGCATGAGCGCCATGGTGGTGGCGGCGGAGGTGATGCCGCCCGCGCCCCCTTCGAAGCCGAGGAACATGGACCAGTTGTGGCCGATGATGGCGAAGCCGCCTGCCAGCGCGGCCGCAAGCTGCATCGCCGCCATGCGCGCCACGGCCTCATCCACCGTCATGATGGCGGGTTCGGGGAAAAGCAGGCCAAAGAGCCAACGCACAATCCAGATGGCAATGGCACCCTTGAGCGCATCACCCAGCAAGGTGGGGATGGCCGCCTTGAGGCCGGCCGCGCGCCAGGCGTTGGTTGTGCCGGTGCGCCCGCTGCCCACGCTGCGGATGTCGGCGCCAAAGAGGCGGCAGACCCATACACCCACCGGTATCGATCCCAGCAGGTAGCCAATCAGCGCTGCCACAATGGGGAAGAGCCACATGATCGTGCCGGACATGGTGAATCTCTTTCTAGCTGTAGACGGGACCCGCGCAACGCACGAGACCCTTGCACGTCAATTAAACCCATGGTCATTGTACCCCAAAGGCTGCCGGCATGCTTTGCAGGTGAACGCGCCCTGATTCGTTTAGCCGCAGGATCACACACAGATGTGCTGGAAAGTGGCTGTTTGCCGCTGGCCATCTGATCGTGTATGAACCATCAGCGCACTTGAGCGAGTGAACACAGGCGTTCCCAAAGTGCGGGGACTGTGTTCCCAACGATTATTGACTTCTGCCTCTTGAGGCCGGGATGCGCTGGGCTGTGAGCGTCTAGCGGCTGGTGCGCGTGCGCCGCTCAATCCAGGCCACGATCACCGAGAGCGACATCGTGAGGACGAGGTAGAGGAAGGCTACCGTGTTGTAGCCCTCGATGGCGCGAAAGGTGCGGCTGATGAACTGGCGGCCCAGTTGCAGGATGTCCTCGAGCGCCAGCACCGCAATCAGCGAACTGTCCTTGAGCAGCGCAATCAGGTCGTTGCCCAGCGGTGGCAGGATGATGCGGAAGGCTTGTGGCAGGATGACGAAGGTCATCGCCTGGCGTATGTTCATGCCCAGGCTGCGCGCTGCTTCCATCTGGCCGCGCCCAATCGACTGGATGCCGCTGCGGAAGACCTCGGAGACAAACGAGCCGTAGCCCATCCCCAGGCCGATGATGGCGCGGGTGAGCATGGGCGGGTCCCACATGCCGCGCGTGGTGTCGCGCACCCAGGGGCCAATCACAAAGCCGGCGTAGAGCACAATCACCAGCAGGGGCAGGCCGCGCATGATTTCAACATAGACGCGCGCCGGCTGGTTGAGCCACGGGTTCTTGCTTAGCCGCATGAGCCCCACAACGAGGCCAATGACAATGGCAATTGAGTAGGCGCATGCGGTGACAAAGAGCGTAATCAGCACGCCGGGGACAATGAACCGGAAGGCCGTGCCATAGATCGCACGCTGGGTGGGATTGAGCATGATCGACGTCAGCCCCACCACGAAGCCGCCGAGGATGATGACAATCCACCACGGGAAGTCGGTCATGGCGGAGGTGTCGTTTGGGGCGGGGCGCCGCGCCGCGCCGGAGGGGGGCAGCGTCGAATTGACTCCGATAGGTTCGTTCATGGGCTCCACGCTGCAGGCTGGGGATGAAATGACAGCGCCTATTGTACACACAGTGGCGTGCAGGGGCCAACGGCGCGGAAACGGGGGGCTGCTTCAAAACAACATCTCAACGCAAAGGGGCAAAGGAAGCAAAGAAACGCGAAGGAGGGCGGGGAATGATCTGTGAAGCGGGCGCGTGCGCCGGGAGCGCCGGCCACGGGCCGGCCCCTACGAGTGCGCAGGCGGCGCGTGCGCCGCCACAAATGGGTTCCTGATCGTCACGCCGCCGATGACCTGTTCGTGGTTCAGGTCCTCGGACCAGAGGGTTGAGCAACCCAGCTCTTGCGCGCTGTGTACGATCATCGCGTCCCAGAAGGAAAGCTTGTGGCGCAGGTGCAGGTCAATCGCGGCAAGTATATCGTCAGCAGCAGGTTGAAACACCCGCCATGTGCCAAATGTCTCGACTGCAGCGCGCAGTCTCAATGTGCTGTCGCCGGGGAACTTGCGCGAACCAACGACATAGAATTCCTGAAGCACCTGGACGCTGACGCACCCGACATCTTCGTCCCAAAGCCGATCCAAAAGCGCGTTGGCAACGACGCACTTCTCGCTCGTCGTTGGGTCATGCGCGTAAATCAAGATATTGGTGTCCACGAACTCAAAGCGATCACCGGCGCTCATGCAGTTCGTCGCGAGTCCAGGTAATTGTGCCGTAGGTGTTGAAGGGGAGGCCTTGCTCTCGTAACTCGCGACTGGTCGCGCGTGCGGCCTCGTATCGTTCATCCCTGCCCACATACTCTGTAAGCAGGTTCGTCATGATCGCCGAAAGCGACGTCTTCTGCTCCACGGCCTTCATTTTCGCCTTGCGCAGCACTTCCTTGGGCAAGGCAAGCGTAACGTTTTGGGTTTCCATTACGGCCTCCGGGTGAATTGTATCACGTGTTCACGTGAAGTTCAACGGCCGCTCACTCACTCGCTTAACACTGCTTCGATCTCGCTCCACGCACGAGTACAACAAAACCGAGGGCTGGAAGCCCCCGGTTCCGTTTGTGCTTTTCTCTGCTCTTCTTTGCGCACTTGGCGGCTTTGCGTTGAGCAGTTGTTCTCCTGCTACCGCCCCTCGCGCACAAGGCGGCGCGCGGCCTCCACAATGCCTTCCACCTGGGGGATCATGCGCCGCTCAAGCTCGCGGTTGTAGGGCACGGGCATATCCAGCCCAGCCAGGCGGCGAATGGGCGCGTCGAGGTAATCGAAGGCTTCGGACTCGGCAATGATGGCCGCCAGTTCGCCGCCGAAGCCACCCGTCTTGCACGCCTCGTGCACAATCAGCACGCGCCCCGTCTTGCAGACGGAGGCGATCAGCGGCGCGTCATCCAGCGGCTTGAGCGTGCGCGGGTCGATGACTTCCACGTTGATGCCCTCCTGCGCAAGCTGCGCGGCGGCCTCGAGCGCGCGCAGCACCATGAGCGAGGTGGCGATGATGGTGATGTCGCTGCCCTCGCGCTTGCAGTCGGAGGTGCTCAGCGGCGTGGTGTAGTAGCCTTCCGGCACCGGCCCCTTCGTCTTGTAGAGCAGCTTGTGCTCCACGAAGATGACCGGGTTGGGGTCCTCGATGGCCGCCAACAAGAGGCCCTTGGCGTCGGCGGGGGTCGCGGGCATGACGACCTTGAGCCCCGGCACATGCACGAACCAGTTTTCCAGGCTCTCGGAGTGCTGGGCGGCCGCGCCCGTGCCTGCGCCCGCGGGGGTGCGCAGCACAAAGGGGACGCTGACCTTGCCGCCGAGCATGAAGCGCAGCTTGGCCGCCTGGAGCACCAGTTGCTCCATGCTCAGGGTGATAAAGTCCATGAACTGGATTTCGGCAATGGGGCGCATGCCCGTGAGCGCCGCACCGGTGGCAAGACCTGCGATGCCCGCCTCGGAGATGGGGGTGTCGAGGACGCGCTCGGGGCCGTACTTCTGGAAGAGACCCTCGCTGACGCCGAACGCGCCGCCGTAGAGGCCCACGTCCTCGCCAAAGAGGATGACCCGTTCATCGTGCGCCAGGGCCAGGTCCATGGCCTCACGGATGGCTTCGGCGTACGACAGTTCGCGCACAGCGGCCTGCGCGCTGGTCGCGGGGCTGGATTGGGCGCTCATGCGTAGATGCCCTCAAGAATGGTGGCGGGGTCGGGCTCGGGACAGCCCTTGGCGAATTCCACGGCGTCATCAATTTCGGCTTGCGCTGCCTGCTCCATCTCTGCGAGTTCGTTTTCGGCAAGGAGCCCGTCGGCCATCATGCGTGCGGCAAGGCGGACGATGGGGTCGCGCTCCTGCCAGGATTGCACCTCGTCGCGCGTGCGGTAGCGCTGCTTGTCGCTCTTGCTGTGCCCCTTCCAACGATAGGTCTTGGCCTCAATCAGCGTGGGGCCGGCACCCGCGCGGGCGCGCGTCACGGCGGTCTGCACGGCATCAAAGACGGCGAAGAGGTCGTTGCCGTCCACGGTGACGCCGGCGATGCCGTAGCCGGCGGCGCGTGCGCTGAGGTTGTCCACGCGACTGGCGCGGCTGATGGCCATGCTCATGGCGTACTGGTTGTTCTCGCAGAAGTAGATGACGGGCAGATCCCAGATGGCGGCCATGTTGAGGCTCTCGTGGAAGGCCCCCTCGTTGGCGGCGCCGTCGCCAAAGAAGACAAGCACGATGTCGTCGCGGTGCTGGAGTTTGAGGCTGAGGCCCACGCCTGCGGCCATGGGCACGCCGCCGGCCACAATGCCGTTTGCGCCCAAATTGCCCGTTTCCACGTCGGCCATGTGCATGGAGCCGCCGCGGCCGCGGCAGTAGCCCGCTTCCTTGCCCATGAACTCGGCCATCATCAGCGAGGCCTGCGCGCCCTTGGCAATGCAGTGGCCGTGGCCGCGGTGCGTGGAGGTGATGTAGTCGCTGCGACGCAGCGCCGCGCACGCGCCCACTGCCGCGGGCTCCTGGCCGATGCTGAGGTGCATTGTGCCGTGCACCAGCCCCTGGAAGTAGAGATTCGCGGCCGTCTCCTCAAAGAGACGGATGCCCAGCATTTGCGCGCGCAGGTCTGCCAGACGGGCGGGGGGG
>CAYRVP010000093.1:0-16359 GCA_964427845.1 uncultured Caldilineaceae bacterium
CATCCGCCGCCAGAGCGTGCATAACGGCGTGGGGCGGCCACACCACGTCTACGCCATGACCGACAAGACACAGGAACTCTTTGGCTGCCACTGTGACGATTTGGCGCTGACGCTCCTGCAGGAGGTCTTTGCCATTGAGGGCCCTGCGCGTGCACAGTTGCTGCTCGACCGCGTGGGCGACCGCCTGGCGCAGCGCTACGCCGGCTCGGTGCGTGGGCTGGGCCTGCAGCAGCGCGTCACCGAGATGGCCGGTGCGCTCGAGGAACGGGGCGTCCTCACCGACAACATTGTGCAGGCCGACGGCTCGATTGTGCTCACGGCCTACAACTGCCCCTACCATGAGCTCGCACAGCAGCACCGCGAAATCTGCGAGATGGACGAGAAGATGATGCGTTCGGTGCTTGGCTCCGACGTCACCCTCTCCTCCTGCATGATGGATGGCCACGCGCGCTGCTCGTTTGTGGTGCGCCCAGCCGCAATTGGTGCGGCGGCATAGCACGCTCAAATTCGTTGCGTGCTTGTTGTTACCGCAATTCCTGCGTACAGCTGTTTTCAGGATTGGTTACCGACAGCGCCGCAGCCAAACCGGTAGAATGAACTGATTCAGTAACCCGACCAGAAACACATTTACTTTACGCAGTCACGCACTTGAGAGGAAAGAAGCAGCCATGAGTGTTCTTGAAATCCGCAACCTGCACGCCACCGTCGAGGACACGGAAATCCTCAAGGGCGTGAACCTGACGCTGCACAGCGGCGAGATCCACGCGCTGATGGGCCCCAATGGCTCGGGCAAGTCGACGCTGGCCTACGTCATCGCAGGTCACCCGCACTACACCGTCACCGAGGGCGATATCCTGATTGACGGACAGAGCCTGCTGGAGATGGAGGCCGACGAGCGCACCAAGGCGGGCATCTTTCTCGCCTTTCAGTACCCGGTGGCCGTACCTGGTGTGAGCGTAGCCAACTTCCTGCGCACCGCCGTCTCCAATGTGCGCGGCTACACCGAGCGCAAGGCAGAGACGGGGCAGAGCGCCGTCATCGGCAGCAACCTCATGCCCATGCGCGAGTTCCGCAAGGAGTTGAATGCGAAGATGGGTGAGTACAACGTGGACCCCTCCTTCGCCCGTCGCTATCTGAACGATGGCTTCTCGGGTGGTGAGAAGAAGCGCACCGAAGTGCTGCAGATGGCCATGCTCGAACCGAAGTTTGCCATCCTTGACGAGTCGGACTCGGGCCTGGACATTGACGCATTGCGCGTCGTGGCCGACGGCATCAACAAGCTGGCCACGCCCGACCGTGGCTTCCTCATGATTACGCACTACCAGCGGCTGCTCAACTATGTCACGCCCAAGTATGTGAGCATCTTCCACGGCGGACGTGTGGTCATGACCGGCGGCCCCGAAGTGGCGCACATGCTCGAAGAGCGCGGCTACGGCTGGGTGGAGAAGGAATTCGGCCCCGCAGACGCCGTCGCCGCATAAAGCAGTTCAAGAGTTCACGGTTCAAGTGTTCAAGGTTCGCAGCCGCCGAGGCTCGTCTCTTGACGGGAACCGGGTGCATGACGCCTGACTCTTGAACTTCGAACCCTTGAACCCTTGAACTTTGCTGTAATTTAAGGAGAACGACCGATGGCAACACAAACCGATCGCGAACAACTCTCCGGCGTCAAGGACGGCTATCGCTATGGCTTCCATGACGAAGCTTCGTCTGTATACCAGACGGAGCGTGGCGTCAGCCATGCCGTTGTTGATGCGATTTCCGACCAGAAGAACGAGCCCGACTGGATGCGCCAGTTCCGCCACGAGGCGCTGGACATCTTCTTCAGCAAGCCCATGCCCACCTGGGGGGCTGACCTGAGCGGGATTGACTTTGGCGAGATCATCTACTATCTCAACCCCATGGACATGACGGACAAGAGCGGCAAGTCCTGGGATGACGTGCCCGACAGCATCAAGCGCACTTTTGATCGCCTGGGCATCCCCGAAGCGGAGCGCAAGTTCCTCGCCGGTGTGGGTGCACAGTACGACTCGGAGGTTGTCTACCACAGCCTGCGCGAGGAGTGGGAGAAGCAAGGTGTTGTCTTCCTGGACATGGACGGCGGGCTGCGCGAGCATGAGGATCTTGTGCGCGAGTACTTCGCCACGATTATTCCGGCGGCGGACAACAAGTTCGCCGCGTTGAACAGTGCAGTCTGGAGCGGCGGCAGCTTTGTCTATGTGCCCAAGGGCGTCCATGTGGACATCCCACTGCAGGCCTACTTCCGCATCAACACGGAGAACATGGGCCAGTTCGAGCGCACGCTGATCATTGTGGAGGAGGGTGCGAGCGTCCACTATGTGGAAGGTTGCACAGCCCCCATCTACAGCAGCAACAGCCTGCACAGCGCGGTGGTGGAGATTATCATCAAGAAGGGCGCACGCTGCCGCTATACCACGATCCAGAACTGGAGCACCGACGTCTACAATCTGGTGACCAAGCGTTCGGTAGCCTACGAAGGCGCGACCATGGAGTGGATTGACGGCAACCTGGGCAGCAAGGTGACGATGAAATACCCGGCGGTCTACATGCTGGGGCCCAGGGCGCACGGTGAAATCCTCTCGATTGCCTTTGCCGGCAAGGGTCAGCACCAGGATGCGGGCGGCAAGGTGGTGCATGGCGCACCCTATACCTCCTCCAAGATCGTCTCCAAATCGATCAGCAAGGATGGCGGGCGCGCATCGTACCGCGGCCTTCTCAAGGTGGCCAAGGGCGCACACCACAGCAAGAGCAACGTCGTCTGCGACGCGCTGCTGCTGGATGAAGCCAGCCGCTCGGACACCTATCCCTACATCGAGATTGAAGAAGATGAGGTGAGCGTGGGCCACGAGGCCTCCGTCAGCAAGATTGGCGAAGAGCAGCTCTTCTATCTGCAGAGCCGCGGCATTGGCGTGGATGAAGCCGCCGCGATGATTGTGGGCGGCTTCATCGAGCCGCTGGTCAAGGAACTGCCCATGGAGTATGCGGTGGAGATGAACCGTCTCATCCAGCTCCAGATGGAAGGGTCGATTGGATAATTCGGCGTGACAGCGAACGACGATTGATGATTGAAGATTGATGATTGGCGTGCGCTCATCGAGTGATCGCACGCAAGGCCAATCATCAATCGTCAATCATTGTTCGCAGAGGCGCCTTAAGTGGAAGAACAACGGAGCGAAACGCCGTGAGCGAAATGGTTAAGGAAATGGCAAAGCAGGATACTGTGCCGACAGCGGTGCGGGCGGTGATGGAAATGGCCACTGGCTTCAGCGAGGCCACCGTGCGTGCGCTGTCGGCCGCACGCAATGAGCCGGGCTGGATGCTCGACTTTCGCATGGCTGCGTGGGCTGCCTTTGAGCAGATACCCTGGCCAAGCCCAACCGACGAAGCATGGCGGCGCACAAGCCTCACCGGCTTCAAGCTGGACAAGTTCGTCCCCCTGGCGCAGGCCGAGGCCAAGGCAAAGGTGAGCAAGACCCTTCAGCACGAGCTGGACGAGCTCAAGAGCGCTGCCAGCCTCGTCTTCCAGGATGGCGCCGCCATCTATCACGACGACGAGAGCAACGTAGGCGTGCAGGGCGTCATCTTCATGGGCTTGCGCGAGGCGCTGCACGCCCACCCCGAGCTTGTGCAGAAGTACTTCATGACTGAAGTGGTGAAGCCCGATCACAACAAGTTCACCGCGCTGCATGCGGCGCTGTGGGACAGCGGCGCGTTCATCTACGTGCCGAAGAACGTCAAGGTCGAGCTGCCCCTGCAGATTATCCTCAACCAGGCCAGCACGGGCGTCGGCTCCTTCCATCACACGCTGCTGGTTGCCGATACGGGCGCCGAAGTCACCGTGGTGGATGACCTGCTGGGCGGCGAGAACGGCCTGCAGAGCAGCGTCGTCGAACTCTGGTTGGGTGACAACAGCATCGTTCGCTACATGAATCTGCAGGACTTTGAGCACTCGACGTGGAACTTCCTCACCGGCCGCGCCGCACTGCAGCGCAACGCCGACCTGCGCTGGATTCAGGTCTCATGGGGCAGCCGCGTCACCAAGGCATTCCTGGATGTGGACATGCTGGGCGAAGGGGGCCACGCCGAACTACTGGGCATCTACTTCCCCACCGGCAAACAGCACATCGACCACCAGACGCTGCAGTTGCACCATGCACCCCATTGCTTTAGCGACCTGCTCTTCAATGGCGCGCTCAAGGACAAGGCGCGCAGCGTCTACATGGGCGTCATCAAGGTCTTCCCCAAGGCGCAGCGCACCGACGCCTACCAGCGCAACGGCAACCTGATTCTCGACAGCACGGCGCGCGCCGACAGCATCCCCGGCCTGGAGATTGAGGCCGACGATGTGCGCTGCACGCACGGCGCCACCGCATCACAGGTGGAGGCTGAGTACGTCTTTTACCTCATGGCGCGTGGCCTCAGCCGGCCGCAAGCCGAGCGCATGATTGTGCAGGGCTTCTTCCAGGCTGTGCTCGACCGTGTGCCCGTGGAGAGCGTCGTGCACAAGCTCGAGCGCGTCATCGAACGCAAGATCGGCGGCTGAAAAGGGGTTCAAGAGTCCAAGGTTCAAGGGTTCGAGAGTTCGCCGCGTTGCAGCGAGCAGCCGATGGTGCACGAACCTTGAACCCTTGAACTCTTGAACCATGTTGTACAATATGCGATGGTGATGGACCGGAGACTGCGCACTGGGCGCTCCCGCCTGCGGTCTCCGATTTTCGTTTGCAGCGAATTTGAGGGCTGATTGTGGCTATCGACGTGGACCATGCAACAGCGAACGACGCAATACGCACCGAGCAAATCCGGCGCGATTTCCCCATCCTGCAGCGGCGCATAGGCAAAGAGGCGCACCCGCTCGTCTACCTGGACAACGGCGCGACGTCGCAGAAGCCGGAGGTGGTCCTGCAGGCCATGGACGCCTATTACCGGCAGACCAACGCCAACGTTCACCGCGGCGTGCACACGTTGAGCGAAGAAGCCACCATGCTCTTCGAGGGCGCGCGCACAAAAGTCGCCCGCTTCATCAACGCCCCCAGCGACAAGCAGATCATCTTTACGCGCGGCGCCACCGAGGCGATCAATCTTGTCGTGCAAACATGGGGGCGCGCCAATCTGCGGCCGGGCGACGAAGTGCTCATCACCGAGATGGAGCACCACAGCAACATTGTGCCGTGGCAAATCCTGCAGGCAGAGCTGGGCTTTACGCTCAAGTACATCCCCATTACGCCGCAGGGGCTGCTGGACGAGGACGCGCTGGCCAATCTGCTCACCGAGCGCACGAAACTCTTCTCTTTCATTCACGTGAGCAACGTGCTGGGCACGGTGAACGATGCGGCACGGCTGATTGCGCGTGCGCACGCCGTGGGCGCGCTGGCGCTGGTGGACGGCGCGCAAAGTGTGCCCCACATGCCCGTGGATGTGCAGGCGCTCGACGTCGATTTCCTTGTCTTCAGCGGCCACAAGATGTGCGGCCCCACAGGCGTGGGCGTGCTCTACGGGCGGCGCGCGCTGCTTGAGGCGATGCCGCCGTGGCAGGGGGGCGGCGACATGATCCGCGAAGTGAAAATGAGCGGGTCGCTTTGGAACGTGGTGCCCTACAAGTTCGAGGCGGGGACGCCTGCGATTGCCGAGGTGATTGGCCTGGGCGCGGCGGTGGATTACCTCACCGGCATCGGCATGACATGGGTGGACGCGCACGACCGCGCATTGACCGCCTACGCATACGAACGGCTGAGCCAGGTGGAGGGGCTGCGCATCCTGGGCCCCGGCCCAGCCCAGCGCGGCGGGCTCGTCGCCTTTACGCTGGGCGACATCCACCCGCACGACCTGTCGGCGATTCTGGATGGTACGGGCGTGGCCATTCGCGCCGGCCACCACTGTGCGCAACCCGTCCACGATGCGCTGGGGATTGTGGCCAGTGCGCGTGCCAGCGTCTACCTGTACAATACGCCTGCCGAAATCGACATCCTGGCCAGTGGCCTGGAGCGGGCGCACGACATTTTTGCATTCTAGACGGACTTCAGGGTTGATTGATGATTGACGATTGAAGATTGATGATTGGGCTGTACGCGAGCATCCGCATCCGCGCATGCCAATCATCAATCTTCAATCATCAATTGTCTTTTGCCCCCGAATTGGGGTTTCACATGAGCGACCAACTCTACCGGGAAGCGATTCTCGACCACTACAAGCATCCGCGCCAAAAGGGGCATCTGGAAAACCCCGACATCCACTATCATGACCACAACCCCTTCTGCGGCGATGATTTGACCATCGAGCTCAAGGTGGAGGATGACAAGGTGGTGGCGGCAGCCTTCGATGGCCACGGCTGCGCCATCAGCCAGGCGTCGGCTTCCATGCTCATGGAGGAGATTGTGGGCATGACGATGGACGAGGTGCGCGCGCTCGACAAGGAGTACATGCTCGAGCTGCTGGGCATCGAGATTGGCCCGGTGCGCCTCAAGTGCGCGCTGCTGCCCCTCAAGGTGCTCAAGGCGGGGGCGTATGGCATGGAGGAATGGCCGGAATAGAACAACAACATAATTGATGATTGAAGATTGATGATTGGCTCTGCGCCGTGCGAGCATCCGCAATCATCAATCTTCAATCATCAATTATGCTGTTCTCACCAGGAGAGCAACATGGCAACAACTGACGGTTTTGTGGAAGTGGCGACGCTGGACCAGGTGCCCGAGGCGAGCAGCCATCTGGTGGAAGTGGATGATGTGCGCATTGCACTTTTCAACCTCAACGGCGAAATCTACGCAATTGAGGACCGCTGCACGCACGACGGTGGGCCGCTGGTGGAAGGAACCATCGTCAACAAGTGTGAGGTGAAGTGCCCGCGCCACGGCGCCCGCTTTGACATCCGCACGGGCGCAGCGCTGAGCATGCCCGCGATTGCACCCACGGCCACCTTCGCGGTGCGCGTGGAGGGTGACAGGATTTTGATTCAGGCGCCCGCATAGCGCCTCCCGGCAGGACTCTTTTCGACAAGGAGATTGAAGCATGAGCATGCCCACACCCGAAGAAATTCGCGCCATCCTCAGGCAGCGCGTGCATGACCCCGAGCTGCAATTGAACATTGTGGACCTGGGGCTGATCTACGAGATTGAGGTGACGCCCGAGAAGAGCGCCGAGATCACGATGACGCTCACCAGCCCCGGCTGCCCGGCAGGGCCGGAGATCATCACCAACGTGCAGCGCGAGGCTCACATGGCCTTCCCGGAGCTCGAGGAAGTGAACATCCACCTGACGTGGACCCCCTTCTGGAACCCCGACATGCTCTCGGACGAGGCGCGCGACGAGTTGGGCGTCTTTTAGCAGCCGTATTAGGTCACGTCTCCGACGTGACGCCGTTGTTGTCCTAATAGATCGAACGAGGGGGTGGACCGCACGGTCCACCCCCTCGTTTTGCAGATGACACAGGGCGCTGCATCCGCTATGCTGAGCGTCAGCATCCAGAACGGCGTTCACGAAGCGAGCACCCAATGCCAAAGAACCGCATGGAAGCATTCAGCGACGGCGTGCTGGCGATCATCATTACCATTATGGTGCTGGAGCTGCACGCGCCCGCCGAGCCAACCTGGGCGGCGCTGCGCCCTGAAGCGCCCACCTTTCTGAGTTATGTGCTCAGCTTTGTATACGTCGGCATCTACTGGAATAACCACCATCATCTGCTGCATGCGGCGCACACCGTAAGCGGCGGCGTGCTGTGGGCAAACCTGCACCTGCTCTTCTGGCTTTCGCTCATCCCCTTTGTCACCGGCTGGATGGGGCGCACCCTCTTTGCGCCATTGCCCGTGGCGTTCTACGGCGCGGTGCTGCTGATGGCCGCTGTGGCCTACTTGGTCCTGGCGCTGCTGCTCATTCGCCTCGATGGCCCCGATTCGGTGGTGGCGCAGGCCGCCGGCCCCGACCGCAAAGGGGTATTGTCCATCGCCTGCTATGCGGCCGCGGTGCCGCTGGCCTTCATGAATCCCTATGTTTCCTGCGCGCTCTATGTCGTTGTGGCCCTGCTCTGGCTGATTCCCGATCGACGGATAGAGACGCGCATACACGAGTAGGGAAGCCGGCCGCGGTGTAAGCATCAGCAACACGAAAAGACGAGCGGTGCACGCATGATGTGCACCGCTCGCCCTTGGCTGCTTTCTGCAACCGCGCGCTTGTGGCTACGCGCCTGCCGCCGCGCGCTCAAGCTCGGCGATGTCGAGCTTCTTCATTTTCAGCAAGGCCGCCGTGACACGGTCGTAACTGGCGTCATTGTAGTCGGCGAGCAATGCGTCGAGTGCGCTCGGAACGACCTGCCACGAGACGCCAAACTTGTCCTTGAGCCAGCCGCACATCTGCGCCTCGGGGTCGCCCCCTGCCGAAAGCTTCTCCCAGTATGCGTCAATCTCGGCCTGGGTGTCGCAGGTGATCACAAAGGAGATGGCTTCGCTGAAGGTGAAATCGGGGCCGCCGTTGAGTGCGAGAAAGCGCTGCCCCTCGATCTCGAATTCCACGGTCATGACCGAGCCTGCGGGCCTGCCCGTCACATCGAACGCCTCTGCGCCATAGCGGGAGATGGCGCCGATCTTCGAGTCCTTGAAGATCGAGGTATAGAAGTGCGCGGCTTCTTCAGCCTGGTCATTGAACCACAGATTGGGCGTAATTTTCTGCATGGCTTACTCCTTGTCCACATCAATTCGATCGGTTGCCGATTGCCGGTCTCGGAGGTGTGACAGGATGCCATTATAGCACATACGTTCTTGCGCAGCAAGGCACAATTTGCGTGCAATTTTCGCGTTCTACGGGCTGCGCTTCGCGCCGCCTTCAAGCACGGAAACATTGCATTGTCCATGCACCCGCGCTGCCTACGCCCCCTTCCACACGCCCGCGTACTTCTTGCGATACCTGGGATCCGGCTCAAGTTCAATCAGCGCCAGCGCCCTTGCCTTGAGGGGCTCGCCGCTCACCGCGTCGTAGACGTTGCGCAGGCTCTGCATGATGTCATAGCGGATGAGTGTACAGTTCTTCTCGCTTTGGCATTCCACATATCTACGCTCCAGGCCTTCCAGCAGCAGCGCGCGCCCCTCTGCGCTTGCCGCGCCCACCTTCCAGAGCGACTGAAGCGCATGGCGCGCGGTGACAAAGCGTGCGTCCCGCGTCACAGCGAGAAGCGCCGGGAAAGCGGCCTGCATGCGCTTGTCGGGGTCACTCTTGGCCAGGTTGCAGAGGAGTTGGGCGGCGATGGCGCGATTGTGGTTGTCCTTGTACCCAAGCTGCGCCACCACCTCGTCCCAAACGTCGTAGGCCCAGGGCACAGGCTCGTCGCTCGCGGCGAGGATGTTGTAGAAAGCCCGGTTTTGCGCGTCGCGATCGGCAGCCCAGAGCGCGGCGAATGCGCCGGGCATGGTTGTGTGCATGGTGTCTGGCCTATTTTCGTGCACCGAGATTGCGTGGCTTGCGCTGCTGGTCCAGGCCGCGGCGCAGGGCGGCAAAGAGCAGCGGATTGTCGACCAGCGGCCAGTTGGCAAGGGTGCGGGCCAGGCGCACCGTCTCTGCAGCGAGAGAGGCGCGGCCGGCGGCGTTGAGCCACACAGCCTGCAGGCGCAGCCCGTTATCCAGGTTGCGGCGCACCGTGGGGCCCACGGGACCGGCGTCAATCGTCTCCAGCGCCTCGTGCGTCATGCGCGCGAGCAGCGCCTCGGCCTGACCTGCCGCCATCTGCGAGAGGCTCTTCTGCAGCGGGCGGGCGGGGATAAGCCACTCGGCCATGCACGGCTCGGCTTCCAGCGCGGCAGCCACGGCGGGCACGTCGCCATCGGCAAGTGGGGTGACATTTGTCGAGTCAAGCAGCGCGGCCGCCGCCGCCTGGGCGACGGGCGGCGTAAACTGCCAGATGCGGTCGTGGTGCAGCATATACTCGCCACGCAGCGGGATCTTCGCCTTGCCTTCGCCATGGATGGCAAGCGCCCGCCGCAAGAGGAAGCGCCCCAGGTCGAAGCCTATCTCCAGGTAGAGACGATCGCCCGCCTCGGAGGGGAGCGCGACTTCGCCGCCCAGCGGGGCGGGCGGTGGCAGTGTTGCGCCCGCTTCGCCAAAGAAGCTGTCGAGAACGCCATAATCCATGTGCAGGTGAAAGCCGGCGAGCAGCGGTCTGCTGGCGGGCAGGTGCGGATCGGCGGGCAGCGCGAGCAGCAGCCACTGTGCGCCGGAGATTTCGGCGGGGGCGAGCAGCGCGCGCGTGGCGGCGGCGCTCTCGGCGGGGCGAAAGCCGCCGCCGCGAAAATGCAGCTTGCGGTGGGCGCGCTCGGCCAGCGCGGCAATGTCCTCACTGGTGGCCCACTGCAACGAATAGAGTGCCTGCGCCGCCGATGCGCTGCCGCTTGACGCCAGCGCATCGAGCCGCCCCAGCGCCGCACGCGCCACCACCGGACGCTCGTCCTGCGCCATGAGGCGAAGCAGCGGGGCGCGATCGTCGGCGGCCAAACGGTCCAGATGATGGAGCACCAGCAACGCGATCTCCTCACCGTAGGGCTGCATCTGCGTCACATACTCAAGCAGCACGTGGGGGTTGGTGCGTGCGTCAGTCACAGCCTCGGCAAGGCTCTGGAAGGCGGCATCGTCGCTCTCGCGCAGGTCGGCGGTGAGGGCGGGGGGCGCAGGGGCACCCAGAAAGCGGTCGAGGATCATGGCTGCGGTGGTGCGCGCCGTGGGGGGATTGCGGCGGTCGCCCACATAGCGGCGCAACGCAGGTGCGGCCTCATCGGGCGGGAGGAGGGCGGCCAGGCGCGCCAGCCCGCCGCGCAACTGACTTGAGGGCGTATCGAGGCGCTTGAGCAGCGCGGGCAGAAGCAATGTGGCGGGATAGTCAAATTTGAGCGCCCGCACAGCCTCCACGAGGTCGGCCTCACTGGCGGTTTCGGCAAGCGCATCAATCGCCTGCTCGAGGGCGCGCCGTTGCTGGAATGTATGGATGATGGGTTCGTCGGCCATGGAGAAGAGGAACGACAACGCGCAGGCGCAAAGGTTATGTAAAGGAAATGGAGAAGACCAAGGGTTCCGTACGGAGCATGATAGGCGCGGCGCGAAACAACGGCAACTGCGCTGCGCCGCCTGCGTCTATAGCGCCCATATCGTAGCGGAAGGCCTCTCGGCCTTCGTTTTGCGGGCGCCAAAGTACGCGGCCACCAATACGAGAGCCGAGAGGCCTTCCGCTACGATATGGGCGCCTTGCGTACAGGCGCTTTCGCTCTCAGCCCGCGCGCCGCAGCGTGAGCAGCGCCGGCGCTGCATCAAAGAGCACAAAGCCCAGCGGAATACCGATGAGCGTGAGGCAAAGCACGTAGCCCAGGAAGAGCACAAGCGCCGTCAGCCACCATCCCACCAGCAGGAACCAGAGCGAACGAACGAAGATGTTCGGTTGCGGTGTCTGCACCGGCCCATAGACGGTGACGCGGCGCGCGGCGGGGCGCAGCGCAATCAGTTCGGGCAGCGCATTGAGCACCAGCACACCAATCGGAATTGTAAGAATCGGCAGGAACATGAGGTAGGCGAAGGCAATCGCCGCCAGCCCCAGCCACCAGCCTACAAAGATGAACCAAAGCAGTTGCACCAAACAGCCCGGCCGCTCGCGCACCACAATGGCTGTGGGCGCAGGTGCGGGCGTGTAGCCCCCCGGCAAATTCATAGCCATAGCAGCCTCCAAAGGGAACCACGGCTGATTCCCAAGCGTTGCAATTTTGTCCACCATGTGCATTTGCGCGCACCATGCACGCATGCACAGTCGTGCCATGTGGCTCATGGCGTCTCTGTCAATCATTACGCATTTCTGCTCACTGGGTTGCGCCGGCGGTGCGCGAGGCCGCTGCGGTTTTGCCCCTTGTCGGCAGAGCGTATGCGCTTTCTGGTGAGAATCGTTCAAATTCAACGCCACGACCGGAGGGAGCGCCGGCAGCCGCCAACTGGCTGCCAAGGTTCGGTCCGCCGCATCCGCACGGGGACCGCAACAGATAGTCAATGGGGACTGTCGCTTCAATTAGTTGTAGTAAGGAGGCACGAAAGTGACAGCCCTGTCTTCCTGGGAAGTTGCACAGGATATAAGCCACGCGCGGCAAATGATGGATCACGTCGACAATGATCCCTTGTTTGCCGGGCCGCATTGGCAACAGACCACCCCTCGGTCTCAAGGGCGCGGGGCAAAGCCCGCACTGGATGTGATCGAGCGGGAATATTGTTTTGTCATCAGCGCCGCCATACCAGGCGTGCGCCCCGAGGATATTGAGATTCAGCTAACCGACAATGTCCTCACGATCACAGGTGTGTGTCGCCCCGGACAGCCCACTGGTGAGGAAAGCTATCACCTGCGCGAGCGCATGCGCGGCGCCTTCAGCCGGCGCGTAGTCTTCCCTGCCGCAATCAACGCAGCCGGCATCGAAGCCGTCTACGAGAATGGCGTGCTTGACGTGGTTTTGCCCAAGGGTGGCGTTTTCACGGCCCCGAACATCGATGTGCAAATCCCAACTCGTCAGAACGGCCACTTCAGCCAGCTTGAGGTGATCACCCAGCCCGTGTAGCCGCATTTGTGCGGCGCGCCGCCGACGCACCAACAACAACCGTACAGACACACAGGGCGGGCGGCTGCATGCCGCCTGCCCTTTTTGCGCGCCCGGTGTCGCCTTCTGCCTGTAAGCAACTCTTATGCAAAACTGACATACCGCATACACTCTACTGACGGTTGCAGCGCGATTCTTGAAACGTGGCGAGCGCATAGCGCACTGTTGTGCATCGTCGCAGAAGGAAACAGATCAAGCACGCAGTATGCAGGAGTTCGACAAGGAGGAACGTATGACCGCTTTATCACGCTGGGACCCGTCGCGCGAAATGATGACCATGCGCCAGTTCATGGATCGCTTCTTCAACGATCCCGTTCCAGGCAACTTCTGGGGCACGGGCGGCAGCAGCAGCAACCAGGGCTTTGCACTCGACGTGGCCGAAGAGGCCGACGACTACGTCATCAAGGCGTCGGTGCCGGGCGTCAAACCCGAGGATATTGACGTTACGATTGCCGACAATGTGCTCACCATCAAGGGAGAGAGCAGGAACGACCAGGAGCTCAAGGACGAGAACTATCACGTCCGCGAGCGGCGCTATGGCAGCTTCAGCCGCAGCATCTCTCTACCGGCCGCTGTTGACGCCGACAAGGTGGATGCCAATTGCGAGAATGGTGTGCTCACCCTGCGCCTGCCCAAGAGCGAGGCCGTGAAGCCCAAGCGCATCAACGTCAACAAGATGATTGAGCACCAGGGCAACGGCGGTCAACAATAGACTGTGCAACAGTTGCTAGCCGTCACACGCGCGAGCGCCGCAGCGATGGATTCGCTGCGGCGCTTGTTTTTCATTTTCATCAGGCGTTTGCACGCCGCACGATGTCGACTGCCGGCGCCTACTCTGCGCGCACGGCCAGCGCCGGGGGAATGCGTCCCAGCCGCCAGGCCGGGTAGAGCCCCGCCAGCAGCGCCGCGCCCAGCGCTACAAGGAAGGCCTGCACAAAGGTTTGCGGCTGCAGGAACATCTCCAGGGTCCAGCCGAATGAGCGCAGGTTGATAATGTAGACCAGAATCAGCGCGAGCAGCAGCCCTGTGGGCAGCGCCAGCAGCCCCGCACTCGCACCGATGAGCCCCGTTTCCAGCAGCGAGAGGCGCCAGAGTTGGCGGCGCGTCATGCCCGTGGCGCGCAGAATGCCGATTTCTCGCGTGCGCTCAAGCTGCAGGCTCATCAACGTACTCAGGATGCCAATAAAGGCGACGAGCGTGGCGAGCAGTTGCAGCGCCACGGTAATGGCAAAGGTGCGGTCGAAAACGGCCAGCGCCTCGGTGCGCGTGCCCACGTTGGAGCGTATGAGCAGATTCTCTCGTCCGGCGAAAGCCGCACGCAACGCATTCACGAGTGTGTCCACATCGACGCCGGGCGCGGCAAAGAGCGCCACAGCCGAGACGCCCGCGTCATCCCACAGCGCGCGGTAGCGCGTTTCGTCCATAATCACAAGCGGATTGACGTCGAAGTCCACGGAGATGCCGGCCACGGTAAAGGGCTTCAGGCCGCGGTCGGTCTGTAGTTCGATGGTGTCGCCCAGCGCCACGCCAAAACGGTTGGCCATGGGCTCGTTGACAAGCGCAGCGCCGCTGCGCACGGCTTGCCAGGTCTGCGCGTTATCACCCACCTGGGCGCGGTAGCGGCGCTGATCGCCCGAGAGGTCGACACTCAGCGCCTGGATGTTGATATCGAGCGGCTCGGTGCGCCCCGCCACAAAGGCGGCGGCGGGGATTGTGCGTGTGGTGGCGCTGCGCTCAACGCCCGGAAAGGCGCGTATCTGCTCAACCAGCGCGGGGTCCAGCGCGGTGAGCACGGTGCTGCTCTGCAGCGAGGGGGGCGAAACGTAGATATCGGCCTGAAGCACGTCGTCGAGCCAGCGCACAACGGTGAGGCGGAATGAGCCGATCATCACCCCCACGCCGATGATGACGGAAACCGCCACCATGAGTGCTGCCACCGCCACGGCAGTACGGCTTAGAGAACGGGTGACGGTGCGCGGGGCCATGCGCTCGATGATGCCCATGCGCGCCAGCAGCAGTCGCGCCCCTAACATCAGCACCAGCAGGATCACCGGCGTGAGCAGCGCCGCGCCCAGCACCACGGCGAAGAGGCCGGCGAAGGAGACAACCAGGCTCCACGGCGGAATCAGCAGCAGACCGCCGGCGACCAGCAAGGCCAGCCCAGCGCCCGTAATCCACGGCAGCGCGCGCTGCGTGCGCTCCTCCACGCTGGAGCGACGCATGGCGCCGGCGGGAGGCACGCTCGTCGCCTCCCACGCAGGCGCCGCCGCGGCCACCAGCGCCGCCGCCACGCCAATCAGCCCGCCCTTGACGAGCGTCATCACCGGCACATGAATTTCGCGCACGGAAACAACGAAGAAGAGGTCGTTAACGGTTTGCGTCACCAGTTGCACGGCGCCGCGGCCCAGCAGCACGCCCAGCGCCAGCCCCAGCAGCGTGCCCACCAGGCCGAGCACGCCCGCCTCGAGCAGGATGAGCGCGAAAATCTGGCGGCGGGTCATGCCCAGCGCGCGCAGGCTGCCCAGCACGGGCCGCCGCTGGATGACGCCGAAGGTGACCGTGTTGTAGATGAGGAACAGCCCGACCACCAGCGCCAGCAGGCTGAGCGCCGTGAGGTTGAGGCGAAAGGCGCGCGTCATTTCGTTGACAGTGCCGGCGCGCGCCGAGGCCTCGCGCAGCAGCGCGCCCGGCGGCAGCATGTCGCGGATTGCATCCAGTTGCGCCGCGCCCGCGCCGGTGGCGGGCACTATCAGGTCAATGCGGTCGAGCTTGCCCACGCGCCCCAGCAGTTCCTGTGCGCTGGCGATGTCGGTAAGCAGCAGCCCCTCGAGTGCGCGCCGGCTCAGTTCATCCGACGGCGCAAGCAGCCCCACAATCGTCAGCGTGTCCGTGTCGGCGCCGTGGCGGATCGTGAGGCTGTCGCCGGTGGTCAATCCGTAGCGTTGCGCGATGTCGGCGCTGAGCAGCACCGTGTTGGGGGTGGCCATGAGTTCGGAGAGGTAGTCGGCCGCAGGGGTCCGCGACTGGTCACCGAGCCCCAGATAGCTGCGAAAGGGCTGCTCGGCGAAGGGGTCCACGCCAAAGAGGCGCATGGGTTGCACGTCAAGCTCGACCGCGGTCACGTAATCCTCGACCACGGGCGCGCTGTTGCGCACGCCCTCTTGCGTGCGCAGTTGCACGTAGAGCGCCTCGTCCAGCCCGCTGGGGCCGCCGGTGATTGTGTGCGTGGCGCGCCCGGTGACGCTCTCGGCGCCCAGTTCAAAAGCGCGCTGCGCCGAGCCATTGGCGAGGTCAATGGCTACAATCATGGCCACGCCAATCGCCACGCCCAGAATCAGAAAGAGGCTTTGCAGCGGTCGCCGCAGGGCATGGCGCCACGCCTGCTTCAATACCGTCATCTCAGACTCCTGTGTAGATACGGTACAAAGACGAAATTCCTGTACGCAGAAAAAGCGGTAACAACGGAAACAACATGGAAAGCGTCTTTCATGTTGTTTCCGTTGTTACCGCTTTTTCTGCGTACAGGAATTTCGTCTTTGCGTCGCATTTCATTTTTGGTGTGTTGAGCGCCAGAGATCGTCGCTGACCAGTTTGCCGCGTTCGAGGTGGAGAACACGGTCGGCACGCGCTGCCACCTCGACGGCGTGGGTGGCCATGAAGAGCGTCTTGCCGGCGCCGCGCGTCAACTCCAGCAGCAGGTTCAGCACAGAGCCGCCCGTCTCTTCATCCAGATTGCCTGTGGGTT